>NZ_BAABGY010000004.1:0-154706 GCF_039541815.1 Flaviaestuariibacter amylovorans
ATGAAAACACCTGAGCAGGTGCACAAAACAAAAATCCCGGCCACCTGAGGCAGCCGGGATCTCTTCTAAAAACTGTCAACCTATTCTAGGACTATTCAAAACGATATCCTACTCTTTTACAATCCGCACACTACCCAGGTAGTCGCCTGAAGTGGTATGTACCTGTACCTGGTATATACCGGCCGCCAGCCCCTGCAGCGAAATGGTTTGTACGGATACCCCCACTCCTATTCCGCGGGTTTGCTTCCATACGATCCTGCCTGCCGGATCGGATAAGGTGATCAGCACCTGCCCTTCCTTTCCGCCAACAATGCGCAGCTCGGTGCTCGTACGGGCCGGGTTGGGGTAAACGGTGATGGCAGGCGGCACGCTGCGTTGCTGCAGGGTGACCACATGGCTGTACCGGCTTTCCCCGTTGATGTCTTCCTGCCGCAGGCGATAGTATTGCCGGAGACCCGCATACAACGAATCGGCAAAGCGGTAATCCAATGACGTGTTGCTGGTGCCCGATGGTGCCGCACTGCCCACAAAGCCAATGCGCGCGAAGACGCGACCGTCGTAAGATCGCTCCACCTGGAAGCCCCGGTTGTCCTGCTCGGACGCCGTACGCCATTGCAGCTGGTTCGTACGCCCGGTGGACTGGCCGCTGAAGTAGAGCAAGGATACCGGCAACGGCGTAGACGTGCTGCCGATGGCAAAGGGCGAGAAGGCCTGCTGGCCCATAAGCGACACGCTGCGGAGCCCGCCGTTAAGTACGGCGGTGATTCCCGATGCGTCGTTGTTCGCCAGTGCCCAGCCGCCTGTGACGCCATAACGGAACACACTGACCAGCGAAGGTGTCGTCCAAAGGGAATCGGGATAGGTGAAGATGAGCGAAGCAGGCGTAGCTGTGGGTGTCACCGACGGCGTGATGTGCCAGATGCGCGGCAGGGCCAGGGACTGATTCACCGCTGCATAGCCGGCAAAGTCGCCTTGCAGGCGTACCGTCCAATCCAGGCCTTCAGCGGTCGTGATGCTAAGCGGTGTATAACTTGCCGTGCTCAGGCCGACCGGCATCAGCTGGGTGCCGGCGAGCGATCGGCGCGTCAGGGCTCCGGATCCGTTCGTCACCACGAAGGCACTTCCATCGCCACCTGAGATCGATCCCACGGTGAGGTTGCTGCTGCCCAGGATCACGTGGCCACCAGAGGCACCGAAGGTCAGCGAACCGCTGACGACGGAATGACCCGACAAGATGAAACCGCCGCCGCCATTGACATGCAGTGCCTGCACGGTAAAGGCTGGCACCTGCTGTCGTGTATTTCCTTCAAGGTCCAGCCGCCCCTGAGTCATATCCAAGGTACCGCCGTTGTTCATCAGGTTTCCATAAAGGTTCATCGTTCCCGCCACCATGAGCGAGGAGCCGCTCTGGACGATCAGGTTGCGTGCGGTGGCGACGGCGCCACTAGCAACAACAGGCTGGTTGACGGCCGATGCCGGGATCACCACATCCGTGGTTGCGAGGGGAACCGGTCCGCACCAGTTGGCGCCGTTGGTCCAGTCGCTGTCTGCGGCGCCGGTCCAGGTGCTGGCCGTGATGGTGGCATGCAGCGTCAGGGTGAGCTGCCCCATGGAGCCACCCACGCCCTCGGAAACGCGGAATTCTATTTTATCGTCGGGGCCGAGCACGCCTTCCCACACCGCGGTGTGCGCATCGCAGCAATCGCTGTGTGCAAACACGAGGGAGTCGTTGATGCGCAGCTCCACCTTGTCGTCGTGCGCGGGCACATCGATCGTATAATATCCGCAGGGGAAACCCTGGCGCTTCGCGCTCCAGGAGTGGTTGTCGGCGCCGACCGTGCACCCCTGGTAGCCGCTCGCGGATGAGGGCGTGCCACTGGGGTCCCAGCGGGTCAGGGTATTCAGATCAAGTGTCGGCTCCACATAATACCCGGCATAGGCCGCGCTCCAAGGCGTACCGGACTGATCGCCCGCGTTCCACGCATAGACGTTCCATTGATTTGTTCCGAAGGTCGCCGGATTACCCGCGGCGACCACAACCGTAAGCGCGGTGCTTGCCGAAAGTGCCGTACCGCAAATCGACGTGCCGGAAGAGGTGACCGTATAACTACCGGCCGATGAGGAGGCCAGGTCCAGCGCGCCGGTTGCGGGGTCGAGCGCGAGGCCCGAGGGCGTTGCGCTGAACGTTCCCGTGGCAATGCCGGTAATGACCGGCGACACCGTTTCGTTGCTGCCGGCTACATAGCAGCCGGTGCTGGCCGGGTATGCGAGGCCCGCGGCTTCGGCGATAGCCGTCAGCGAAAGACCCAACCGCGAGCCCAGGGTGGAAGTGCTGCGCACCCGCATTTCTACTGTATCGGCCGATGACAGATAGCCCTGCCACACGACTGCGCTGCTGGCCTCAAATCGGCCGAAGCGGCGGATCAGGTCGCCGTTGATCCAAAGCTCGCCCGAAACATCCAGCGTCGTAATACGCAGCGCATAGTAACCGCAGGTAAACCCTTTGCGCACGGCAGACCAGGAGAAGCTCCTGCTGGTGATCGGGCAACCCTGGAAGGCAGGATGGGCCGACGGATAGTTGCCGTTGGCATAGGAGAAATTCGGCGACTGGCTGGTTGTGGCGCCGGGAATGTAGCCCACATAGGCCGTGTTCCAGGATTGTGCCTGGTTGGCATGGTCGCCGGCATTCCAGGCATATACATTCCAGGCATTGGTGCCGGGAACCGACGGGTCGCCGCCTGGCGCGTTGATCGTGATCGGGGCGGTGCCGACCAGGGTATCACCACAGCTTGTGACCAGGGTATAGGTCACCGTATAAATACCACCCAGGCTGGCCGCCGTGTTGACGGCGCCCGTGGCCGCATTTACCGACAAGCCGGCGGGGCTCGCAGTGAACGTGCCTCCCGACAGTTGCCGGTTGGGCGACACCACTCCTGCGGAGGTGCAGTATGGGCTGGACGTATAGCTGAACGTTGGTGCTGAAAGCTGAAACGACAGGGCGCCCTGCGCACCGCCGATCCCCTGCGTCACCCGGAACTCTACCGAGTCAGTGGCGCCGAGCATCCCTTCCCACACCTGACTGTGCGTATCGCAACAGGAGTTGTGCTCCCACACCTTCACGCCGTTGATCCAGAGCTGCGCGGCATCGTCATGACTATCGATATTGACGGTGTAATACCCGCAAGGAAAGCCTTTTCGCTTCGCGCTCCAGGAATGATTTTCTGTGCCCACCGCACAACCGGCATAGCCGGGTGCATCGGAGGGCGGCAGATGGTCGGCCCATTGATTCAGCGTGCTGAAGTCGGTGCCGGCGGCGGTGTAATACCCCGAATAGTTGGTGCTCCAGGCGTTGGGCGCGATCGAAGCGCCGCCGCTGTTCCAGACGTGCACGCGCCACTGGTCAACCCCGAATACGGACGGGTCGCCCTGCTGTGCCCCGACCGATAGCTGCGCGGAGTCGACCTGCGTGTCGCCGCAAGGACTCACCCAGGTGTAATAAATGGTATAGCTTCCGGTGCTGCTTGCCGTCGGCGTGATCGTTCCGCTCGCGGTATCGAGCGCCAGGCCCGCAGGCAGGGCGCTGAATACGCCGCCACCGAAGTTTACGGTAGCAGCAACGGGCGCACTTCCGGAGCAGCTGTTGCTTACCGGGTAGCTCAGGTCAACCGAGTAGCCCAGGGGGATGAAGGCAATAGAGCCAAAGCCGGAGCCATTCGAGAAGCAGCGGAACTCCACACTGTCCGTCGGGCCGAGGAAGCCCGTCCATACGTTGCTATGGTAATCGCCGGAGCCACGGTGCTCCCACACCATCACGCCGTTGATCCACAGCTGGCCGGTATACCGGTGGGTGGGGATATTGACCTGGTAGCGGTCGCAGGGGAAGCCGGTACGCTTGGCGCTCCAGGAAAACTGGTAGGGATTTACCGCGCAGCCGCCGTATCCGGCCGCCTCAGATGGATTACCAATGTTCGACCAGTGCTCTTCCGTGTTGAAGTTGAGCCCGGCAGCCGTAAAGAACCCGGTGTAATTCAGGTTCCACACGTTGCTGTTGGGTATGCTACCCGTACTACCACTGTTCCATGCATAGACGTTCCAGACGCCGGCTCCGAAAACAGAAGGATCGCCTTGAACCGCAGTGACCGAAAGTGTTACCGACGTCGTCAGCACCTGTCCGCACTCGTCGGTGATCGTATTGGTGATCGTGTATTGCCCGGCGGCGCTTGCTGCCGTATTGATCACACCCGTCAGCGAGTCGATGGAAAGACCTGCCGGGGCCGCACTGAATACCCCGCCGCTCCTGCTCACAGAAGGAGTGAGCAAGCCGTAGCTGGTGCAAACGCCGCTCGCGTTGTAATTGAAGGCAACCGCTGCACTTACGGCTACGATATCGATCGTGCCGTAGGCGTCGCCGAGCGCTTCACTACCGCGGAACATCACGCTGTCGGTGACGCTCAGATGGCCGGTCCAGACACCGTGGTGCTGATCGCCGAAGGCGCTGTGCTCCCATACTTTTACGCCGTTGATCCACAGCTCCGCGGCATCGTCGTGGCCTGTGATATCGATGCGGTAATAGCCGCAGGTAAAGCCCTGTCGCTTCGCGGCCCAGGAATGGCCATCTGCGCCTACCGGGCAGCCCTGGTAGTTCGCGGCATCGGAAGGCGCGCCAGCAGCCGGCCACTGCGCAGCCGTATTGAAGCCCGTACCGGAAGCGGTATAAAAGCCGCTGTAATTGAGGTTCCAGGTGTTGGCGTCGACGGCGGCGCCACCGCTTCTGTAGGCATACACATTCCAGATGCCGTTGCCGTACAGTGCCGGGTCGCCCGCCACCGCGGCTACCCGGAAGGGCGCCGTGGCGCGCACCGTGTCGCCGCATGGCGTTGGCCAGTGATAGGTAATCGTATAGCTTCCGGCGGCACTTCCCGGCACCGTGACGACACCACTGGCGCCATCGATCAGCAGGCCAGCGGGCGCTGCTGTGTAAAAGCCACCGGCGGTGCTGACCACCGAAGCGACCGTTGAATCGCCTACGCAACCCCCGGCAACCGGGTAACTAAGCGTGACCGGATCGGTGACCGGAGTGAATTCGAGCGTACCCACCGAGCCGGCGGTCGCCTCCGTGACGCGGAACTCGATACTGTCCGTGCTGCTTAGGAATCCTTCCCAGATGTTCGGGTGCTGGTCGCAGCAGATGGCATGTTCCCACACCTTGACGCCGTTGATCCAGAGTTCGGCCGCATCGTCGTGGGCGGTTACCGAAAGCCGGTAGCGGCCGCAGGGGAAGCCCTGGCGCTTCGCACTCCAGGAGTGGTTGTCGGCCCCGACCGGGCAGCCCACATAGCCCGCAGCGCCCGACGGCGACGTGCCGCTGGCCCAGTGCGCAGCCGTATTGAAGGAGGTTGCGGCAGCTGTGTAGTAGCCGCTGTAGTTCTGGCTCCAGGTACCTGAGTGCACGGCCGCGCCACCGCTGTTGTAGACGTATACGTTCCAAATGCCGTTGCCGTATTGCGCCGGGTCACCCGTTGGCGCGTTCGCGAAGGGAGCCGTGGCGCGGGCCGTATCGCCGCAGGGCGTCCGCCAGTGATACGTAATGAGGTAGTTTCCGAAAGCGCTGCCCGGTACCGTAATGATACCGGTGCTGCTGTCGATCAGAAGGCCGGCCGGTGCTGCGGAAAAGAAACCTCCGGAGCGGCTGACCACCGGCGCGGGCACGGCCGTGTTCGGGCAGGCCGATGAAGTGGCGTAGGTCAGGGTCACCGGATAACCGATATCGGTGAAGGCAAGCGTGCCACCGGAGCCGCCGCTTCCCTGCGTGACGCGGAACTCGACACTGTCCGTGGCTCCCAGCACTCCTTCCCAGATGTCCGGGTGTTGGTCGCAGCAGATGGCATGTTCCCAGACCTTGACACCGTTGATCCAGAGTTCGGCCGCATCGTCGTGGGCCGTTACCGACAGGCGGTAGCGGCTGCAGGGAAAGCCTTTACGCTTGGCACTCCAGGAGTGGTTGTCAGCGCCTACCGGGCATCCAATGTAGCCCGCAGCGCCTGATGGTGGCGTGCCGCTGGCCCATTGTGCGTGGGAATTGAGTCCGAGGGTGGCAGCCGTGTAGTAACCGGAATAGTTTGCCGACCAGGTGCCGGCATGCACAGCAGCGCCGCCGCTGTTGTACACGTACACGTTCCAGATGTCGTTGCCGTACAGTGCCGGATCGCCTGTTGCCGCGATCACAAAAGGAGCCGTGCCCCTGGTGGTATCGCCGCAGGGGGATATAATATGATACGTAATGGTATAGCTTCCTGCGGTGCTGCCCGGCACCGTGATGACACCACTGGCGCCATCGATCAGCAGGCCAGCCGGCGACGCCGTATAAAAGCCGCCGGTGGTGCTCACCACCGGCGCGGGCACCACCGTAGTGGGGCAGGCAAATGAAGCGGCATAAGATACCGTGAGTGGAAGGTTGATCTCGGTGAAAACGAGCGTGCCGCCCGATCCGCCGCTTCCCTCCGTGACGCGGAACTCGACACTGTCGGAGCTGCTTAGGACTCCCTCCCATACGTTCGGGTGCTGGTCGCAGCAGATCGCATGCTCCCACACCTTGACACCGTTGATCCAGAGTTCGGCCGCATCGTCGTGGGCCGTTACCGACAGGCGGTAGCGGCTGCAGGGAAAGCCTTTACGCTTGGCACTCCAGGAGTGGTTGTCGGCCCCTACCGGGCAGCCCACATAGCCCGCAGCGCCCGACGGCGACGTGCCGCTGGCCCATTGTGCGTGGGAATTGAGTCCGAGGGTAGCAGCCGTGTAGTAACCGGAATAGTTTGCCGACCAGGTGCCGGCATGCACAGAAGCGCCGCCGCTGTTCCAGACATACACGTTCCAGGTGCCCGCCCCGTAGAGAGCGGGGTCGCCCGCGATGGGACTCTTCACCGTCACACTCCGGGAGGAAAATGTGGCGCAGGAAGGGCGTGCCCCGAAAGCCGTATAAATACGGTGCGTGCCGGCTGCGGGATCAGACACGAGCAGGCGGCTCCTGTTTACATAGTAGTTAATGGCGCCCGCTTCCACACTGGTTTGTACGGAGTCGGCAAGCGCCGTATCAAAAGCAAGCACTTCCATGAACTCGCAGTCGGAGCGCTCTCCGTTTCCGAGCCCGTTGAGCTGCAGGCCGTCGGGGCCGTTCGTGCCGCCTCCGTTGGCCGCCAAGAGCAGGCCATTCTCATAGATCGCACTGACCGACCCGGTCGACCTTCCGGTATACACCTGGATCGAGTTGTTGGCCGCATACCCGTTCTCCTGCACCCAGCCGTTGTTGAAAAAAGCCTTTCCCTGCTGCCCGTTGTGCCAGCCAAGCAGCCAGTTGTTTCGATAGGTGGAAAGAACCCGCGCACGGACACCGCCGGTCTGACGCGCCGTATAGGTGATCGTGAACGGTGCCGGGAACTGTGCATCGAGCCGCATGAACTGCGTCGTTCCGAAACGGAGGGCCGGGAGGTCGTTCGCGGCGCTGTGCAGCAGGAGCTGCGGCTGCGCGGAGGCCGTGGCCTGCGTCAGGTGCGCTCCGTTTCCGGACTGATCGTAGAGGGTCACGCAGAACACAGCACTGCCGCCCGCCCAGGCGCTGACCGCCGCCGTATCGAGGTGGCGTCCGATAGCGTTGAAATCCTGTTGCGCATCGTCGGAAGCACGGCGCAGGCGCAGGAGCGGCCCCGTATATGTACTGCTCAGGAGGCGGAGTCCGAGGGCAAGCTTTGCCGATGAAGGTGCCGCGTCCACGGGCAGGGCGAGGTCGAGCCACCCGTTTAACGCAAAGCCAGATGCGGTCAGAAAGCTGCGGCTGCCCGCGCAAAGAATACTGTCGCCGGCGATCGTAAGCGAGTCGGTAAACTCCGAAACGGTAACCCGCTTCTCCTCGGGCACGCAAGGCCCCTGGTAACGGGCGTAATAGGTGCCCGCACCGGCGTTCACCAGCGGGTTGGCCGTAGCCACCAGCGTGCCCGAAGCATTGGGACCGGTGTACCAGCTCACGGAGCTGCTACCCGCGATGTTGTTGATCGTAAGGGTGGTGCTGCCGCCAGTGCAGACCAGCGTATCGCCGGAAAGAACAGGCAGGAGCGGCAGTACGGTAACCGTATAACTACAGGAAGCCGTATTTCCCGCCCCGTCGGAGGCGGTGAACGTTACGGCCGAAGTGCCGACCGGAAACAGGGTTGCGCTGGCCGGGCCACCGGTTTGTACCACCGTGGCGGTCCGGCAATTGGTCGTCACCGGAGCCGTTAAAGAAACGTACGCGCCGCATGCGCCGATCTCCTGCGTTACCGTCCGACCGGACGGGCAGACCATTCGAAGGGCGCTCGTATCGCGGGGAATGATATTGATCGTGCAGCTCGCCTCGTAGCCGGCGCTGTCGCGAACGGTGAACTGTACGCGAACCGTATCCATCCCGTTGATGGGGCTTCCGGCCGCGGGCAGCTGCGTGATCACCAGGCTGCTTGCGGGGCTGCATTCGTCGGCGGCCGTCAGCAGGGAACGATAGTCGGGAAGCGTAGCCGCGCAGGATGCATTCACGATAAGTTCCTGGCCGGCCGGACATTGCACCACGGGCGGCCTGCCATCCTTTACGATGGTCTTACCGACGGTGGTGCTGCAACCGGTGGCCGATGCCCCGGTAACATAATAGGTTGTTGCGGGCCCCGTGGGGGTTACCGTGATGGTTGCATTGCTGATGGGCGTGGCAAGTCCGTAATAACGCGCGCTGTAACCTTCCACCTCGGCACGTGCGTCGTCGCTCAAAGCCGTATTGAAGAGAAGTATGTCGCCGAAGTCGCCATCCGACAATTCGATCGGCCCACCGGCATTTCCGTTCACCTGCAGTCCGTTGATACCACCGCCGCCATTACCGCTGGAATAGAGGGGAATCCCATTCTCGAACACGCGCGACGTGCCGCCGCTGCGGGTTGCGGCATACAGGTAGGCCATGGCGTCGGCTGGAATACCGCCGGCCGGCGATACCCAATTATCGAAATGCGCCATGCCCTTATTTCCGCTCCACCAGCCAAGCAGCCAGTTGTTATAGACCGTTGAAAGCATGCGGCCGCGTGCCGGGCCGTTCTGCCGGGCCAAATAAATGGCCGTGTACGGCTCTCCCAGCACCACCGGGCTCGTCATAAAACGGGCAGGGCTTGCGCTGAACCGGAGCACAGGACGGCCATTGATGCCGCTGGCCACAAAGAGCGGCTGCCGCAACGGGTCTGTTTGCTCCAGGTGATTGCCGTTGCCCGATTGATCGAACAGCTTCACGCAACGACCGGTCTCCGATCCCAGGAACGCATAGATAGCTGCCAGGTTCAACTCTCCGTTGATGAATCCGAATTCGGCGACTGCGTTATCGGATGGACGACGCAGCTGCAGGGCAGACCCGTTAAAGCTGCTCGAAAGCTGATGCAGCCCGGCTGCCAGTTTTGCCGATGGAATAACCGGCGGCGTACTCCAGGAATAGGAGCTCGCCCCGGAAGCGGTCAGCTGCACCGAGCCGCAGGTCGTATCGGCACTCGCGGTAATGGTGACCGGATTTGCGGCCTGTACGGTTACGGTTACCGGAACGCGTGCGGTGTTGGTGCAGGCAGCCCGGTACTTCAGGATGATCATCCCGTTTCCGCTGTGATATCCCTGGGTATGCACCACGTTCTGGGTGAGCGCCGGATTGGTATAAGACGATCCACCGCCGCCCGCGGCGCCGACGAGGCTGCCACCGCCACCGCCAAACCAGCCACCACCGCCGCCGCCGCCCTGTCCCGGGCCGCCCGCACCCCAGCTTCCCGGACCTGCGCTCGGAGGATAGGTGCCGTCGCCTCCTTCCCCATACATCGTTTGTGTGCCGGGCTTACCGTTTACCTCAGAAGCGTAGTACCCAGGCATGACCACCGGCGACAGACCCCCGGTAAGGCCACCACCGGCGCCTCCTTGTCCGTACCCTGCGTAATGCCCGGCGCCGCCGCCGCCGCCTGCCACCAGCACGCGGTCCGTAAGGCCGGTGCCCCCGATACGAATGTCCGATGCGCCCCCGCCCGAGCCCGAATATTCCGTCGTGGCCGCACCACCCCCGTTGAATCCCCCGGCAGTGATACTATAGGATGCGGAATATGTGCCGGCGCCACCTGCATACAAGGAAAGCTGCTGACCGGGTGTCACGCTGAGCGTGGCCTGCACGCGCCCACCCGGCCCGCCCGGATTGTCGCCACCGCCGGAACCAGCCCGGAGGTCCACCTGGATGGATACTACGTCGGCTGGAACCGTGAACGTCTGCACGGAACCGGTATAGAAGATCGTATCTGTTTGCTCCTGTGCATCGGCCTGCACATAGTAGGTGGTGGTTTGCGCCAGCTGAACCGGGAAGCTGCCTGCCGATCGATACAGCAGGTTGCCGCCCGTGGGCGCGTCGTACCAGGAGGCGATGGCGCCCGTGTTCGTCAGGGAAAGCTCCGACCCGCTACCGGCGCAAATAGCCGCCGGGCTGGCGACCGGGACGGTCTGCAGCACTTGTACCCGGACCGGGACGCGGGGACCGCCGGACGCGGATACCCAATAGGTGGTGGACGCGGTCAAGGCCGGGGTCGTGAAAACGGCGCCCGTATGCAGCGTGCTGCCGGTCGTCTGGTTCGTATACCAGGCGATGGAACCCGTTCCGCTTGCGGTCAGCGTCGTGCTACCTCCGGCGCAAACGATCGTGCTCCCGGAAATTGCCGGCACGGTGGCCAGGGTTATCGTAACAAAGTCTTCCGCGGTACAGCCGTTGGCAGACGAAGCGTTTACCCGGTACGTAGTTGTTTCGGCAGGCAGCACGGTCACCGAGCTGGCAGTCGAATAAACCGGGTGCCAGGCCAAAGTAGAGGCATCAGTGGTTGCCGTGAGCGTAACCGCCGTTCCGGGCGTAACCGTACGATCCGCTCCTGCCGAAAGCTGGGGCGTCGGGAGTACCGTCACACGCAACGTTTTCGTGGATGAGCAGCCATTCCAGGTGCCGGTGACCGTATAATCCGTGGTTGCGGTGGGCGTTGCCACCAGCGTGGCACTCGTGGCGCCACCCGGCGACCACGAATACGTATCGGCGCCCGAGGCCACGAGCTGCACCGTTTGCCCCGAGCAAATTGTGGCAGGACCGGTGACCGAAAGCGCTGTGCACGGCAACCCGTAGTAGGCCTGCTGCGCGCCTTCTACCGCGCGGCGGCTCGACGTCGAAAGCACGTTCGGGAAGAAGACAAGCTCCGGACAGTAAAAGTTGCCCGCGCCGCCGCCGCCATTCCGGTCGCCGATGCGCAGGGGTGCGCCGCGATCGGCAAACGTTGCTGCGGTGGTTGAGCGCACCGGGTAGCCGTTCAATAAATTCGTCATCGCCCCCCCGGGACCCGTGATCACGAACCCGAAAATGGAGGCGCCGACTTCCGACACCACTGAAGAGCGGGGCGTACTCCCGCTCAACGAAAGGGTGGACAGTGTGTTGAGGTTGGCCGCATCGCCCACGAGGAAATTGCCGGAAGCGTTGCTGAAATCGAAGGGCGCCGGGAAATGCTGGGCCTCCCCGGTGGATAGGCCGGTCTTCGTAGCGAGGGAGCCGGGCACACTGCCGGTGCCCTGGGCCACACCGATCAACGTTACGGCAGTCGGAAAAAGTACCACCGCAGCGGTCGCCAGGTTAGACGTTGCGAAATAGAGTGCCGGCTTGCCGTTCATACGGTCGATGCTGCCCGAATTGACGATCCGGGGCTGCAGCGAAGCGGAAGCCTGCACGGCATCGATGGCGGAGCCGCCCTGGTCGTACCACTTCGACACAAAGCCGCTTGCCAATCCCACAAAGGCTTTCAATGCGGCCGTATCGAGGGCGCCGGAGGGGGTAAACCCGATATTCTGCAGGCTGTTGTCGCTGCTCCGGCGCACCTCTACCGCGCTCCCCGTATAGGCGGAGCTCAGTTTACGCAGCGAATAGGCAGGCTTGGCCGGTGTTGCCGAAGAGAGCCCGACGCCGTCCAGCGCGTTTACCTGGGCCTGGGCGCCGATGGCGGCAGCAAGCAGGCAGATGAGGAAAAGCGGGCGAAGGAGGCGGGCGGAAGAAAGGGTCATGGGAACGGTTGCAGTTAAGAGGATTCGGGATACCACCGGCGGAAACGAAGGCTGTCGGACAGGCCGGAAAATACCCGGCTACGAAACTACTCTTATCCGGCTGCGGGGCCTATAGGGGGTACCACGCAATCGCGCGCGGAGCGCGGATTTTATTGCCGGAAGCCCGGCCGGAAGGGTACATTTGTTCAAACCACACCCCGTTGCCCCAACCCGCTTATCGTTTCCTGCTGCTTTCCTCGCTCCTGTGGGTCGGGTGCGCGGCGCCCAAGGCCGACGCGGGCGCCGGCAACGCATTCCTCGGGCGGCTCGACAGCATTTCGCGCCTCGACGGCGACAGCGTCATATCCGCCGCACTCGGAGCGCTCTATCACAGCTCCTCCCCTGCTGTGCGCAACGAGCATTACCGGGCATTCGATCATAAAGCGGCGCGCCTGCTCGTCTATAACCCCGATGGCGCGCCGGGCATCGTGTCGCTGTTCCACCACCTCTGTGCCGACCCGTCGCTGGAAGCCGTGCACCGCGCCACGGCAGCGCTCGAGCTGGGCACCCACTTTGCTTACACCCGCGGCAACCCCGACAGCGCCGACCATTACCTGGCACTTGCAACGCGTGCGCAGGGGGCGCTCACCGACTCGCTCAACGCCCGGCGGCACGGGATCGAGGCCCAGGCCCAGCTCCTGCGCGGCGCGCGGAACGAGGCGATCGGGAGCCTGTACCACGCCATCCGGATGAGCGAACGCCTGCGGGACACGGCGGGCCTCTTCGGCACCCACATCAACCTTGCGGACGTGTACCGGGGCATGGGCAACCCGCAGAAAGCCATCGATGTGCTGCAGCGCGGGTCGGCCTACATCACCGATCGCACCAACCCGATCCATAAGGCCTTTTTCTACGGCAGCCTCGGCTCCGACTTCCTGACGCTGAAGCGATACGATTCGGCATACCGGCTTTTCAAAATCACCGAAGCACTTCTTGCCAGGGGACCTGCCTTCCCGAATGCCAGCTTCCAGCTCTATTGCGGGCAGGGAAAGCTCTTCACGGCGCTGAACCGCCACGATTCGGCCCTTTACTACTTCGAGCGGGCGGCCGGGATACAGGCACAGACGGGCGACCCGGAGGGCGCCAAGATCCTCGCGCTTTACAGCGCCCCCGCTTATGCGCGCCTGCGCGACGTAGGCGCCGAGGCGGCACTGATCCGGGAACTCATCACCGAATACAGCCAGAAGGGCGACCTCCAGAAAACGGCGCTGGCCTTTCAAAGCCTGCTGGAGGTGGCCCGCGTGCGCGGCAACTTCCGCGAAGCACTCTCCTGGCACCAGGGGCTCGACTCGGTGCAGGGCCTCATTGCCGATAAGGAAGGGCGTGAGTTCACCGTATTGGCCGAAAAGCAGTTCGAGGCCGGCAAAAAGGACCAGCAGATCAACATCCAGCAAGGCGAGCTGGAGCGGAGGCGCTCCACGATCTGGGTGCTGGCGCTGGCTGCGCTGGCCGCCCTGCTCGCCGGCGGCGTTTTCGTATCGCGGATCCAGCTCCGGCACAGCCGGCGCACGGCCCACCTGCAGCACCAGTTTGCCGGCCAGCTCCTGACGGCCACGGAGGAGGAGCGCGGCCGCATCGCCGCCGAGCTGCATGACGGTGTCAACCACGAGCTACTTACGCTCAAGAACAGCCTGGAAACGCCGAGCCCGGCCACCGAAGGCCGGATCGACGCCATCATCAACTCCATCCGCTTCATCAGCCGGAACCTGCACCCGGTGATGCTCCGCGAGATCGGCCTCGCACGCAGCATCGAGCATCTCTGCGAGCAAACGATGAACCGCGAGCCCCTGTTCGTGAGCGCGGAGATGGACTACGCCGGCGAGCTCGCGCCATCCGCAGAACTACAGGTATACCGCATCGTTCAGGAGGCGCTGACCAACACCATCAAATATGCCGGGGCGCACGCGGCAAAGGTGCAGATGGGGCGCAGCCCGGAAGGACTGGTCCTGACGATCCGCGACAACGGCAAGGGCTTCAATGTAGAAGAAACGCTGCACGGCGGGTCGGCCTTCGGCCTCTTCAGCATCCTGGAGCGCGCCCACGCCCTGGGCGGCAAGGCCACCATCACGTCCTCGCCCGAGGGCACCCTTATTCACCTCGACATCCCCCTCCGCCATGGCCACCGTACTTATAGCCGATGATCATCCCCTCACCCTGCTGGGCAGCCGCGCCTACGTGGAAGGACTGGGCCATAAGGTCGTGGAAGTGTGCAGCAACGGCATCACGGCCTACAACGCCATCCGGCTCCATTGCCCCGATGTGGCCCTGCTCGACATGCGCATGCCCGGTATGAACGCGATCGAGATCCTGGAGCGACTTGGCCGGGAGCGATCACAGACCCGGGTCATCATTCTCACGATGCACAACGAGAGCTCCATCTTCAACCGGGCCCGCGAACTGGGCGTGCGTGGCTACCTGCTTAAGGAGTTTGCCGTGAAGGAGCTCGAGACCTGCCTTGGAGAGGTGGTCCGGAACAGTACGTGGTTCAGCCCGAAATTGCAGGAAACCCTGCGTATCGACTCCGACCCGACGCCAGGCGGCAAGCTCGAAGGATTGACCCCGAGCGAGCGTAAGATCCTCTCGCTCATTGCGAAGCAGCAAAGCTCCAAAGCGATCGCCGACCTGCTGTTCATCAGCGAGCGCACGGTGGAGAACCACCGGAGCAACATCATCCGTAAACTGAGCCTGCCGCCGGAGAAGAATGCGTTGCTGCTCTGGGCCGTGCAGAACCTGCCCGAGGCCTGAAGCGCTTCGGCCCCATCACCATTGAATAGCGAATGTTGCCTTCAGCATGACGGTAAGAACGTTCCGCGTTATGCCAACAGGTGTAAGGCGTGCCGGGAAGCTTCCGACAGGAGGCGCTTTCCGCTCACGCCTCACGCCTGACGCTTCACGGTCTCCAGCGAGCGCCTGAATGCGCGCCCAATGATCACATCCGTAGCAGGAGAAGCAGCACGAAGCTACCGGTGGCCGGGTCGGTTACCCGCACAAAGCAGGCGCCGGGTATCAACGGATTCGCAAGAGCAACTCCGCTCACAACGGGCTGGACGTTCATAATCCCCAAGCCGATTTCGATTCCTCCTCATCTTAATCAGGCGGGCACGCTATCCCGTACCGGGAAAATCGTGAACTTAGGCGCCGCAATGGTCGGGCGCATCCGCCACCGCATGACACCTGAGACGCTTCAAACCCACTTAATAGTATCGAATGGAAAAGATTAATTGGAACAACGTACCGGCAGAGCAAGTCAACGAAAAAATGAAACGCCAGATGATCTATGGCGACAAGATCATGATCGCCCGCATGGAATTCGAGGATGGGTTCACCGTACCCTGGCACTCCCATGAGAACGAGCAGGTCACGGAAGTGCAGGAAGGCACCCTCCGGTTCTGGTTTGACGACAATGAAGAAGAATACATCGACCTGACGCCCGGCGACGTCATGATCATACCCGGCAACCGCAGGCACCGGGCCCTGATGATCGGGCGGGTGGTGGAAACCGACACCTTCGCTCCGCCGCGGCAAGACTGGATCGACGGATCGGATGCCTACCTGAGAAAATAAAGAACGTACAACCCGTAACAAAGTACAACGCATGGATCTTGGATTGAACGATAAGGTCGCCCTCGTGCTGGCGTCGAGCAAAGGATTGGGCAAAGCCGTTGCCCTGGAACTCGCGCGCGAAGGGGCACGGGTGATCATCTGCGGCACCGACGCCGGGGCATTGAAGGCGACGGAGGCAGCCATCGGCGCGCTCGCGCCAGGCAATGTCTTTTCAGTGGTATGCGACCTTACCGACGAAGAACAGCGAAAGCGGCTGATCGATCAGAGCGTTGCCGCCTTCGGCCCTATTGACATCCTCGTTACCAACACCGGCGGCCCTCCAGCCGGCGCCTTCGAAGCGTTTAGCCTCGACGACTGGAAGCACCTATACAACCTGCTTTTCCTGAGCGCCGTTGACGTGATCAGGCTGGTGCTCCCCGGCATGAAGGAACGAGGGTTCGGCCGGATCCTGACGATCACATCGGTGGCGGTAAAGCAGCCTGCCGACAACCTCATTTCCTCGAACGCGGTGCGCACCAGCCTGCTGGGCCTCGTCAAAAGCCTGTCCAATGAAGTGGCCCCGTATGGCGTTACCGTCAACAACCTGCTTCCGGGCTACACGAGCACCAATCGCCTCGAAGACCTGATTGCGAAAAACCCTAAAGTGAACGAAGTAAAAGAGACGATCCCCATGAAGCGGTTCGGCACGCCGGAAGAATTCGCTTCAGCCGCCGCGTTCCTGGTAAGCGCGCGCGCCAGCTATATCACCGGCCAGTCGTTGGCGGTGGATGGCGGGTGGATCAAGGGGCACTAAAACAGCCAGACTACCTGTGGCTGTACCGTTTCCAGACAGGACCTCACCGTAACCAAAAACACCCGCAGGAAGCGGGTGTTTTTGTGTTTGGTACGCGTTTGACGCACTACGATAACCGGTGTTACTAGTAGTAGGTGGAGCTTGGTTCATGCGCACGTTATTCGGCGAACAGGTCATTGCGAGCGTAGCGTGTAATTGCATCGAACAAAATGCTAGGCGTTGCGTGCAAAGTAGTGTACTTCGTGGGCTTCCTCCGGCGCGGGCACCTCGAGGCGCTGCACGAGCCGGTCGATGGCCGCGGCGGGCACCACCGCTTCACGCCCTGCGTTCTGCGCCAGTAGTTCTACGTAAGGCACTTCCACGTAATCGATCCGCACATACGCCTTATAGGTCACACAAAGGTCCACCAGCTGCCCTCTCAGGTTGCGGGTGATATTGGTGGCGTTCCACACGAAATTCCGGCCGGCGCGCAGGTAGCTGCGCGCCGCTTCCTTGGCCGCCTGAATGGCGTGGCCGTTTCCGGTCTTGTCGGTGGGCGACACCTTCATCGCGCGCCGGATATCATCCAGGCTTACGACCGGCCAGTCGCGGTAATGCCGGGCAATGTGCGTGTCCTTGCCCGCACCGGGCAGGCCCGACATCAATACGACCGTAGACCCGAACTCGTCGAAGGGCACAAACCCCGGGTACGCTTCTTCCTTGCGGAAGTACTGGAAGCGTGCATGGGGCGTGGCAAACGCATAGGGCCTACCCCAGCAGTCGTGTTCCTGGCAAAGCGCATCGAAGAGCCCGATACGATAGAGCAGGTCTTCCCTGTCTGCACACTGCCGCCCCAGCGCATCGGCGCGAGCGAGCAGCGACAACAGCCGGGTATCGGCCACGAGGCAGGCACCGATGACCGCCTTCGCCGGGTCCGGCTTGTCGATGGCCCACAGCGGCAGCCCGTGGTAGCGCACCAGGTTCACCACCGCTTCGCGCAGGGCAAAGGGCGCCGGTTGGTCGAGGTAGAGGAGCGAACGCGCTGTGAGCGCACCCTTGCGGGCGTGGCCTTGGGCAGTGACGCGGCCATCCGGCTCGATCACCGTGGTGGAGCGCTTCTCCACATCGTGGAGCAACGCCGCTGCCCAAAGGGTCTCGCGTTCCTGCGCACCGAGCAGCCGGTACTCCGGCAAGGTTTCGAGGGCTTCGAGTACGAGGCGGGTATGCACGGCTACATCGCCCTCGGCATGATGCACGGGATCCTGGGGCACACCTTCCATGTCGCGCACCCAGCTGAAGCTGCGGCGTACCGCTGCCCAGTCTTTATTATCAGTCAATGTCCACATCGGCACCTCCTTCCCATTTTAAACGGGCACGCTTCCAATGGCGTGTCCAGTGTTCGCCTGTGGTTACGTGTCCCCTGCGCACCCATTTGAAAACATTGTGCCCGAAGTCGGCGGCTTCGAAGCCCGCAGCATTGCGGCTCACGATTCCTTCCATGGTGCAGGGGGCGCCGTTCCGGGCGTCGTGCGCGGCAAATGCGCCCGGTCCCTGAACCAGCGCCGCGATACCGGACTCAAAGGCTTGCCGGTCGGTCGGCACGGGTCCGGCAGCAATCACCGGCACTGTAGGCAGATCGATGAGGCCGGCATAGAAGACCACCTCCTCCCAGCTCAGCCAGCGGCCCCGCTCGCGCACCGCGAACACGAAGAAGTGGTGCGGCAAGGCCCGGTACTCGATGGAATGCACGGCATAGAGGTTTTCGAGAAAGATCTCGAGGTCGCCCAGCTCGCGGCGCACCTGCGCCCAGAATGTACGCAAGGTGGCGGTCCAGGGCGATGTGGTGGGCGCGGCGTGGCTGCGGGCAAAAACGCCATGGCGGCTCAGGCAGTTGTTTTCGCCGTCGAGCTTTTCGGTATGTACGAGGGTCTCTACCTGGCGCAGGTCCTCCCAGTATGTATCATTGATCCGGTCGTCGGAGCTCGTGCCCGGCGAGAAGGGATAATGAAAGGTGCGCCCGTATTTTTCGGATGACATAAAATTCCGTTTTCGGTTGAGGGACACCAGCGGTTCCGGTGTCCGTAATGTTGGGGTAAAAGAATCGCTGCAGCGCACAGAACGTGCGCTGGAAAGGCATAGCTTATGATGCGGCGATTACATACGTCAATGTTGAAAACGGTTGTTCGAGGAGGCGAAGATCGGATTTTTTTCCGGAGACGCCCACAAGAAACCGGCCAGGCGGGCGGATCGGCATCCACCGCGCAACCAGGCTTAACGACTTCACTCAGCCAGCGGCGCTTCGCCGATTAGGTGTACGCCTTACCGTTACCAATTTGATCCGTCAGTATTTAAGGAGCCTCTTCGGGCAGGGTCACAACCTGCGGCAGGAGCCTAATCCGGAAACCACACCTTCGCGATCTTGTCGCCCCTGATCTCGTAGATCGCGAGGCCATAGAAGGTTCCCTTGTCGGTGATGATCTCCTCGTGGTCCACCACCATATTGCCTTCCACCATCCGGTTCATAAGGCGGCAGTGCAGCGTACCCGGCTTTGTGAGAAACGCATACCCCTTCCGCATCTGCTCCTTGCCCTTCATCTGGAGCTTGCCCGAATTCAGCTGGTACACCTCCACATCGTCGGCATAAGCCGCCAGGAAGGCTTCGAGATCGTGCGCGTTGTAGGCAAGCAGCTGCTGGTCGGCCAGCTCCTCCGGCGACGGTGTAAGCGCCGAGTCGGGCCGGATCGTGCCACCCCTGTTGATCACCAGGTCGATTCGTTTCCAGGCGCCGAGGCTGTCCAGCGGGTTGCGGCTGAGGAGGAGCAGGTCGGCCCTTTTGCCTACGGCTACCGATCCGAACTCCGCCCCTTTCCCCACGCTGCGGGCGCCATTGATGGTCGATGCCTGCAGGAGCTGCCAGAGATCCATCCCGCTTTGCCGCATCGCCTCCAGCTCGTCGTAGTAGGAAGCCACATGCTGCGTACCGACGTTGCCGGCGTCGGTGCCGGTAGCGATCAGCACGCCGGCGTCGACAAACCGCTTCAGGTTGCGGCGCAAGAGGGAATCCGTGGTTTGTGCGGCGGCATTGGAGCGGGCAACGCCGACCCGGTACCGCTCGCGCAACGCCGTATCGGTGAGGTGCTTGAAATCGAGCACGGAATTCAGGGGCGCCGGGTGGGCATGCTGTATGTGCCCGGAAGAGAGGCGATAAGTCTGGCCGAACGCATCGCGGTACCCCTGCGACACGACCAGCGTGGGCGAGAGCACCACGCCCTTGTCTTTGAGCAGCTGTACGAAGGAAGCGTCCACGGGCTCGTCCTCGATACCGTGCACGAGGAAGTCGGCACCCGATTCTACGGCGAGGCGCGCGGTGATCTGCTCGGTGGCATGAACGGCCACGCGGAGGTTATTCTTATGGGCCTCGTCGATCACCGCCTGCACGAGCGGCAGGTGCACCCGGGCGGCGCTATCCGTATTTCTACCCATCACGATGTACCAGATCTTGATAAAATCCGGCTTATAAGGCAGCTGGCGGCGCACGAGGCGGCGCGCATCATCGGTGGTCTTCATTTCGAAAAAGGGCTCCTCTCCTCCCAGGCCCCGGTAGGCATCGGGCATCCAGGTGGTGAGTAGCGGCCCCGTCATGAATACGGCCGGGGCGTACCACTTATTCCGAAAGCTGTCGCGCTGCTTTAAGAACGGCAAGGTGGAACCGACGTCCACTACGGTAGTGATGCCGGCGCGCGTATAACGCCGCAGGAAGCGCTCCATATTGCGGTGCACCCAGTCGACCTCCTGCTGGTACGACCGGTATTTGCGCAGGTCCACCGCATCCGGGCGGGCATAGATGCCCCCGCTTTGAAAGAAGTGCACGTGCGCATCCACGAGGCCCGGCATCAGCCATTTACTGGTCCCGTCGATCACCTCGACGCCCGCGGGCGCCGGCAGCTTTTTGCCGATTGCCGCGATGACGCCGTTCTGCACGAGCACATCCTGCGGCGGAAGGATCTTCTTGTGCTCCACGTCGATGATCGACGTATTGCGGATCAGCAACTGCGCGCGCACCAGCGACGCACTGAAGCAAAGGAGGAGCAGCAGGATCGGTCTCATACCAGTCGTTTCCGTTAAGGTACACCCGATCCATCTATTCCGTACGCCCCCACCCTTTGGCAGGCCGGAACGAAAACCGGGGTGGCATAGCCACCCCGGTTGTTACCCGCAGGTATCGTCAAAAAAGCGCAGTCCTGACGGGGATCGCCGCCCGCACTAATCACCGGACCACCGTCACCGTTCCCTTCATCAGGAAGGTATTGCCCTCCTCGCAGGCCAGCAGGGCCACGTACACATAGGTCCCGGTGCCGACGACCTCGTTCTTGAAGCGGCCGTCCCAGCCGGCGGAGCGATCGTCGATGGCGATGTTGTTCCGCTCGAAAATGAGCTGGCCATTGCGGTCGAAGATGCGCATGTACCGGATATTGCTGACGCCGCTTCCCTTGATATAAAACACGTCGTTCTTGCCATCCCGGTTGGGCGAGAACGTGTTGGGCACGAATACCCACTCCTGTCCGCAGGGCATGTTGACGCGGAGCGTATCCGACCGGACGCAGTTGTACTGGTTGCGCGCCTGCACAATAAATGTAGTAGGTGCGTTGGGGTTGAAGACCGGGTTCGGGCAGTTGGCGCAGGAAAGGCGGTTGGCCGGCTCCCAGCGCCAGCCGGTGACGTCGGGGCTGCCGGTGGCCGTGAGCTGCAGGGGCACACCGCCCTGCGCCTGCAGGTCGGGACCGGCATTGACGGTGGGCAGCGGCCGCACCAGCACCTGCACCCGGGCCGTGTCGGTAAAGCAATTGTCGGCGTCGCGGCCCACTACCGTATACGTTGCCGTGGCAGCGGGCGCGGCAACGGGATTCGGGATCGCTGCGTTGCTCAGGCCCGCGGTAGCACCGATCCACTGGTAGCTCGTGGCACCGGAGGCCGACAGCTGCACCGATCCGCCCGCGCACATCTCGGCGCTCGCCGGCAGCTGCACCGTAATGGGCTGGGCCACGCGGATGAATACGGAATCGGTACTGGAGCAGCCTTTATCGGACAGCACGGTGACCCGGTACAGGGTGCTCTGCGCGGGCGAAGCGTTGGGGCTGCTGCTGGCCGGGTTGCTGAGGCCGGCTGCCGGCGACCAGGTGTACTGCACGCCGCCATTGGCCTGCAGCAGCACCGAATCGCCACGGCAAAGCACTGCCTGGCGCGGCGCCGCATTGATCATCGGGCGGCCGTGGATCGTGATGGAATGTGCTACGGTATCGATGCAGCCGTTCCGGTTGCCGATCAGCAGCACCGGGAACGTTCCTGTTGTTGTGTACACCTGTGCCGGCGGGTTGGCCACGGTGGCGTTGTTTCCGTTCCCGAACGACCAGCTCCATTGCAGGCTATCGGCGGGCTGGCTCGACGCGGCAAACAGCACGGGCGCCTGCACACAGGCTTCGGCCGGTCCCGAAAGATTCACCCGCGGCCACTGGCGCACGAACACCTGGGCGACCGCCTCCTTTTCGCAGCCATACTGAGAGAAGACGCGGAGCCGCACCGTGTAAACGCCGGGACGCGGAAAGCGGAACACCGGGTTTTGGAGCGCCGCGGTGTCGGCCGCGATGCCGGTGCCGAAGCTCCAGCTATAGCGGAGCGGCGTGCCAAGGGCGGTGCTGGCAAAGCTGTATACGTCGGCCAGGAAGCTGACGGGAACCGAGTCGCACACGACGGGCGGGATGCCGCCGATCGCTACGGACAAGCTATCGATCACGATGGGTTGCGGGAGGATGCCCGACGCCGGGCAGTTGTTGGCGTCGCGCACGATCATCTGCGGGCGGAACACACCTGGCGAAGGGTAGGCATAGGTTTCCGTGAGCGGTCCCGGGCGCACGTCGCCGTTGCCGAAATCCCACTGGTACTGGACGGCATGCTGCGTCGTTGCGGCAAGGTTCACGGTCTGCGACACGCAGCCCTGCAGCCGGTCGGCCGTCAGCTGCACCGACGGCTGTGTGATCGTAACCGAATCCACATAGGTACCGGTGAGCCCGTTGAAGCCAAACGTATTGAGGGTGATGCGGTAAGTCCCCGGCTGGGTATATACATGCGACGGGTAGGTTTGACTGCTGGTGCTGCCGTCACCGAAATCCCAGTTGAGCCGGATGAAGCCGACCGACAGGTTGTTGATCCGCACCAATGCCGGCAGGCAATTCCCGGTACCCAGGAACGACGTCGTGAAGCTGAAGGCCGTATTGAAATCAGCCACCCGGATGTTGTACCTCGCCGTGTCGAGGCAACCGGCGCCGTCGGAGGCCACCAGCATTACCGTATAATTATCGGCTACCGTATATGTATACTGCCCGCTGTAGTTGTTGCTGGTAATGCCGTTGCCGTAATGCCAGGTGAACAGCGGGTTGCCGGTGGTATTGCTGATGGAGTTGTTGAAGAAGGAGATCGCCGAGTTGAGGGGCACGTTCGGGAGGAACATACCGTTGGGGTTGAAGGCCGCCTTGACCCCGCGCACCTGCACGGGCTGCAGGGCGGTGCTGCTGCATCCCGTGGCATCGGTGACCGTAAGGCGCACGGTATAAAAACCCGGCGTGTTGTAGGTATGCCGCACCTGCGCATTGGTGGCATTGGTGTATTGCTGGCCATCGCCCATATCCCAGCGCCAGCTTTGAATGGTACTGCTGGTGGCCACCCGCGAGGTATCCTGGAACACGAAGGCCGTCTTGAAGCAGCTTTCGTTATTCAGCACCCGGAAGCCCGCTTGGGGCCCGTTGATCTGGATCGAGACGGCCGTGGTGGTATCCGAGCACCCGGTACCCCAGGGATTCAGCACCGCCCTGATGTTGTACACCCCGGGCGGGAAATCGCTCACCGTACCGTTGAATACCGACGGGTTGAAGATGCCGGACATCGAGAACTGCGCCCCGGCCGATTGCCCTGACGGGAGGATAAAGCTGTTGACATTGTATTGCCCCCAGAGCGTGGTGGAGAAGGCGAATGGGTTGGCCACCAGGTTATTGACCTGGAAGCTCATGGAGCCGCCCGAGCAGATGACGGGCGGCGACAGTACGAGCTGGGGCGTTTGCTTCAGCAGCACCCGGACCAGGGGCGCCTGCGCCGTGAGCGGGCAACCGTTGTAACTTGTATTAATACGGACCGTGTACGTTCCGGACGAGGTATAGGTATGCGTAACGGCATGTTGGCTCGAATCGTACGGAATCGTAGTACCGTCGCCAAAGTCCCAGGTACCGCCGTTGGCGCGAAGGCTGCGCTGGTCGAACTGCACCAGGCCCCGGGTGCCGGCACAGGTATTCTGTACCTGCGTGATCTGGATCGACGACGGGAGAATGGTGACCGGGACGACCCGGCGAACGGTATCGGAGCAGCGCCCGATATGGGTGATCAGCTGCACCGTGTACTGGCCGTTGTCCGGAAAGGTAAACCCGGTGGTCGACGAATAGCCATACCCCAGGTTGTTGCCGAAGGTCCACTGCCACTGGTCGCTGAAAAAGCTGGTGTCGGTGAAGGTCAGCGCGAGGGAATTGCCACAGGGCGCCGTGTTCACGAACCCGGCCCTCGGCTTCGGATACACGCGCGCGAGGAACGTGGCCGTTCCCTGGCAGCCCCGGTCGGTCACATAATTGAGGCGGATGAGGTAGCTACCCGGCTGGTCGTAGAACACTTCCGGCTCGGCAGCGCCCGACGTCACGCCGTTCCCGAGCTCCCAGTTGTAGGTCGCGATCGTAACGTTTGCGTTGACACCTAGCCGGAGGCGCAGCGAATCGCAATCGTACCAGCCGCGCGGGCTGCTGGTGCTGCGCGTCACGATGGACACCGACGGCGCGAAGATCGACAGGCTCCGGCTGGCGCGGGCCGAGCAGCCGAATGCGTTCGACACGGTTAGCGTGATCCAGTAATAGCCGTTGTTGTTGAACGGACGCACCGTCGTTTGCTGGGTGGAGAAGGTATTGCCGAAGAAATCCTGCTGCCAGTTCCAGGCGGTGGCGCCCGTTGTAGTATCGGTGAAACGTACGTTGACCGGGGCGCCGCACACCCCGAAGGAATCGATCAGGAAGCTGGTGGTGCCGGGCACCGGGTTCACCACGATGCTGCGCGTAACGGTCTCCGTGCAGGAGCCGAAGGTGTTGCGCAGCGTCACCGTATACGTGCCGGGCAGTGCGTAGATCTTGTTGGCCGAATTACCGAAGTTCTGAAAGGTGGAGCCGTCGCCGAAGTCCCAGGAGGTGGCGGTGGGCTGGAGCGTACTCGTAGCCGTCATCACCACATTGGAGCCGGCACAGGCCGTAGCCGGAAGCGTGATCGCCGTGTTGAAGCTTTGGTTCTCCACCACCGTAACCGGCTTGATGACCGTATCGCGGCAAACCCCGTAGGTATTGATCAGGCGCACGTCGTAAGTGCCGGCAGTGGCGTACAGTTGGCGGATGTTGAAGGTGCCCGTCGCCGTCTGGCCGTTGCCGAAATCCCAGGAGCTGGAGGAAGGCGACAGGTAGCTCGTAGGAAAGAACTGCGCCTCGCGGCAATACACCTGCGACGTGAAGTTCGTGTTGAAATACCCGACGTTGACCTGCTGGCTGAAGCCCGTCACCGAGCAGCCGTGCTCGTTGCTCACCGTCAGCCGGATGTTGTACAGGCCTCGTGTGCTGTACTTCTTCACGGGAGCGGCCTGCGTGGAGGTGCTGCCGTCGCCGAAGTCCCACAAGTAGGAAAGCGTGCCCGGCCCGGTGCTGGCGTTCGTCAGCACAAACGAATCGGCGGTGTTGCAGAGTAGGGTCTTGTTGACCGAGAAGCTGACGTTGATCGCCGGCAGGATCTCGAGGAAGTTGGTTTTGGTGACCGTGCCGGCGCACCCGAAGCTGTTGGTGGTGGTGAGGGAAACGGTCGGCTCGATCGGGGAAGAGTAGAAATGCGTCATGGAGGCGCCGAAGCCTTGCTGCACCGACCCGTCGCCGAAGTTCCACTGGTAGCTGTTGATAACACCATCTCCGGCAGTACCGGAGACCGTGAATTGCGCGGCCTCGGGCATACACAGGACGGGGCGCTGCACCGAAAAATCAGGAACGGGCGTCCGGTATACGGTAACCGTCTTCGAGCGCGTAGCGGTCTGGGCGCCGTCGCGCACGGTAAGCGTCACCGTGTACACCTGCTCGTTGTTATAGATCGCCGCGGGATCGCGAAGCGCCGAGCTGTTCCCGTTTCCCAGGTCCCAGGCATAGGTGGCGCCGGGGCCAGCACCGGTAGACAGATTCTGGAACCGCACGGTAAGCGGTGCGCAGCCACCTGTTTTATCCAATGAAAAGTCGGCCACGAGCTGCGCGTTTAGCTTGATGCAACACACGAAAAGCAGCAGCCAGGCGAGGGAAGCACGGAGGAGGGTGGGTCTCATAAAAGCAGGTGTTTGGCCCCGAATGCAGCGGCGGGCGCTACGGTTCCGACCGCAAAGTAACCCCCAATACCGTTACCGGACAAAATGAAGTCCCACGGGCCTCCCGGCCCGGCAGGCCCGGTATTTATACGGATCGTACACGGCTCCGCCCGTGCGTGCCTCCCGATAGCCGCCTTACAGTTCCGTACCGATGGCCTTGGTGACCCTTCCGAGCTCGTATTCCGAGCTGATGCTCGCTGCCGCCTTGCGGTATTCGGCCAGCAGCTTTTCGGAGCGCGGCATCTTCTTTGCGGCCAGCACCAGCAGGCTCGCTTTTTCATAATCCGAATGAATTCCTTTGGCGGCCCCGAAGAGCCCGGTCCAGGCTTCTTCCCTAGTACCGGCAAGCCCCAACAGCGCCTTCAATACCCCGGCTTTCTCGTAGTCCGACTTGATGGAGCCGGCGGCGGACAGCAGCGGTGCGAATTGAATTCCGGGCGCTGCGGCCGCGGCTTTCAACACGCGTGCCTTCTCATAATCCGACCGGATCGTTGCCGTGATCTCGGTGGCGCGGGTATAGTTACGAGCATCGAGCTTTTGCGCGAACACGGCGCTCAGGACGCCTGCGCGCTCGTAGTCGGAACCCACGGAGGCGGTGGCATCGAAGACTGCCGGCAGCACCGCCGCGGCCGACGACGACCGGCCAAGGAGCCTGCGCAGGAGACCGGCTTTCTCGTAGTCCGACCCGATGCTCCGGATACGCGTCGCCAGCAACTGCCAGTCGGCGGCGGAAAGCGAGGGCTGTTCCATCAGCGCCTTCAGGTAGATGCTACGCACATAATCGCCTGGCAGCCGGTCGACCTCCTTTAGCACCGCCGATGCGCCGCCACGAGCGAAGATCCGGGCAGTGCGCTCTTTAGCGCCTACACCCGTACGTACCAGAAGCGCCACCACCTCCCGCTCCATGCCGGCACAGGGTGCCGGCAGCTGCGCGGCAGCTTCGCCCCCATTGCAGCTATACGTAAGGCGTCCATCGGTGTCGGCGGTGATCGTGAGCTTGTTGTCGCCATTGCGGTAGCGCAGCTTGCTCCCCGGGGCGATCCCCGCTACAGCGGTCTCGGATTCGTTGAACGTCAGCTCGCCTTTGTAGGAAAGCTCGAGGTCCTCACTCTTGTTTTCGATCACGATCCGGGTCTCTCCATTATTGGTGGAAACGGAGGTGCGCTGGCTCTGCGCATAAACGGGGAAGGCAGGTGTCGAAAACAGGGACACGAGAAGGAGCAGCTTGTAGTTCATATTTTAAAGTTCGTGCATCATTGGCAGTATGCCGGCGGAAAGAGGTGCTTTGTGGCGAGCGGTTGCTTTCCGGGATGAAACAGCCAGGCAAGGGCGATTGCTGGAACGGGTGTTTTTTTTGTTAGAAACTGTTTACGTTGTTTGCTTTACGGGAGTGCGACAGCAGTCGGCCGCAAGCGGCCTGTTTTACGCGGCGGCGCGGCGAGAAGCGGCGCAGCGAAGCGGCAATGTGCTGAAAATTTTTCGTTGCATTTCATCGTCGCGCCGTTGCGTCGTTGCGCCGTCGCGTGCTAAGGCCGCTTGCGGCCGACTTTCCAGAGCTTTCAGGGAAGTATGTTAATTCAAACAGCCTCTAAGCAAAAGTGGCACAGCCCTATTGCTTTAGCTTGACCAGCTTTTCCCGGGTGCGTGCGTCTTCCCGGATCGAAAGCGCCTTTTCGAACTGCGCAACGGCTTTGTCCTTGTCGCCTTTGGCCAGGAAGAAATCACCGTACGAGTCGTACACGTTGAAGCTCCCGGGGTAATTTTCCAGGTTCAGTTTGAAGAACCCTTCCGCCTTCGCAAACTGTTTGCGCTGCAGAAAGCGGTAGCCGTAGGTATTGACCTCCGCTTCCGGCGGTTTCACTTCATAGCCATACAGCTTCGATATTTTCTGGTACCGCAACCGGAACTTCGCCGACAGGTCAACCGTGGAGTCGAGCACATCCCGGTTCTCCACGTGCAGCTGGTAATCTTTGAAGATCGTCCGGAACGCATCGTACAGCGCGATCAGCGGAACGGAGTTGTGGGTGTCGTTGTCGTAATAATTACCGGCGTACGTGAGCCCGGCCGGCCTGCGCGACCTGATGAAGCGGTCCAGGCCCAGCGCCGCCCGCATGCCCCGGGTACGGAGCGTGGTATCTTTCACCACTTTCTTTACAGTCATGCCTTCATCCATCGTATTGGCGATCGCCAGGTACAGGTTGACACCCGCAAACGACTTTTCCGACAGTGCCTTTTCGGTGGCCTTCAGGAAATTCAGGTCGTCCCACCACAGGCTCGGGTCGATGGCAACGTAGGTATTAAAGAGGCGCGTATGGTTGATGAGGACGTTCATCGCCGTGAGGCCGCCGAACGAGTGACCGACCAGCATCTTGTAGGGCTGTGTGGGATACTTTGCGTCGATATAGGGCATCAGCTCTTTTTCGATGAACGACAGGAAGGCTTCTCCCCCGCCGCTCACGGCAGCATTCACCGAGCCGGAAATCTGCTTCAGGAACGGGTCGTCGCCGGTTTTGGTGGGTGTGAGGTCGCGCGTGCGGTTGGTGTTCGCGATGCCGACGACGATCATTTCCGGGCATAGGGTATTTCCGTTCGTCCGGCTCAAATGCTGCATCATACCGACCACGGAATTGAAGTGTGCATCGCCGTCGAGCAGGTACAGCACCGGGTATTTCTGTTGCCCGTAAAGAGCACTGCCGCTGCTCTGGGGCACATGGACCAGGAGCTTTCTTTTCTCATGGAGGATGGTCGACTGCAGCGTATCGATGGTGCCGATGGTTACCCGGTTATCGGGCTGGGCATACGTAAGCAGCGAGAAAAACAAGGCGAAGAACAAAAGTGTCGATTGTTTCATGTTTGGGGATGTTCGTGTGGATAATGGTTTGATGAACCCTCAGGCTGAGGTCAGTCGCCTCCTCCGGAAGTCGAGAAAGCCAAGGCCGAGGAACAGGAAGGTGTAGCCGGCAGAGGTCCAGGCTACCTGCGGGAGCCGGGGCTGCAGCTGCGGGCTCAACGGGAACAGGTGAAAGCAGTAGGGGAAATAGTCGACCAGGGCCGTCCGGAACTCGAGGGCCATCATCATGCCGGTGACCCAGAGCACGAAGCCGACGGCCGTAGGCACCACGAAATTGCGGAACCGGAGCCCGAGCCAGAACTGGAGAGCGCATACGGCCAGCATCGTCACGTACATATTCCCGGTGCGCAGCGCCACCCGGCCGAAGTCGAACGGCTGCTCCAGCAGGTGGAGGTCGGGGCGCGCGACGTGCATCACGAGCACCGCCACCGCCATAAAGACCAGGTGCGCCAGCAGGAACAGCAGGAGCAGGCGGTTGATGTTGAGAAACTTGGCAAGGAATACGCTAGCCTTTGCCTGCGGAGAAGCGAAGACCTGCTTCCAGGTATTATTACGGTACTCGATCTGCGGCAGCAGGGTGCACACCAGGATCACGAACAGCGGAAAGAACAGGACCCCGGTTCGTTCGGCACCGAGCTCGAAAGCGCTGTTGAGCGGGTCTTTGGCAAGGGCCTTCAGATCGCTGCCGCCGGTGAGCACGTTGAGCAGGAAGAGGAAGGGAACAAATGCGGATCCGATCAGCGTCAGGTAAACCGACGCGGTTCTTTTCGACTTGAGCCTTTCGGCGCGGAGCGCGGTGAGCAGTTTCATGCGTGGGCGGTTGTAAGGTCAATGAATAATTGTTCGAGGTCGCTTTCCTTAGGATGGAGCAGGAACACATCGATCCCCTGCCCGGTAAGCCGCCGGTTGATGGCGGCTACCTGTGCATTGTTTTCGAAGGCGACGTGCAGGCCGTCGGCGCCGACCCGGGGCGCGTATTCGCCGAGCAGCAGGCGCGCGGCCTCGTTGTCGGACGTACGGAGGTGGAGACGCGCCCCCTGCCGCTGGAATCCGTGCAGCCCGGCGAGCGTTCCCTGGAACTGCATTTTTCCTTTGTAGATGATGCCCACATGGCTCACCATCTTCTCGATCTCGCCCAGCAGGTGACTCGAGATCAGGATGGTCATGCCGTGCTCGCGGTTCAGCTTTTTAACCAGTGCCCGGAGTTCGATGATACCGGCCGGGTCGAGGCCATTGGAGGGCTCGTCGAGGATGAGGAGCTCCGGGGCGGGCAGCAGGGCCAGCGCGATGGCGAGGCGCTGCTTCATCCCGAGGGAGAACTTCTTCGCCACCTTCCTGCCGGTGTCGCCAAGCCCCACGATGTCGAGCACCTCGTCTATACGCGCCTTGGAAGCACCATAGGTGCTGCGGTACACCTCGAGATTCTCGCGGGCCGTGAGGTGGCCGTAGAGCGACGGTGTTTCGATGAGCGAGCCGATGCGCCCGAGAATGGCTTCGCGGTTTCGGTGCAGGTGTTGTCCGAAGATCTCGATATCGCCTGCCTGGTTGTTCAGGAGCCCGAGCAGCAGCGAGAGCGTCGTTGTTTTGCCCGAGCCGTTGGGCCCGAGAAAGCCATAGATGCTGCCACGCTCCACGTGCAGGTTGATGCCCGAAAGGGTTTGCACATCGCGGGAGTAACGATAGGATAGCCCGGTGGTACGAATGAGGGGTTGCTGGTCCATAAACAGGGTTTATACAAGGGAGGCGGAACGGGTTGTCTGGCTTCCCAGGTACAAAGCAACGGGGTGCAGCCGGCCGTAGAAAACCGGATATGCTGATGCCCCTAACGGCTCGACGGAGGGCGCCAATGGCTATACGGAACCACCGGCAGACCCGAAGGGGCCATTCGTAGATCGGGATACCCGGCTAGTCGAGTACACCGCCCGGAAGCGGAGGCGACAGGTACCTTTGCGGGATGAACCGGATCAAAAAGGTATTCCTGCGGGTGCATGTTGTTCTGTGGGCCCTGTTCTCCTGGCTGGTAGCCTTGCAGCTTAGCCAGAGCGGGCCGCAATGGCAGCGCCTTGCAGTGGCCGTGATCGCGACCTGCCTCTATGCATTCTATGGTCAGTTCTGGCTGCTCACCCGCTACCCGGGCAAGCGGAACCGACGCGCCTACTACCTGCGGCTCACCCTACTCGTGTTCAGCGCACCCGTATGGTACCTCTTGCTGCACCACCGTCAGTTCGACCGCAACGAAGACCTGGCGGATAATTACGTGATCTCCCTTGTCTCCATTGTGCTCCCGTTCCTGTTCCTGGGCTGGCTCGCGCGCATCACCGAGAATCTTGTGCTTAACACCGTGCGAAAGGAGCAGCTCGAGAAGCAGGCCGTGGAAGCCGAGTTGCAATCCCTCAAGTCGCAGATCAACCCGCACTTTCTCTTCAATACGCTGAACAACATTCACACGCTGGTATATAAGCAGGCCCCGGCGGCGCCGGATGCCGTGATGCAGCTGGCCTCGCTGATGCGGTATATGATCTATGAATCCAACGCGCCCACCGTGCCGCTGGCGCGCGAGCTGAAATACCTCGAAGACTATATGGGCCTGCAACAGCTGCGCTACCGGGAGCGCCCCGTGGTCGATCTGCAGGTATCCGGCGACACCGAAGCCTGCCACGTGGCGCCGCTGCTCTTCATCCACCTGCTCGAGAACGCCTATAAGCACAGCAGCGCCCGCCTTGCGCCCGGCGACATCCGGGTGCAGGTGGAGGTACAGCACGATACGCTTACGTTCAGCGTGCAAAACCCCGTCGGCACACCTGCGGCCGCGCCTCCGCTCGAAGGTGCGGGTGGTATCGGCCTCCCGAATGTACGCAAGCGACTCGCACTGCTGTACCCGGAGCAACATACGCTGGAACTGCACGACACGGGCACTACCTTTACGGTCGTCCTCCGCATTCACGGTCTTCAACCACAGCCCTATGAAAGAGAAGCTCACCTGCTTTATCATTGACGATGAGCCCCTGGCGCAGGAGATCCTGGAGGAATATGTAGCCAAGGTTTCCTTCCTGGAACTGAAGGGGGTGTTCATGAGCCCGCTGGAGGCCGCAGGCCCGATCAAGGACCTCAGGCCCGACCTGCTGTTTCTCGATATCAGCATGCCCGATCTCGACGGCCTCAGCTTCATCCCGATGCTGAACCCGAAGCCCATGATCATCCTGACCACTGCGTACGATCAGTATGCGTTGAAAGCATTCGACCTGGAAGTAAAAGATTACCTGCTGAAGCCGATCCTGTTCGAGCGATTCTATAAGGGGGTGCTGCGCCTGTACCAGGAGCAAAGCGGGAAGAACGAGCCGGAATCCAGGGAACCGAAACCGGAGCGCCAGAACGAACCCGACCACATCTTCCTCAAGGTGGGCCACCGTATCCGGAAAGTAGCCACGCGCGACATCCGCTACGTGGAAGGTATGAAGGACTACCTGCGGATCCACACGCGCGACGAGGCGATCCTGACGCTGCTCAATTTCGCAAAGCTCGAAAGCATGCTGCCGCCGCGCGCCTTCGCCCGCGTGCACCGCTCCTTCCTGGTGGCCATCGACAAGATCGATCATATCGAGAAGAACCGTATCCGGATCGGGAACGACCTCATCCCCATCAGCGACAGCTACGCGGACGCGTTCTATAAGCTGCTGAAAGGCTTGGAATAAACGGCTCCCGCTTTAGAGGTCATTGCGAGCGCTGTTGACGTGACGGTAGCGTTGTATAGGTCATTGCAAGCGTAGCGAAGCAATCTCCTCCGTTACGCGGAGTGACCCTAAAAGCCGCAGCTAAAGGAACACTCCGCAGGTTGCGGAGATTGTCCCGAGGCTTCGGGACGCTGCGCTCGCAATGACATCTCCGTCGAGAAAAGCTAGCCCCTCACCTACGAGACCAAACATCAATCCTTGTAAAGCAGATACTTCTTCCGCATCTTCTTGTAGTTGCTCAGTCCCGGCTCCCAGCTTTTCCGGATGTCGGCTTCCGAAACCCCATCGATGATCTGCTGCCGGAACTCGGAGGTGCCGATCTGCACTTCGATCGAATTCATCTGGTTACTCAGCTTCGAGTCGAAGAACTTCTCCTTTTGCGGGGATGCCTTGTACAACTCCATGATCCAATCGAGGTTGATCTGCTTCCGCTTCAGCAGTTTATTGACATCGTAGTTGCGGAGGTCAAGGCCATAGCATACCTCGTTCATGAAGAGGGGTGTCTCGGCCATGCCTTTGATGCTCGTGGGCGTGAACGAAAAATCGTAGATCCCTTTCAGGTAAGGCGCGCCCAATACCGTAAAGGGAAACTGGGTGCCGCGGCCGTGGTTGAGGTAGGTAGCCTCGAACATGCAGGTGGACGGGTACAGCATGATGGCCTGCTGCGTGTTGAGGTTGGGCGACGGCTTCACGGGCAACGTGTAGTACATGCTGTGGCGGTAGTTGGCCACCGGTACGATCCGGAGCGGGCAGGTCATCTTATTGGTCAGGAAGCCTTCGCCGTTGGCCATCTGCGCAAACTCCGCAACGGTGAGTCCATGCGACATCGGGATGGGGAACATACCGATACCCGACTTGTGCTTCATATCCAGGATGGGACCGTCTATCAGGTAGGCGTTCGGATTGGGCCGGTCGAGGATGAGCAGCTCCTTCCCGTACTCCGCGCAGGCCTCCATCAGGCGCGACAGCGCATTGATATTGGTATAATACCGGACGCCCACATCCTGCACGTCGTAGACCATGACGTCCACGTCGGCGAGGTCTTCCTTCGAGGGCTTGTTCTTTTTTCCATAGAGCGAGATGAGGGGTATGCCCGTGGCAGCGTCTTTTTCATCCGCCACATGCGCACCCGCGCTGGCATTACCCCGGAACCCATGCTCCGGCCCGAATACCTTCACGATATTGACGCCCAGGGCCTGCAGGCTGTCGACCATATGCCGGCGCCCGATGATGGAGGTCTGGTTAGCCAGGATGGCCACCCGCTTGCCTTTGAGGTAAGGCACGTATTGCTCCGTCTGGTCGGCCCCGGTGCGGATCGTGTCTTTGGGAGCAACCGGCACGTTCGTCCGGCCCCGGGTATCGTCCGGAGCCGACGCATCAACGCCAGCGCGCTCCGGGCTTTTAAAAGCTATATTCAGCGCAGGCACCAGTAAGGCAAGGCAAGCAAAGGCAAGAAACTTTTTCATACGCATTCAAATATACTTCATCGGGCGGGCACTACCCGGCACAAACGGCCCCGCACCGGGCTTCGCGGCCTGCATATCCCTATCTTTATTTCCTGCACCAACCACCTCTATATTGCTGTTATTGCGGCGCGCAGCTGAATTCGGCCAGCCGCCCCCTGCCCTGGGGTATCGAGCACCTGGTGCCGCGCTCGCGGCGCGGAAACAACCGCCCCGAAAACAAGCAACCCTGCTGCGTGCCTTGCAACCGGGAGCGCGCCAACAAAAGCTACGAGAAGTGGCTTTCGGAGCTGAGCGCGCTGCTCGCCGGAACAAAAGACCCCGTTCTGCGCTACGAGCTGGAATACAAGCTCGAAAACATCGCATACTGGAAGCTATTTGTAGCCGCCGCCGGTAAGCGGCTGCGCAGTACCCGGAGCTATTACCGGTAGGCATTCAGCGCAGTACGCACCGCTTATTTCTTCAACAGGCCCGCCCTCCTTTTCAACTCCTCCACCGGCATGAGGTTGAAGCGGCCCACCTGCTGCTTGCCCCTGTAGGTCACCACCTTCAGCATCACCGCGTCCTTCGGGGGTGTCAAGGCTGTGGTGTATTTGGGATAGAAGCGATCGGGGAACGAGTTGTCGAAGCTGTAATAGATATCAAGGCCTTCCACCTCCGTACTGAGCTCCACGTTCACGGTACTGTCCTTTGTACGCGTCACCGTAAAGATGGGATCGTAGGCGCTGCGTGCGTACTTGACCTCCGCCTCGTCGAAGCGGCCGAAGTGCGTTTCCACCTTGCTGAAAAAGCGGTTCCAGTTCTTCTTCTCCCGCGGCGACCACACCGACTCCGCGATCGCGAGGCCCCGTGGCCAGATCATGTATTGCGCCTGCCGCAGGTTGTACACCTGCTCGGTCCAGAGATTGCCCTGTCCGCCGTTGATGAAGGTCGTCTGTACCGAGTCGGGCTGCGGGTCGAACTGGTAGGCCTTGCTGAGGCGCAGGGAGGCATAGATCCTTGTTTCGATCACGGGGTCGGCCTGCATGTAATCGAGGTAGGCATACTGCGTCGGGCTCATCACCACCTCGTGGCCCATCCGCGCGGCCTCAATGCCCTGCTTCATCCCGCGCCAGCTCATGACGGCCGCGCCGGGCGCCAGACCGCCCTCCATGATCTCATCCCAGCCCATGAACTTCTTTCCCTTGGCCAGCACGATCTTCTGGAGCCTTCTTTCGAAATACCCCTGCACTTCCGGGATGGTCTTCAACCCTTCGCGCTGCATGAGCGCCTTCACCTGCTCGTTCTTCTCCCAGTAGTTATGCGGTGCCTCGTCGCCACCCACGTGTATGTACTCAAACGGGAAAAGCTGCGCCACTTCCGTGATCACCTTGTCCATGAACTCGTACACCTTCTCGTTGGCCGGGCAAAGCGTGTTGTCGACCAGGGCGATCGGCGGCGCCCCGCGCGACCAGTCCATGATCGGCTCGCCGGACCGCACCACGTATTTGTCGGCGCCCTCGGTGCAGGAAAGCTCCGGGTAAGAAGCGATCGCGGCAAGACTGTGTCCCGGCACGTCGATCTCGGGTAAGATGTTCACGAAGCGCTCCTGCGCATACTGTACGAGCTCGCGGATGTCCTCATGCGTGTAGAAGCCGCCGAAGTTGCGCGGCTCGTCGGCCCCGGGCTTCGAGAAGGTGCCGAAATAGCCTTCTTTCTTCACGTTCCAGGCGCCCACCTCAGTCAGCTTCGGCAGGCTCTTAATCTGGATCCGCCAGCCCTCGTCGTCGGTGAGGTGCAGGTGCAGGATATTGTATTTATACCGGACCATGCCGTCGATGAACTTCTTCACGTCTTCCTTCGTAAAGAAATGCCGCGTCACGTCGAACATAAGCCCCCGCCAGCCGAAGCGCGGGTAGTCGCGCACTTCCACCACCGGAGCCGTCCAGCGGGTACGGGCAGCCTTTGCGTTGGACTCGATCTCCTTCGGGAACAGCTGAACGAGCGTTTGCGCACCATAGAACAAGCCCGCCGGCTCGTTGGCGGTGATCAGAATTCCTTTGGGTGTTACCCGCAGGGTGTACCCGTCTTTCTTTATCGACCGCTGCGCCGGCCGCGTCAGGTACAGGCGTACGGTGGGCGTGGATGCCGTTGACACCACCGACACGCGGGCACCCGTAGGCGCCGAGAGACGCTCTTTAAGGAAGGCAACCGTGGTCTTGAGCGCCTCCATCGCCGGGGCTTCAATGACCACGTGCTTCGGAAGCACGAACTGCCCCTTGCCTTTTTTTATCGATACCGGTTCCGGGATGATGGCGATGGAGTCGGAGCTTTGTGCAAAGGATGCGTCTGCAGCAATCAGTATAAAGAGAAGCAGGAAAAGCTGTTTCATATAGCGCGTGGGTTGTTCCGTGGTAAAGTCGTATAAAAGTAGGGCGGCGATCGCAGGAAGCAACTCGCACGTTCCGGTTTTTTAGGAACCACCAGTGCCCAGGGGCCGTTCGCTTCGTCCAGACACCATCCGAATTCAACGCTTTTCGTCCGGGTGTTCTACGGATTCAGGTTCTTTCTGTCCGCCACGATCAGCCCTCGTCCCTTTGTAAAAAAGACAGGGCCTGGCCGGGATAATTTACAGCAAACAAACCCCAACAACATGCGAAAAATTCTACTGGCCGCCTCCCTCCTCTTTCTCGGCAGCACGTCCCGCGCGCAATGGCTGCCGCAAAATGCCGGCTTCAGCAACGACACCCTGGGCTTCTACGAACTATCGCTCCCCGACAAGTACACGGCCTGGGCCGTTTGCTACGATGGTAAGAACGGGCTCCTCAGTGGCCGTCCGGTGCTCGACTTCACCCGCACCACCAATGGCGGCAACACCTGGATACCCGGGAAGATGGGTACCGACCGCACGCTGCGCTTCTCCAACATCAGCGCCATCGACGGGCAGGAAGCCTGGGTGGCGATGAACAAGATCGGCCCCGCGCCGGGCACCTTCGGCAAGGGAGGCGGCGTGTTTCATACCACCGACGCCGGCGTCACCTGGGAACATACAGAACCCGGCGAGCTGTTCGATACCGGCTCGGTGCCGCGCTTTGTGCACTTCAAAGACAAGAACAAGGGCATCGCCGTGGGCGACCCGAAGGGCGGTTACTTCGAAGTATACACCACGATGAATATGGGTAAAAAGTGGAAGCGGGTAGACGCCACCGATCTGCCCGCACCGTTGCCCAATGAGATCGGCTGGATCAGCGGGTACGCCGTGGTGGGCAACACCATCTGGTTCGGCACCTCGCGCGGACGGATGTACAAGTCCACCGACTTCGGGAAGAACTGGACGGTGCATGTCGTAGACTCCATCCCCGGCACCTATGTGCAGGAGATCGCTTTTCTCGATGATGGCCTCACCGGCGTGGCCCACCTGCGCGGCCGCAGCCGCACCTTCGTGTTTTCCACCACCGACGGCGGCCTCACCTGGACCAACTACTTCCAGCCGCCCAACTGGAAGAACAGCCGCATGACCGCGGTGCCGGGCACCAATGCCTTCGTATCTACCGCCGTGCATCCTAATCCCATCTTCCAGGGATCAGCGGTATCCTATGATGCCGGCAGGACCTGGACCGAGATCGACAACCAGGCTTCGAAAGCCGTGTGCCGGTTCTTTGACGCGGAAACAGGCTATGCCGGCAGCTTCTACGTCACCAACCCGTTCCGTGGCGGCATCTTCAAGTCGCAGATCGTGTTTCAGCAGCCCGCCGCCACGGAGAGCGCCCGTAGCAGCAAGCGCCGCGCCGCAGCGCCGAAAAACGCAGCCGCATCAGTCGCGGTACACGTATACCCTACGCCGGCTCGGGATGTCGTCAACCTGGTCTTCGGGGGTGTGCCCGCGGGCAAGGAAGGAGTCGCCAGCATCCACAGCCTCGACGGCCGGCAACTGCTGTCGGCAAGGCTCTCTGGGGCAAGCACCGTGCAACTGAACGTGAGCGGACTGCCGGCCGGCCTGTATACGCTGCGCATCGCCACCAAAGCAGGTACTAAAAGCCAGGTCATCACCCTTGCGAAATAGAAGCGGACACCGTGAGCAATCGGAAGGGCGGCCATTGATGGCCGCCCTTCTTTATGGTGCATCCGACCAGGTGGCGGGAAGCCAATCATCGATCACCGGTCGCCGATGCCGATAGCCCGGAAGAACCGCTCCTTGAACTGTACCCCGATCGGGATCTCGGCGGCATCCACCAGCACACTGTTGGGTGAAACGGAACGGATATGCCCCCGCGCAACCAGATAAGACCGGTGTACCTGCAGGAAATCGCCGCCCGCCTCCTGCAGCATCGCCTCGAACTTCGAAAGCGGCACCAGCGGCATCAGCCGCTTGCCCGAGCGCAGCACCACCATCGTATAGTTCTTGCGGGCCTCGCAGTAAAGAATATCGCCGAGCGCCACCGGGTAGCTCTTGCCTTCCGATTTGATGAAAAAGCCGGCAGGCGCAGCCACCTGCGCCGGCTTGCCGCCCGCAACCTGGAACAGGTCGATGGCTTTGTAAACGGCCTTCGCAAAGCGCTCGAACGAGAACGGCTTCAGCAGGTAATCGGCCACGTTGAGCTCGTAGCTCTCCACCGCGAACTCGGGGTAGGCCGTGGTCAGGATCACCGGCTGCCGCGGCTGCAGGATCTTGAGCAGCTGCAGGCCCGACAGGTTGGGCATGTTGATGTCGAGGAAAATGAGCTGCACCTCGGGATGGCCCTTGAGAAACGCGATCGCCTCGAGCGCATTGATGCATTCGCCGGCCACAGAAAGCAGGGGCAGCTGCGCAATATAGCCGGTGATGATGCGCCGCGCGATCGGCTCATCGTCCACTACCAGGCAGGTGTATTTCTCCGGTTCCATTCAGGTTGCAGGTTGAAAGGTTGGGTGTAGCCGCAGGGTCAGCGTTACAGTATACCAATGATCTTGCCGGTCCACCTCGAGCGCGTGCGCATCGCCGGGATACAGTACGTCGAGCCGGCGCCGCACGTTGACGAGCCCGATGCCGGTACCCGGGTCGGTGCTTTGCGGGTTGTAGTTGTTGCGGACCACCAGGGTGAAGCGGTCGTCGTCGAGCGTTGTTTGAATGAAGATCTCGACGGCGCCGGCGCTCGCCCGCTTCGCGTGCTTGAACGCATTCTCCACGAACACGATGAGGAGCAGCGGTGCGATCGGCGCGCGGGCGCCGGGCGGCACCTGGTTGTCGTACCGGAGCACGAGGCTGTCTTCGAGCCGCAGGCTTTCGAGGCGGATGTACCCCGACAGCACTTCGAGCTCATCGCCAAGCGGCACATAGGGCTTCTGCGTATCGTACAGCGCATGGCGCAGCAGGTCAGAAAGCCGGAGCATGAGGTCGGGCAGCTTGTCGGATTTGGTAACGGCGAGCCCGTACAGGTTGTTGAGCGTGTTGAACAGGAAATGCGGCGCGATCTGCGACTTCAGGTTGTTCACTTCGGCCAGGAGCTGCTCCTCACGCCGTTTTGCGGCAAGGCGGCCGGCGATGTAGCTGTCCTTGAAGTAGCGGCAGGCGGAGATGAAGAGAAAATACACCAGCACCACGGCCACGTTGTTGAGGAGGATGTCGGGGTACGACTGTCCGCGAAAGGCCGGCTCGCCGCGCAGGTAGTAGAACTGGAACTCGGTACGCACAACTAGGTAACCGATCCAGGCGGAGGCGCCGAGCGCGAAGTAGGCAAAGGTTCTGCCGCGGCCGATGAGCCGGCGATAGCCGGCCAGCGTGGCGTAGGTGACCATAACGAGCGCCCCTTCCGACAGCAGCATATACTCCAGGAAGATCCGCGGGTAGTAGTTGACCGTGATGTAGTAGGGCCAGAAGCGGAAGAGGGCATAGCCGGTCCAGAAGGCAAGGTGCCAGGGCCAGCGCCTGTATAAAAGCAACTCGTTTTGCCTGCCGTCGTTGGATAGCCCCATGCCGCGCGCTCTTTTGTGCAAAGTAATCATATCACCGCCGAAGCGACCCAGCTGTCCGTCCCGGAAAGTACGGCTTCGTCCTTTTTCGCAGCGCCCATCCGATCGGCAAACCAGTTTCGGAACCTGCAAAATGAGATCCGTCCTTTTGCGCCCGGGCAGCGTAAACTACGTGCTACTTTGGCCGCACAACATTCATCAAAACAAGGCTCCATGAAACTGCCCCTCTACCTCACCGCACTGCTCCTGGCCTCCGGCCTGGCACTACGGGCACAGGTACCGTACAATGCCGCAGCACCCAACGGTTATACCCGCAAAGCGATCGTATCCGAGCAGGTGGGTCTCACGCAGGTTTCCATTACCTACCACCGTCCCGCCGTGAGCGGGCGCGCCGGTAAGATCTGGGGCGGCGTGGTGCACAAGGGCTTCGCCGATCCCGGCTTCGGCAACGGCAAGCCGGCGCCCTGGCGGGCGGGTGCCAACGAAACCACGGTGATCGAATTCGACAAGGATGTACTGATCGAAGGCAAGCCCCTCCCCCGCGGCCGCTACGGATTGTTTGTTGCCTACGACTCGCTGCAGTCGAGCGTCATCTTCTCGCGGCGCGCCGATGCCTGGGGGGCGTTCTTTTACGAGGAGCAGGACGATGTACTCCGGGTAGCGGTGCAGCCGCGCGCGCTGGAGCAGAGCGTGGAGCTGCTGCGCTACGAGTTTGTGGAGCAGACGCCGAAGGGCGCCACGGTGCTGCTGTCGTGGGAGCGGCGCTCGATCCCGTTCCGGGTGGAGGTGGATCTCCTCGCCCAGCAGTTCGAGGCGTTCACCATCGAGGCGCAGCACCCGCAGGGCTTTACGGCTCAGGGGCTTACCGTGGCCGCCAACTGGGCGCTCCAGAACAACTACCGGCTCGACAAGGCACTCGAATGGGCCACGATGGCCACCAGGCCCGGCTTCCCCGGCGACCCCACCTCCTTCCCGGCGCTATCGGTGAAGGCGCTGCTGCTGACGCGCCTCGGCAAGACCGAAGAAGCATTGGCCGCTACCCGCGCCGCCCTCCCCCACGGCAATGTGCAGGGGGTGCAGCAGCTGGGCCGCCAACTGCTCGCCGCCCGTAATAATACGGCCGCCCTCGAGGCGTTCCAGTATAACTACAACAAGGCGCCCGGCCAGCTCCTCAGCCTCACCGGGATGGCGCGGGGCCTGTCGGCCGCGGGTGAATACGCGAAGGCGCTCGAGCACGCCGAGAAAGCGTTGCCCCTCGCGCCCAACGAAGCGAACCGCAAGGCGATCCAGTCCATGATCGAGCGGCTGAAAGCCGGAAAGGACATTAACGAGCAATAGGAAAAAGCGTGAGGGGTCAGGCGTGAGGTGAGCGGTCCGACAGTAGCTGACTACTTCTCACGCCTCATGCCTAACGCTTCACGACAACACTCGGAGAAACCGACTTAACAATCATCTACCTCTATCTCATGTGCCTCATGACAGGCCGGGTGTTTACCCGGCCTTTTCGTGCAGCAGCGCCGCGTCAGGACGTACCTGCGTTGCTGCCTGCCACCGGTACCCCTGGTAGAGGAACAACAGCAGCAGCATTGCGGAGAGCACCCCTGCCGTAAGCCGCAGCACACCGTCGAAGCGGATGGCAAGGCCGAACAGGGCCCAGGCGAGCGGCAGCAGGTAAAAGGGCTGCCGGAGCCGGCGGAACGCCAGCAGTACGATGGCGCAGGCCACCACATAGATCAGCACGGCCCAGGTGCGCGCCGGGAGCGGAGCGCCGCTCCAGCCGCTGCGGTTAAGGAGGTCAGTAGTGAACGGGATCATCGCTACCGTAAGCCAGCCCGCATACAGGGCGAAGGGTATGGAAAGCCAGCGCTCCGGCGCCCAGCGGCGCAGCAGCACGATGGCCACTGCCAGCATCGCCCATTGCAGGAAATAGGCCGGCACCCACCATTCGGCACCGACGATCACCGTCCAAAGCAGGTTCAGAAAAATGCTCAGCGCCGCAGGCAGTGCCGCCCGGTCCGCCTGCCGGTCGTCGATAGCAGTGCGGCTCACGCCATAGAAAGCGTAGTATACGAAGCCCAGGTAAATGAGGCCCCAGATGCTGAAGATGAAGGGCGGCGGCAGGGTGTAATTCAACAGCACCTCGCGACCTGCCACTTCGGCGGTCGGCTTGAGTGGCGTCATCCCGGCATTGATCCAGTACTGGCCGAAGAGACTCGCGAGTGTAACAGCGAGCACGAGCCATCGTTTGCTTTTCATATCGTGGGGTTTAGTTGTATGTGCTAAACGGAGCGGCGCATTTCGGCCAATACCTGCTGGTGATGCCGGTCGAGCTGCCCGAGCCAATCAAGGAGCGCCCGACGCTCGGGAAGCGGCAGGGGTCCGAGCACATCGGGCAGTTCGCGGAAGCCCTCGAACAAGGAGAACAGCAGTTTTGCCCCCTCCGGTGTGAGGTGCAGCAGCTTCTGGCGCCGGTCCTGCACGTCGGGTGTTTCGCGAACGAGGCCCCGGCTGACCAGCCGCCGGATGATGTCGTTACCGGTGGTCACTTCCTGCAGCATCAGCGCGCAGGCGCGGCTTTTCGACAGGGGACCGCTTTGCTGCACCGTGGCCAGGTAGCCGAAATCGTCGAGGCTGTTGAGGCCGTGCCTGCGTACGAGGGGCTTTGCATACACAGCCACGTATTGATTGAGCTTCGCCAGCAGGTAGCCGGCCTGCAGGGCAAGTTGCTGCGCCATAGGTGCCGCGTCGGGGGTGGCATCGGGCAGCACGTCGTTGCCGCAGGCCAGCCAGGCGCCGAATTCCGGGAGCGTACCGTCGGGGTGCGCCGCCGTGAACTTCTCCCAGGCGCCCATCAGTTCCACCAGTTTACCCATATCAACCGAAAATTTATATGATTACTGCACCGGGGCGCAGGTGAAAAAAATTATTACGATTTCCAAACAATCCAACCGAAAATATGTTGATATCGTAAAATAAATCTTCATGCGCCTTTTCTACCTGCTACTTCTCCTTTGTACGCAAAGTGCGGTTGCGCAGACGGCACGCGTCGGCGGCACCGTGCGCGATGCAGCCACCAATAGCCCGCTTCCCTTTGCCACAATACGCGTGGAGCAGGGCGGCCGCCAATTAGCAGCCGACTCCACCGGGGCATTTCTCTTCAGCGACCTGGCCCCCGGCACCTATGCGTTCACCGCTACCGTCACCGGCTACGAGCCGCTCACCCAGTTCAACATCCCGGTCACCACGGGTAATACCGGCGAGCTCGTATTCCGGCTGGCGCCGGCCGCCGGCACCCTGACCGAGGTGCGGGTGGGCGGCTCGCGCCGCTCCGTGCGCGCCACAACGCTCGAAACACCCCTGAGCGTGCAGCGCCTCAGCACCGAGGAGATCAAGAGCAGCCCGGGCAGCAACTTCGACATTAGTCGCGCCGTGCAGTCGCTGCCCGGCATCAGCGGCAGCGACGGCCTTGGCGTGGGCTATCGCAACGACCTCATCATCCGCGGCGGCGCTCCCTACGAAAGCGTCTACTACCTCGACGGCATCGAGATACCAGTGATCAACCACTTCGCCACACAGGGCGCCGGCGGCGGCCCGCAGGGCATTCTCAACGTATCCTTCATCGAGGATGTGCGCGTCAGCACCAGCGCCTTCGATGCGCGGTACGACAATGCACTGAGCGGCGTGTTCGCCTTTCGCCAGAAGAACGGCAACCGCAACCGGGTACAGGGCAATATCCGCCTCAGCGCCTCCGAGCTGGCCGCCACCTTCGACGGGCCGCTGAGCAAAAAGCGCGACCTCACCTTCCTGGCCTCGGCGCGCCGCAGCTACCTGCAGCTGCTGTTTGCGGCACTCGACCTGCCGATCCGCCCCGAGTATTACGACTTCCAGACGAAGCTCAATTACCGGCCCGACGCGAAGAACGAGTTCACCCTGATCGGCATCGGCGCCATCGACCAGTTCAAGTTCGGGCGGATCCGGAAGCCGACGCTCGAGAAATACACAATCCTCGAAGGAGTGCCGGCCAACAACCAGTGGAACTACACAATCGGTGGCCGCTGGCAGCGCTCGTTTACGCGCGGACTTCTTACGGCGGCCCTCAGCAGCAACAGCTTCGACATCGACCTCGTGAAATACGATGGCAATGCGGAGCGGGCGGAGAACCTGCGCTTCCGCACGGCCTCCCGCGAATCGGAGCAGAAGCTCCGCGTGGAGCTGACACAGAATTATGGCGACTGGCGCCTTTCCCTGGGCGTCAACGGGCAGCACACCGACTACCGCAATTCGAGCTACATCCGCCGCCGCCCCGAGGTGCGCGATCCGAACGGAAACGTTGTACAGGCGGCCGACATTTTCGCGTACGATACCGACCTGCAGTTTCTCCGCTACGGCAGCTTTGTACAGGCAGGCCGCACCCTTCTCGACGGCCGCCTCAGCCTCAGCGGCGGCCTGCGCTTCGACGGAAACGGGCTCAACCGCCGTACCGCCTTTTCGCCACGGGCCTCGCTGCGCTACGCCTTCACGCCGGCCTGGTCGTTCAACGCCACCACCGGCAGCTATGCACGCCTCGCCCCCTACACAGTACTCGGTTTCCGGGAGGCCGGGACCTTCGTCAACCGCGACATCGACTACATTTACTCGGACCACTATGTAGCGGGGATCGAGTTCGTTCCTTCTTCCAACCGCCGCTTCACGCTGGAAGCCTTCCGGAAGGGGTACCGCAACGTACCGGTGAGCCTGCGCAACGGGATCAGCCTCAACAACCTCGGCGCCGACTTTACGGCGTTCGGCAACGAGCCCGTGGCCGGCACCGGTAAAGGGGAAGCCTATGGGTTCGAGTTCTTTGCCCAGCAGAAGCTCACGAAGCGCTTTTTCGGGTTCGCGAGCTACACCTATGTGCTGTCGCGGTTCAGCGGCACCGACGGCGTGCTGCGTCCGAGCGCCTGGGACAACCGGCACCTGGCGAGCTTCACGCTCGGCTACAAGCTTCCGCGCAACTGGGAACTCGGGCTCAAGTACCGCTACCAGGGCGGGCTGCCCTTCACCCCCTTCGACGAGGCGGCCAGCCGGCTCAACTACGCCCGCACCGGAAGCGGCATCCTGGACTACAGCCGCTTCAACGAAAACAGGCTCCGCTCCTTCCAGCAAAGCGACCTGCGGGTAGACAAAAAATGGAACTTCCGGAAGGCCACGCTCGACCTCTTCATCGACATCCAGAACTGGACAGCCTTCAAGGCGCCGCTGACCCCACAGTACACCTTTGACCGCGACCTCACCACTGGCTCCTTCCTCACCACCGATGGCGCCGCATTGCGCGCCGACGGCGCCAACGCGATACCGCGGGTACTGACGGAAGACACCTCGGTTCCCCTGCCGACGATCGGTTTCATCCTGGAATTCTGACGCGGCGGAAATGCTTCAACGCGGCGGCGCCGGTGACTACCGCGCACCGGTACCAACAAAAGATCCCCGCTACCAACGTAGCCGGGATCTTAATTATTCATTGTGAAGATGCGCGCAGCAAGCTACAGCTTGACGACCTTCCGCTGCACCCTTGTGCCATGCTCCTTCCCGATCAGCTCCACCAGGTACACGCCTGCGGGGTAGCCGCTGAGGTCGATCGTGTGCCGGTTACCGCTGAACGACGCGGGCCGTTGCAGGGCCTGGCCGTTCTGATCGGTGATCCGCACCAGGAAAGAACCTTCCGGACCTGTATAGGAGATCGTAGCCCGCCCTTGCGTGGGATTAGGCCCGATGGTGACCGCGCTTTCAAGCGACGCCGCTTCAGGCGCGCGCTCCGCGTCGCCGGTGCCCTTCACCTGTGCCACACACTGCGCCACTTGGTACTGGAACGTCATGGGTGCGCCCGTGCACTTGTAGGCTACCGGCGTCACTACGATGTTCGCAGTCACCGGGCCCGGAGCCGGGCTCGTGGTGAGGAACGAAGGCACGCTGTTGATGCCTCGCGTTGCCAGCAGACCGGTTCCCGTAGAACTACTGGTCCAGCTATAGGCGGTCGCGGCTACGGTGCCAGTGAATCCAATGGCACTGGTGGCAACGCCGCCGCAATACAGCTGGTTCGGCACCGACGTTACCGTAGGCGTCGGGTTTACGGTAATGCGGAAGGAGATGCTGCGTCCCGGGCAGCTGGCGCCGGCGGCAGCGAGCGGCGTTACCCGGATCGTGCCGCTGATGGGCACCACGCCCGTGTTGGTGGCGACAAAAGACGGAAGTCCGCTGCTGTTGCCCGACGCCACCAGGCCGATCGCGGGATTGCTGTTGGTCCAGCTATAGCCGGCAGCACCGCTGAAAACAACCGGCTGCGTGTTGGTGCCGTTACATACGGTGATGTTCGATACCGTGTTCATAGTAGCCAACGCTTCCACCGTAAGCTGGGTGCTGGTGCTGGTGGCACAGCCCGGCGCCGGGCCTCCCAGCGTGTAGGTTACCGTATAAATACCGGCGGCCGATACGGCCAGGTTGATGGCGCCCGTTGTGGCATTGAGGGCAAGGCCCGCAGGAGTTGCCGTGAACGTGCCGCCGGCAGAGCCGGTGCGGCGCACGTAGGCCCAGGACTTCGCGCAATACGACGCAAGCGGGTAAGCGATGGTGCCCGCCGACGGGCTAACCGTGTAGATGAAGCCCTCGCTCCTTCCCGCGCAGCCGCCGGCCGTAGGGAACACGTTGATATACGCCTGCTCATTGGCCAGGGACCCATTCTGCGCTGTAAAGGCGGGAATGTTGCCTGTTCCGGAAGCGCCCAATCCAATCCCCGGGTTTGAATTGGTCCAGCGAATGCTGGTACCGGCAAGGGAGCTGATGAACGTAACAGGCGTGGTGGCGGTGCCTGCGCAAAGCGCCTGATTGGACAGGAGGTCAATCGTGGGACGCGGCTTCACGGTGATCCGGAAGATCCTGCGGCGGGGATCCTTGCAGCCCGTGCCACCACTGGCCGTTACGGTAATCGTAGCAATGAGGGACGTGGTGCCGGCGTTGCTGGACTCAAAGCTGATGTAGTCGCCTGCACCAGACGCCCCCAGCCCGATGCTGTCATTGGAATTGGTCCAGGTATAGTTCTGCCCGGCAGGTCCGCTGAAGTGAACCGGTGCCAGCGAGGCGCCCGCACAGATCACCTGGTTCGGGATCGGGTTGATGAAGACGGTGGGCCGGATCGAGACTTCTGTGGTGACCGGGGTGCCATAGCCGCTGACGGCGGGGCTGTAGGTGACCACGTAGGTGCCCGGCAGGGAAAGCGCCAGGTCGATGGCCCCGGTAGCGGAGTTGATCGAAAGGCCGGGGGCGGCCGAATACGTGCCACCGGCAGAGCCGGTCAGGGTCACGGAGGCGGTGCCGGTGAGTGCGCAATAGGGTGAGCCTTCGTAGGTGATCGCGGCCGAGAAGGGGCTGCTGATTTCGACGTTCGCCGTGGCGCTGTATGCGGCGCAGCTGCCCGAGGCGGCTATCGTATAGGTCACCACATACGTGCCGACGCTGGAGGCAACCAGGTCGATGGCGCCGGTGCTGCCGTCGATGCTGAGGCCTGAAGCAGACGTGTAGCTGCCGCCCGGTTTGCCGCTGTGCGTTACCGCTGCCGTTCCGGATCCTGCCAGGTAAGGCGATCCCGGGTAGCTGATGGCGGCGTTGGGCTGCTCCTCAACCACGATCGTGACAGCGCCGCCGGGAGCCGCGCTGCAACCCGATGCACTTTGCACGCTTACGAGCGCATAGGTGAACGATCCGGCCGTGCCGGTAGGTACGGGCACCGAAACCGAAGAGCCGGTGCTGGTCGTCGCGGTCTGAACCGGGCCGCCATTGATGCTGTAGGTAAACGTGTACGGGATGATGGCGCCGGTACCGATAAAGGTGACCTGCGCTGTTCCGTTCTGGCACACGGTGGCAGTGCCGCTGATGCTGGCCGCCGGCGCGCTGGCGAGCAGCAGCTTCGGCGCGGAGGTGCCGGTGCAGCCGTTGGCGTAGGTAACGACGACCTTATACTCGCCCACCAGGGTGGCCGAATAGGTTTGCGCGGTAGCCCCGTTGATCCGCGCGTTTCCGTAGAACCACTGGTAGCTTGCTGCGTCCGATGCGGTAAGCGTCACGCTGCCGCCGCTGCACACGTAGGTGGCGCCGCCTGCGTCGATCGTCGGCACCACGGACAGCGGCCTGAACGTGGCCGTGATCGAATGATCCGCACCCAGGTTGTCGAAGGTGTAGGAAGTGACCGGGCCCACCGAAACGAAGTCGACCTGCACATCTTCGATTTCATAGCAGGCGTTGGGCGTGATCGTAAAGGTCCTCGTCGATCCGGCGCACAGCGTATGAATGCCGCCGGGGGTGATCGTACCGTTGGTGCCGCCGCCGACCAGGATCTGGTAGGTGGGGTCAATGGTAATGGGGGCCGTGGTCGAGAATGCCGGACAGCCGTTGGCAGCCGGGATCGTATACGTCACCGTATAGGTTCCGGGCGTGCTGCCCGGGAGGGAAACCGCACCGGTAGCCGCATGGAGCGCGAGGCCCGCAGGCGCGCTGAACACGCCGCCGGCACTGCCGTCGAGGGCCACGGTGGCCGTAGCGCCGGAAACGCAGTTGGAGAAGCCGTACGCGATCGCCGCCGAAGGCAGCGGGTTCACGACCACCCGCACCGAATCGGTAGCCGTGCAGCCGAAGGCGTTGGAGACCGCAACCGTGTAGGTGGTTGTATGGGCCGGAACAATCCCTGCCGGGGCCGACGCCGCCGAGGTAAAGCCAGCCGGTGAGGATGTCCAGCTGTAAGTGGACAGGGGGCTGCCCGACACCTTCACGTTGTCGATCGCCCACCAGTTCGTCTGCCAGGCCGCATTGTAGTCGAAGCGGATCCGGACATTCGGCTGGTTGACGTAGTTGCTCAGGGAAAGGGTTTGAAGCGTCATCTGGTAGGCGTCTACAACGCCTCCTGTGCCAACGCTGGTCGAGTTGTTGAGGTACACCGTCTTCCAGGTGCTGCCATCGGTGGACACCTGCACGCGGATGGAGTCGTAGGCGTACGGGTTGTGGTTGTAGTTGTGGTAGAACGTTAGTGTCGCGTCCGAAAGTCCGACCGTGCTGAACGCCGGCGACTGCAGCGTTGTACGGGTCGTGCCGCCGTAATCGAGGTTCACGCTGAGGCTGATGTAGTGCTGCGTGTTGTCGTTGCTTTTCAGGCTTCCGTCGGAGGCCCTCAGGTTCCAGGCCGTCGAAGATGCGTTGCCGCCGACACTGTTGTTGATCCGCGTCCAGCCGTTGGTGGCGCTGTTGAATTTTTCGTCCAATACCACCGTGGACGGCGAGCCCGAGGTAGCCGAAGCCGACAGGCTGATGGCAGTGCCCGCGCATACCGTAGTGGCGCTTGCGCCCACGGTCAGGTTTGCCGGAAGCGGGTTGACCGACAGCACCAGGGTGGCGGCACTGTCGCAGCCGACGCTGTTGAGCAGGTGGGCCGTTTGGCTGCCCGCCGTGGTGAAGACGACACCGTTCCAGGTATAAGGAAGTGCGGAGGCACACAGCGTCAGGTTGCTTGAAGAGGTGCTCGCCGCTCGTACGGTCACCGTATAGGAGGCGATGCTGTCGCAACCGGCGCTGTTGACCAGCGTCCGCGTTTGCGTGCCCGCGCTATGGAAGGTGAGGCTGTTCCACGTAAAGGGGAAGCTGCCCGGGCAAACACTGGTGGTGGTCTGCGACGTGCTCGTTGCGCTCAGCGACAGGTTCAGCGTGGCGAGGCTGTCGCAGTTGACGCTGTTCGTGAGGCGCGCCGTGCGGCTGCCGGCAGCAGTGATGTTGAGGCCGTTCCAGACAAACGGAAGCGCAGACGGGCAAACAGACAGGTTCGTGGTAGAGCTGCTTGTTGCCTTTGCCGTGAGCACCACGCTCGCCGAAGCGCTGCAGCCGGCACTGTTCGTTGCCTGCACCGTGTAGGTGCCCGACTGGGTCGGCGTTACGCCCGCCGGATTCTGGAGCGCCGAGCTGAAGCCGGCCGGTACCGAAGACCAGCTGTAGGCAAGCGGCGCGGCGGTGCCCGTGATTTTCACGTTGTCGAGGGTCCAGTAGTAATCGTAGGTCGCGCTGTAATGGAAGCGGAGCATGAGCGCAGGCTGGTTGACGTACGCATTCAGCGACACCGTGGCCGGCTCGAAGGCCGAGCTGCTGCCCTGGATGCCGAGCGTGCGGAAATACACGTTCTTCCAGGTACTGCCGTAATCGGTGGATACCTGGATCCGGATCGAATCGTTGTTGTTGCTGACGAAGTGATGGTAGAAGCCGAGCGACGCGGTGGTGAAACCGACGGTGCTGAATACGGGCGACTGGAGGTAGGCGTTCGTGGTCGACCCGATGCCCTGTGCACGGCTGTTGCTGAGGTACAGCATCGAATTGTCGTTGCTGCGGAACGTCTGGTTCAACTCGGGGTATACGTACCCGCTGGCGCGGATGGTCCAGGCCGACTGGGCAGGCGTGCCGCCCGTGCCGAGGTTCTGCGTGGTCCAGCCCGGTGCGCCGTTGTTGAACTGCTCCTCGAAGATGACGGTGCCCGCCACCCCGGATGCGGTGAGGTTGACGGTGGACCCGACGCAGAACGAGGTGACCGACGCGGCCGCCGTTACACTGGTGGGCCTTGCGGAGACCGCCAGGTGGAGCGTTGCGGCGCTGTCGCATCCGTAGGCATTGGTGAGCATCTTCACCTGCGTGCCCGCCGAAGTAAAGACGAGCCCGTTCCAGGTATAGGGCAGCTGGTTATCGCAGATGGTCAGGTTGGTGACCGAGCTCGTGCTCGAGGTTTGTACCGAAAGCACCAGCGTGGCTGCGCTGTCGCAGGCGGCGCCGGTCGCGATCAGCTTCGTTTTGGTGCCGGCCGCGGTAAACACGAGCCCGTTCCACGTAAAGGGCAGGCCCGACGGGCAGATCGTGAGGTGCGTAACCGAGCTGCTTTGCGCCCCGATGGTCAGGTGCAGCGTGGCCAGGCTGTCGCAGTTACCCGCAGTGCGGATCGTTGCGGTCTGGGTGCCTGCTGTCTCGAACACGAGCCCGTTCCAGGTATACGGCATGCTGCTCGGGCATACGGTGAGGTGGGTGACCGAAGTAGGATTGGTAGCGTTCATCGTAACGGCGACGTGGCGCGTCGCGGCGCAGTAGCCATTGGTCACGTTCAGCGTGTAAACCGTGCTTTGGGTCGGGCTGAAGGCGGGCGGATGCTGCAGGCTCGAGGTAAAGCCGGCCGGAGCCGAGGTCCAGCTGAAGGTGCTGGCGGCGATGGTACCCGTCACGACCACGTTGTCGATCGACCACCAGTAATTGGAGTAGCCCCCGGGCATCGGTGTTCCGTTGTATACGAAGCGCAGGCGCAGGGTGGCCAAGTTGAGGTAGCCGTTCAGCGAAATGGTTTGCTGGGAGAACAGCGAGTTGAACCCGACGCTCGCATTCTTGTTGACGTACAGGTTCGTCCAGGTCGTGCCGTCGTTGGAGATCTGCACGCGGATCGAGTCGTTTGCGAAATTATTCTGGTGGGTAAACTGGTGGTAGAAGTTCATGGAGGCGCTCGTCAGTCCCACCGTGCTGAACAGCGGCGATTGCAGGATCGTATGCGTGGTCACGGCGGTGCCTTGCGCATAGCTGCTGGTCATATAGAACGCCGAATTATCGTTCGACGTAAATGCGGGCAGGCCGAAATAGGGCTCGTAGGCATGTGGCCGAAGGGTCCAGGCAGCGCTGTCGGTCAGCCCGCCGCTGCTCAGGTTGATCTTCGTCCAGTCGTTGTGCGTGCTGTTGAAACCTTCCTTCAGCACGGTCACCGTGGCACCGGAGCTTGCGGCGGCGCTGAGGCTGATCACGGCGCCTGGGCAAACCGAGGTAGCCGTAGCGGTAGCCGTCGTCACCGAGGCGGTGGTAGCCAGGTTCAGGGTAACGGCGCTGTCGCAACCGGCGGCATTGGTAAAATGAACCGTGTTGCTTCCGGCGGCGTTGAAGACCACCCCGTTCCAGGAATAAGGCAGGGCCGACTCGCAGATCGTCAGGTTTTGGGTATAGGTGCTTACGAGCTTCACCGTGAGGTTGAGCGTGGCGGCGGAGTCGCAGCCCACCGAGTTGGTGAAGTGCGCGGTTTGCGCGCCGCCCGTGTTGAAGACGAGGCCGTTCCAGGTGAACGGCAGTTCGGGCGGGCAGATGCTGATGTTGGTGGTGGAGCTGCTGGCGAGGCGCACGGTGAGCACCAGCTTTGCCAGGCTGTCGCAGCCGGCGGCATTGGTCAGGTGCGCGATCTGCGTGCCCGCGCCGGAGAAGCTGAGGCCATTCCACTGGAACGGCAGCTCACTGGGGCAGATGCTGATGCGGGTAGTAGAACTACTGGTATCTTTTACCAGCACCGATACCGTGCCCGAGGAAGCGCCGCAACCGAAATTGTTCGCCAGCGTAACGGTGTACGACGTGGTACCCGGTACCAGCGCAGGAACAATGCCGGTCGGGTTCTGGGCAGTGGAATGGAAACCGGCAGGGCTCGAGGTCCAGGTGAAATTGTTGGATTTACTCACGCCCTTGATCACGATGTTATCGATGGCCCAGCGGCCCATGCCGCCATAAGCGCCGTAGTTGAAGCGTACCACTACAGACGGCTGGTTCATGAACTGATCCAGGCTCACCGTTTGGTTGCGGAAGCCAAGCGAGTCCATGGCGTCGCCTACGGTGATGGTATTATTGAGGTATACGTTCGTCCAGCTTTGGCCGTTGTCGATCGAAACCTGGACCCGGATGGAATCGCTGTTCTGGTAGTTGCCGTAATAGTAGTGATGCCAGAACGACAGGGAACCCGAGTTCATACCTACCGTGCTGAACATCGGCGACTGCAGCGTCGAGTTCGTCACATCGTTCGAAAAGCGTCCGCTGCTGCTGGTGAGGTAGAACGGGGAATTGTCGTTGCTGTACATCCCCTGGAACCCGCTCGGAGCGATCTCCGACCGGCCGTATTCGTAGGAGTTGGCAGTGGTGATGAGCCAGGACGGCGCGCCGCTGTTGAAGTGCTCGCTCAGGATGACCGTCGTATCGCTCGTGGCCGCGGTTGAGGCGGTAGCGGTGAGGCTGATCGCTCCGCCCCTGCAAATAGCGGTAGCGCTGATGCCCGCCGCCACGGTGCCGGCCGCTGCCGACTTGACGGCAATGTTGGAGCCGTTGTCGCTGCCAAAGGTCTCGCTCGATGTAGCCACTACGCGGATGCGGTAGCCTGCGCCCACGGCGGTGTTTGCCGGGATGGTGGCCGCGATGCTTCCGCCAGCCGTTCGCGTGGAGCCGATGGCAACCGGGTTGGCAAAGGAGCCGTACGCATCGCTCAGTTGCGCGATGAATTCGTTCTCGCTGTTGTAGCCGCCCGGGCAAGCGCCGGTTGAGAACGGAACGCTGATGGCAGCACCCGCGCAGAACGCGTTCCCCGCAATGGAACCCGTAGTAATACGGCCGGTGTTCTCGGTGTACTCGTGCATGTCCTTATGGTACGTCGTACCCGACACACCGAGGCCGGTAAAGCCACGGTTGCCGAGACTGAAGCCAATGCCGTACGAGCGGGCGGCACCCGGGAAATTCTGGCTCGTCAGCCAGCCGTTGTTGGCGGGGTTGTATACGTAAAAGTCGTTGAGGTTGGTGGTACCGTTCCAGCCGGTGCCGATGTACCCGCGGCTGCCGTGGGCAAAGCCGACGGCGCCGGTGCGGGCGTTCACGGGCAGGGCGGGCTTGGCTGCCCAGGTGTTCGTGGCCGGGTTGTATTCCCAGAAGTCGTTGATGGCGCTGCTTCCGTTGAAGCCCGTGCCCATATAACCTTTCGCGCCGATGCCGAAGGCGACCGCTCCGGTACGGGCGGTGCCGGAAGCGCCGCCGCCGAAACTGGCTTTCGACGTCCAGGCATTGCTGAGCGGGTCGTATTGATAGAAGTCGTTGTAATAGGTAGTGCCGCTTACGCCGGTGCCGACATAGCCTTTGCCGGCGATGTTCATGGCCGCCGCTCCGTTTCGCGCGCTGCCGGGGAAAGAGGCCTTCGCCGTCCATACGTTCGTGAACGGGTCGTATTCCCAGAAGTCGTTCTTGTCGGCGCTGCCGTCGTTGCCGGTACCCACGTAGCCTTTCGTGCCGAGGCCCATACCAACGGCGCCCGCACGCGCGCCGCCACCGAAGTCGGCGAGCTGCGTCCAGGTATTCGTAGCCGGGTCGAACTGCCAGAAATCGCTCTTCGCGCCTGCTCCATCCTTGCCCAGGCCAACGTAGGCCTTATTGTTGATGACGAAGCCAACCGCATGGCTGCGGGCGGCTCCGCCAAAATCGATCTGCGGGTTCCAATTGTACGGCAACGTGTTGTCCACGATAACGACCACGGAATTATTGGACGTAATGGGATCGCTGCAGGTGTGTCCCGACGCCAGGTTGGTGACCGTAATGGTCGACGTGTTGCTCAGCGCCATGGTCGAAAACGTACCGGTGCCCGTAGCCGCGTTGAAGCTCATGAACGCGGTGTTACCCGTGGTGGCCGGGTTGCTCGTGCTGTAGGTAACCGTGTACGATCCGGTCGAAAGCGAGCTCGACCGGAGCGTGATGGTCGGTGTTCCCGAGCCGCAGAGGCGCGTTGCCAGCGGTGCTGCGGTGAGCCGGTAGGTAGGATAGCTGATGTAGAAGGTAACGATCCCGTCGGCGCCCCTGCCGCCCGGTTTGCGCGACGAGATGATGGGGAAGTGGGGCACGGTCTGGTAGCCGCCGCCGCCGCCGCCGTCGCCGGGCCGCAGGCCGGGAACGCCCCCGCCATAGCCGGCAAAGGGCGTGGGGTAGCCGCCGCCGGAGTTGTAGTTCGTAAAAGTAGGCGCCGCCGAAGGGCCGTAGGGGCCGCTGTTCGAAAGGCCGCCCTGGCCGCCCCGCTGCGTGGAGCCGTGGCCGCCATTGTTCGCGTAGCCGATGCCCGGGTCCGGAACGGGGTTCAGCGCCCGGTCGCCGCCGAAGCCGCTCCACCCGTAGATCCTGCCGCCGAAGGCGCCATAGGAGGCGTAGCCGCCGAACGCCGATCCCGTGCCGTCGCCGCCCCATTGCGGGTTGCCGTCACCGTCGATGATGCCCGCGGCACCGCCGACGCCCACGGCATAGCCGTAGCTGGTTCCGGCCGTTACCGACACCGGCCCGCCGTTCCAGTTGGCGCCGCCGCCGCCGGCCCCGCACCAGAAGGTGGGGGTATTGCCGGGGTTCTCCGTCATACCGCCACCCGAGCCGCCGCCGCCGGCGCCCCACAGCGAGACGTTCACCGTGGTGACACCCGCACCGAAGACGATATTACCCGAGGTGGTGAAGCTTTTGACGACCGTGGTTGTTTGTGCGATGCCGGGCAGGTAGATCGCCGTGCAGGCGAGCGACAGGATGGCGGCCAGGAACTTTCTCATAACAGTTATAGTGTGTTGGTAGAAATACTAGGGGGATGTCGTTACCGGGTCAGAGGGCACCCAGCTTTTTCATTTCGGCGATCGCGATGGTGGGTGGCATCCCTCCTTTCCGGAGCTTGTCCATCACCAGCAGGGCGACCTTCTCGGCGCTTTCTTTGTTTCTGAATCCCGTGGTGCCGGGAAGCCCCGGCACGCTCGGCTGGTGGATCACCATCCGGCCGTCGGCATAGATGTCGTAGCACCAGGTGCCCCCGGGCGCCGGGATGATCTTGTAGGCAAACTTTGACTTGCTGTAGGGCGATGCGGTGGTGGAGGTCGCCGCGGCAGGCCGGGCAGCGCCGGTTTGCGCGCGGCCACCGGTGGCGCTCAGGCAGGCGATCAGCAGCAGGAAGAGACGGGTCATAAGCGGTAGTCGGTTGAGGTCGGTAATTATTCTTGCCCCGCTGCCCCCGAAGACTTACCTTTTGGGCATTGGAATAAGCGAACAAACTTATCCCGCATAGGTGAAAGCCCTTGTAGTGCGCGCACTACAAGGGCTTCTCCCGGAGCGGACAACTTTGCAGTATGGAAACCCGCGACAAGCAGCCTTCGGTGTTGACCGCAGACGATCACACGATCGTGCGCACGGGCCTGCACATGTTGCTGCAGCTTCGTTTTGGCATCACGCACGTCTTTGAAGCCTCCTCCTGCGCCGGGCTCCTGGCGGGCCTTCGCCAGCACCGTCCCTCCCACCTGATCGTGGACAGTATTTTTACGGACGGCAACTCGCTGGAGCTGATGCCTGTGCTCACGGGGCTCTTTCCCGAGGTCCGGATCATGGTCTACAGCATGCTGCCGGAAGACGTGTATGCGCCGGCGTTCCGCAAATACGGGGTCAGGCACTACCTGCACAAGGGATCGGCCCAGGACAAGATCGAGGCCGCGCTCGCGCAGTTTCTTTTGCATGCGGCGCCGGTTGACACGCCGACAGCGCCCCCGGTGGAAAGCGACAACCCCTTTACGCAGCTTTCGCCGCGGGAGCTCGAAGTGCTCCATTACCTGCTGCGCGGCGACGCGATCGGCGACACCGCGAGCGCACTGAACCTCCACAAGAATACCGTGAGTACCATGAAGAGCCGCATCTTCGAAAAGACCGGCGCCACCAATTTGAAGGAGCTGATCGACAAAGCGTCCGCCAATCAAATTCATCCCTGATGCGGAAGCGCTGTGTGCTGTTTATCCTTTGTTTCATCGTGTATGCCGCAGGCGCCCAGCAGCGCTACTCGATCAGCCATTTCACCAACCGCGACGGGCTGCCCGCGAATTCCATCAAAGGCATGGAGTGGGACGCCCGCACCAGCCTCCTCTGGATCGGCACCGAAGGCGGGATCGTGCGCTGGGACGGGAGCAACTTCGAGATCAGCGGAAGCAAGGCAAGCCGGGTGCTGCAAATGGGTAGCACGGAGGGAAATCATAGCCCCTTCTATGCGGTATGCGACAACGATTCCGTGTACCTCATCGAGCAGGGGCGGGTACGCACCTGGTACCGGCACCGCGACGAGCTCGCGTTCCGCCAGCTCCATCTCCCCGACTCGGCAGAAATTTTCGCCCCCATCCGGAAAGGCCCCGGAACGATCATCTGGCCCGCCTGGCTCCTTCCCGTATCGGCTTCGCTCGATACGGTGCTGATCTTCTTCAACCGGAACGTATACCTGAGGGAAGGCCGGCAGGTACGAAAGCTGCTGGGTGCGGTCGGGGGCGCGCAGCTCCTGCGCATGCGCGGCCATGCGCTGGTGTACACGGAAAAGGGCCTGCTGCACTACGACCCGCAACGCAGGGAACTGCGCCCGACGGGCATTGCGGGCTTTCGTACGCCCGAAGATCATTTCATCCGCAACGACGGGGAGCGCCCACCGATGCTGCTCCGCAACGGTACGTTGTACCGCCTCGCCGCAGGCGCCGGCGACCGCTGGCGGCTCGACCCGGTGTGCACCCGCCTGCCGGCCGGCATCCAGCCCCAATTCGTCCGCGAGTTACCGCACCAGGGCATCATCGTGCTTGCCGACGCCATCAACGGGATCTATATGCTGCGGCAGCAGTTCATCCGCCAGCTCACCGACACAACCGGCACCATACCCTCGTCCCAGCTGGTCACCTACGGGCAGGCACTGCTCCCCGACGGGCGCATCCTGAGCCACAGCGGCGTCGTCTACGACCGCTCCGGGCCGATGCCCGGGAAAAACCTTCCGGTCGGGTCGTCGCCAAACCTGGTCCGGTTCCGCCAGCACCTCTATTTTGCCCCGCTGGGCAACCTGTTCCGCTTCCACCTCGGCACGGGAACGTCGGAGCAATTTGCTACGCCGTTCGAGAACGGCGACTGGAGCACGATGGTGGAGATGCGGAAGGAGCTCTATTTCATCGCGCACAGCCTGGTGGCACGGCTGTCGGGAAACGAGCTGCGGGAAGTATACCGTTTCCCGGAATCCCCCGGTGTGCCCCTGCTGCCGAACAACACGGCCATCGAGTGGTCGGCCGGCACCTTGCTGATCGGCTCCGGAAACTACGTGCGCTTCCTCGACGTCGACCGGAAAACCCTCCGATCGGTCAAGGTATCGGAAACGGCGCCCGTGCGGAACCTGTGGCGCACGGGGCAGGGCGTCTTTATCTGCACCTACGGCGATGGCCTCTTTCTCCTCCGGAACGACAGTTGCTACCGGCTGCCCTGGGACAAGTCGGGCCACCTGCGCTTCGCGCACGCGATCGTACCCGACGGACAGGGCGCCTGCTACATCAGCACCAACAACGGGATTTTCAAAGTATCCGAAAAAGCGCTATATGCGTCAGCACTCACCGGCGCGCCGGTGTATTACCATTACCTCGGAAAAGAAGACGGGCTCGAGCAGACCGAGCTCAACGGCGGCGGCCAGCCGGCCTACCTCCAGCTGCCCGACAAAACCCTGTCGTTCCCTTCGATCAACGGTCTTGTACAGTTTCATCCCGACTCGCTGCGGATCGGTCCGCCACCGGGCGTGATCCTCGTGAGCGCCACGGTCGACGGCCGCCCGATCGACAGCTTTCCGGCGCGGCTTGGCTCGGATGCGAAGCTGTTTCAGTTCGATGTGACAGTACCCTTTTGGGGTGCGCGTGAAAACCTCTATGCCTGGTACCGACTGCGCCGAAAGGGCGAGCCCGACGGCGCTAGCCGGTGGATCCCGTTCGACCCCGCGAGGCAGCGGGCCTTCACGTTCACCGCACTGAAGGCGGATCGATATGCTTTCGAGGTACGCACCTTCAAAGGGTTCACTTCCGGCGACTTCTCGGTACGCTCCTTTCCTTTCGACGTAGCGCCGCCCTGGTATGCCACCCTTCCCTTCCTGGTGCTTTGGGTGCTCCTGGGCTTCGCGCTGTCGTGGCTGCTCTTTTACGTACGCACCCGGCAGCTTCGTGCCCGCAGCGCCCAGCTCGAGACCACCGTGGCCCAGCGCACCCGGGAGATCGAGCTGCAGAAACAGCAGCTCGGGCAACAACTCAAGCTGGTATCCGAAGCCCACGACCTGAAGGAGCGCCTTATTGCGGTGATCAGCCACAACATCATTACGCCGCTGCGCTACATCCACCGGGCCACCACCATGATGCGCGACGACGCGCGCTCGCTCGACCCGGCGCTGCGCGAAAAAGCCGTCGATTCGATCAACGACACCTCGCTCGAGCTGGAGCTGCTTTCGGTGAACCTGCTCAACTGGATCCGGCTCCAGCACCAGCAGGTGCAGGCGGTACCCGAAGCCTTTACCTTTTCGGAGATCGCGGCGCACGTGCAGGGCCTGCTGGGAGCGGTCGCCCGGTCGAAAGGTCAAGCCATCGTGCTGCAGGGCGATGGCTCTATTTCGCTCTACCAGCTCAAGGATGCCCTGCAGGTGATCCTGTATAACCTGGTGCTGAATGCCATTACGCACTCCGGTGGCACTACCTGCACGCTGGAATGCAGGAAGGAAGGCACACAGGTACTCGTTTCGGTGGCCGACGATGGGCGTGGTATGCCCGAAGGCATGAAACGCAAGCTGGCCGGCGACCCCGCGGCACAGGGTACGCTCAAGGAAACCGACAACCAGGGAAAAGGATTCGGCTTTATCATCATACGCGATCTCGTGCGCTTCATCGGCGGATCGCTGCACCTGGAGCCGGCGAACCCCGGAACGCGGATCACGATTGTCTTTGGCAACCAGCCCTCCCCTTCCGGCAAGCACCCATCCTGAAATGTCCCGGCGTGCTCCGGCTCCCCCGTGCAACCGCTCCGCCATCGAAAAAAGACGCCGGTGCAGCTATGAAAAAAGGCCGGATGAAGATCCGGCCTGTCGATATGCACATGAGGAAACCCCATGAAAAGTTGGGTGCGCCGGCTGCAGTACCGGCCGCACGGATCGTATAGGGAGGGCCGCCGGATCAGGGGCGTGCGGGAGCCCGCGAACGGGCGAACAGGGCGAATATAGCGCGGCTGGCAGCGCTGCCTCGGCACAGTGTGCTGACCGGCACCATCCCGTTACCACCGGGGCTCCGCCCGCTGGCGCGCGGCTGATGCGCAGCTCCACGGCATCACAGGCAACCAGTTAGGCACATCACCCGGCAACCCCTCTTCCTACCGAAGCGGCGATGCCGACAGGTCCCTGCGTACAAGTGCATTCAGGGTCTGCAGGTTCTGCAAGGCGCCGCCGGCCGTGTTGTTGAAATACACGTACACGTCCTTCCCCTGGCGGAGCAGCGCCGATACCCGGGCGGCATGACCCTGCAGGAACTCGTCGTCGTAGGTGCCACGGTAGCCACCCTCGGGACCATGGTAGCGGAGGTAGGCCACGCGCTCCGGCGCAACCGTAAGCGGCGTGGCCGAGGCCGGCAGGTCTTGCGACACCAGGGTAACGCCGTGGCTCCGGAGCATCCGGTATACGGCGCTGTCGTACCAGCTCACGTCCCGTAGTTCTACGGCGATGCGCCAGCCGTCCGCATCGTCGGCCAGGTATTCGAGCAGACCTTCCAGCTCCTCCTGGCGCTCGCGCTTCACCGAAGGCGGCAGCTGCACGAGCAGGCAGCCTTTTTTGCTCCCGATGCCGTCGGCCACCTCGAGAAAGCGCGCGATGTCGTCGACAGAGAACTGCAGCCCTTTCGCATGCGTGATGGTCTTCGGCACCTTCAGCGTGAACCGGAACTCGTCGGGCACCTGCTCGGCCCACTTAACGACGGTGGCGGGCCGGGGCAGCTTGTAGAAGGTGGCATTGATCTCCACCGAAGTAAACAGCGAAGCATAATAGGTCAGCCGGCTCGCCCCCTTATACTCGGGCGGGTACTCTGCCTGCCGGAGCGGTACGAGGATATTGCTGGTGCCGGAGAAAAAGGATGCGGGGCGCTCACTCATACCAGCACGGCTGCAAAAGCTTTGCCCGGGTCGGTCCTCATGGTGCGTGCCGGCATCCTGTCCGGTGCTACCTTGTGGAAGATATGGCGACCCTGCCGCTTCCCTCAATTCACAACTATGTTCCGAAGAATTCTACTTTCCAGCCTGCCCGCACTGCTGCTCTCCACATCGCCGGTACACGCGCAACAGCCCCCCGACCACACACCCAGCTGGAGCAAGGGCACCGTGTGGTACCAGATCTTCCCCGAGCGCTTCCGCAACGGCGACCCGGCCAACGACCCGAAGAAGGAGGACCTGCGCGGCGCCTACCCCTTCGACGATACGTCGGCCTTTCAGATCCACCCCTGGACGAGCGACTGGTACCGCCTGCAGCCCTACGAACAGGAGAATAAGAAAGACATCTACTTCAACCTGCAGCGCCGGCGCTACGGCGGCGACATCCAGGGCATCATCGACAAGCTCGATTACCTGAAGGCACTCGGCGTGGAGTCGATCTACAGCACGCCGCTGTTCTGGTCGCCCTCTTCGCATAAGTACGACGCGCTCATGTACCACCACATCGACCCCACCTTCGGCCCCGACCCCGAGGGCGACAAGCGGCTCATGGCCACCGAGGACCCGCTGCGGCCGGAAACCTGGGTATGGACGAAGGCCGACCTGCTGGCCCTGAAGCTGATCGACGAGGTGCACAGGCGCGGCATGCGGATCATCTTCGACGGGGTGTTCAACCATGTGGGCATCCGCAACTTCGCCTTCCAGGACCTCGAGAAAAACCAGGAGCGCTCACCCTACAAGGACTGGTTCATCGTGCAAAGCTTCCGCGATTCGGCGAAGGGCACGCCCTTCCGTTACAAAGGCTGGTTCGGGGTGCGCACGCTGCCCGAGTTCCGCGAAGACAGCACCGGCATCGTAGCCGGTCCGAAACAGTATATCTTCAATGCCACGAAGCGCTGGATGAACCCGATGAACCGCGGCACGAAGCGGGGCATCGACGGCTGGCGCCTCGACGTGGCCTACGACGTCAGCCACGCCTTCTGGAAAGACTGGCGCCGGTGGGTGCGCTCCATCAACCCCGAGGCCTATATGACCGCGGAGCTCGTGGACCCGATCGAAAAAACGAGACCGTATTTACTTGGTGACGAATTTGATGCGACGATGAACTACAACTTCGCCTTCATCGTGCACGATTTTATGGTGCAGGACTCGCTAGCCTCCTCCGCGACCACCTTCGACAAGCGCCTGCGTGAGCTGCGCGAGGCCTTCGGCCGAGGCGTGGCGCTGAACATGCAAAACCTGATGAACAGCCACGATGCCACGCGCATCGGCAGCGCGGTGGCTAACCCCGACGGGCTCCGCTTCGGCGACTGGGGCAAGTATTTCAACTGGAGCCAGAAAAGCAACAACAAGAATTACAATGCGCGCAAGCCTACCCCGGAGCAGGTGAAGAAGCAGAAGCTGGTGGCCGCCTTCCAGGTGCTGTATACCGGCTCGCCCATGATCTATTACGGCGACGAGGCCGGCATGTGGGGCGCCAACGACCCCGACTGCCGCAAGCCGATGGTCTGGACCGAGCTCCGCTACGAGCCCGAAACCCGCAATCCCGACCAAAGCCTCCACGCGCCCGACACGGTGGCCTTTAACGCGGACCTGTTCCGTTGGTACCAGCGCTTTATCGGGCTGCGCAAAAAATACCGGTCGATCCGCCTCGGCGACTACCAAACGCTCCTGGCCGACGACAGCAGGCAGCTCTATGCCTTCAGCCGTACGCTCGGAACGGAAGAAGTGATCGTGGTGATCAACCGTGGAACTACGGACGCCTCGTTCCGGAACGTAAAGCTGAAGACCGGCAAGTACCGCGATGTGTTTACCCATGCAGCCACGCGCGTGGCTACGGTACCGCCGATGGGGATCGTGGTGCTCGCGAAGAAGTAAGGATGCCGGAAGCGCGCAACATGGGTTGTACGGATCGGTACGGGAGCGGATCCGGGCCCACCCGTTTCATCCGCACGACCTGTGTTCTTTATCCTGCCACCGGGAAAAGTCACGACGTGACCGGCGATCGAAAAAAACGGAGCACCGGATGCGATAACCCCGGCCAGAATGGCCGGCTAACCCGCTCATCCTCAACGCCCCATCTATAGCGGCTCCGCTTGACCGCTACCCAGAGCCTCAAACAAAATATTAGTTTTCAATGCATTAGGCATTTGGCTATTTTTAATGAATTAAACAGCCGCTCATGCCTCGCCCCAAAAAAAAGCCCGCCTCCGCCGAACTCAGCAAAACCCCCACCGGCATTACCGGATTTGACGAAATCACCCGGGGCGGCCTGCCCACCGGGCGGCCCTCGCTCATCTGCGGAGAAGCGGGCGCCGGAAAGACCCTGTTCTCCATCGAATTCATCGTGCGCGGCGCCACCGAGTTCGGCGAGCCGGGGGTCATCATGGCTTTCGAGGAAAAAGCGGAAGACCTCGAGACCAACGTCAGCTCACTCGGCTTCGACCTCCGGAAGCTGCAGAAGGACGGGCTCGTGTACATCGATCACGTGCACATCGACCGCAGCGAGATCGAGGAAACGGGCGAGTACGACCTCGACGGGCTGTTCATCCGACTCGGCTACGCCATCGACAGCATCGGTGCGAAGCGCGTAGTGCTCGACACGATAGAGAACCTGTTCGGCGGGCTCAGCAACGACGGCATTCTCCGGGCCGAGCTCCGACGCCTCTTCCGCTGGCTCAAGGACAAAGGCGTCACCACCCTGATCACGGGTGAGAAAGGGGACCGGCACCTTACCCGGCAGGGCCTCGAGGAATACGTTTCCGATTGCGTCATCCTGCTCCAGCACCGCGTGCAGGCCCAGATCTCCACGCGGCTCCTGCGCGTTGTGAAGTACCGGGGCTCGCTGCACGGCACCAACGAATATCCCTTCCTCATCGACGAGGAAGGCATCTCCGTATTACCGGTCACATCGCTCCACCTCGATAAGGAGATCTCCACGCAGCGTGTCTCCTCGGGCATCCCCACCCTCGACGATATGCTTTCGGGCAAGGGCTTTTTCCGCGGCAGCTCCATCCTCGTGTCCGGCACCGCCGGCACCGGCAAAACGAGCATCGCCGCCTACTTTGCCGACTCCGCCTGCAAGCGCCGGGAGCGCTGCCTCTACTTCGCCTTCGAGGAGTCGCCGCAGCAGATCGTGCGCAACATGCGCTCCATCGACATCGACCTGCAGGACCACATCAACAAGGGACTGCTGCAGATCCACGCGGCCCGCCCCACCACCTACGGGCTCGAGATGCACCTCGTGAACATCCACAAGCTGGTACGCAAGTTCAAGCCCCGCACCGTGATCCTCGACCCCATCACCAACCTCACCACCATCGGCAATATGATGGAGGTGAAGTCGATGCTGATCCGCCTCATCGACTTCCTGCAGCAGGAAGGCATCACCGTGATGTTCACCGCGCTCGTGTTCAACAACGATTCGTCGCTGCAGGCCGACGAAGGCGTGTCCTCCCTGGTGGATTCCTGGATCCTCGTGCGCGACATCGAATCGAACGGGGAGCGCAACCGGGGCATCTACATCATGAAGTCGCGCGGGATGCACCACAGCAACCAGGTGCGCGAGTTCGTGATCACGCAATCGGGCCTCGAGCTGGTGGATGTATACTTGGGCGCCAACGGCATCCTGGTGGGTTCGGCACGGGAGGCCCAGCAGCTCTCCGAGGCCACCGGAGTCGAGTTCCGCTCCCATGCCCTCACCCGGAAGGACCGGGAGATCGAGCGGAAGCGCGCCGTGCTCGAAGCCAAGATCGCTTCGCTGAAAGAGGAATTTGAATCGGTGGAAGAAGAGCTGAGCAAGTCGTTCTACGAGGAAGACCTGCGCCGGGAGATCATGGAAAAGAATCGCCTGCACGCGACCGAAAAACGTAACGCACGAAACACAGGAAATGGCAAAAGCAAGTAAACCCAGGAAAGAAAGCGCCGCCCCGAAAAGCGCCGCCCCGAAAAAGCCGAAGTCCGACAAATACCAGCTCCGGCTGTATATCGCGGGCAACACCGCCAAATCGGCAACGGCGCTCGCCAACCTCCGCAAGTATTGCGAGCAGCACCTCTGCGACCGCTACGAGCTGGAGGTCATCGACCTGCTGCTGCACCCGCAGCTGGCCGCGGGCGACCAGATACTGGCCGTACCCACGCTGGTGCGCAAGGTGCCGGTGCCCGTGCGCAAGATCATCGGCGACCTCTCCAACGAAGAAAGGGTGCTCGTAGGCCTCGACCTGCGCCCCGTAAAAAAATAGGATGAAAGCGCAAGACCCGGTCCCCCAGGATCCCGAAGCGGAAGCGGAGTACGTGCTCCGGCTGTTCATTACCGGCGCGACCCCCAACTCGCTCCGGGCGGTGAGCAATATCCGGGAGATCTGCGATAGGTACCTGGCCGGGCGCTATTCGCTCAAGATCATCGACGTGAGCCAGGAGGGCACCCTGGTGCAGGAAGAGCAGATCATCGCGCTGCCCCTGCTCGTAAAGAAAAGTCCAGGTCCCGAACGCAAATTGATCGGCGACCTTTCCCAAACCGAAAAAGTACTGAAAGCTCTCGGGCTGAACCCGTAATATGGAACGCCGCGCGCAAACGATAGAAGACCTGCTCCGCGAACTGGAAGAAACCCGCCAGCAGCTGTACGAGGCCGAGGAAACCATCGAGGCCATCCGCACCGGACAGGTAGACGCACTCGTGGTGCATAGCGAAGGCGTGCACCAGCTCTACACGCTGCAATCGGCCGACCATGCCTACCGCGTCTTCATCGAAAAGATGTCGGAAGGCGCCATCACGCTCAACGAATCCGGGCTCGTGCTGTATGCCAACACGCAGTTCGCCACGATGATCGGCCATCCCCTCTCCGGGATCATCGGCCTTCCCTTTCGCAACTTCCTGACGCCGGAATCGCACCCCGCTTACGACGAATTGTTCAGCGCATCGTGGAGTACGGACGTGAAAGCCGAAGTGGAATTGCTGGGCACCGGCTCCCGCGTACCCGTGCAGCTCTCGAGCACCGCCCTGGAACTCATTGAAGGCATCTCGCTCTGCGTCATCATTACCGACCTCACGGCGCAAAAGAACGTGCGGCAGCAGCTCGAGCACTCCAACCGGGAGCTCGACCAGCTCAACAAATCGCTGGAAGCGAGTAACCACGACCTGCAGCAATTCGCCTCGGTGGCCTCGCACGACCTTCAGGAGCCGCTGCGCAAGATCCAGATCTTCACCAACATACTCAGCAACTCCTGCCTCCACAAGCTGAATGCCGATGAAACGCGGTACCTCAACAAGGTCACCGCCTCGGCCAGCCGGATGAAAGAGCTCATCAGGGACGTCCTCAATTACTCGAAGCTGTCGGCAAGCGAGGAACGCTTTACCCGCACCGATCTGGACGTGATCGTGAAAGAGCTGCTGGAGGACCTCGAGCTGATGATCACCGAAAGGGGCGCGCGCATCAGCAATGCGGGCCTGCCGTCCGTGGACGCCAACCCCGGACAGATGCGCCAGGTGTTCCAGAACCTCTTGTCGAATGCGTTGAAGTTCTCCAGGCCCGGTATTGCACCCGAGATCCGGATCACGGGCAGGAAGCTGCTGCACCCCGGCTTCGACAGCGTGGAGCACCCCGAAGGCCCCTACTGCCTGATTTCCATTCAGGACAATGGCATTGGCTTCGACGAGAAGTATATCTACAAGATCTTCTCGCTTTTCGAGCGCCTGCACACCAAAGAACATTACGAGGGCACCGGGATCGGCCTGGCGATTACTAAGAAGATCGTGGACAAGCACCGCGGGCTGATCCAGGTACACAGTACTGAAGGGGTCGGCACGTGTTTCGAGATCATCCTGCCGGTGCTGCAACCCGAAAAAAAGCCAGCCTGATGCTCCCGAGAAAGATCCTGCTTGCAGCAGACGATTCCGACGACCGCGAACTGTTCCGGCTCTATGCCGCGGCGCGCCCGGTGCCCGGGCTCGTGCACGTGGCTGAAAATGGCGCGGAGGTGATCGAGCTTCTGTCCGACGGGCTCACGGGCACCGGGCTGCCCGACGTGATCGTGCTCGACCAGAACATGCCGCGCAAGAACGGGATCGAGACCCTGGCGGAACTAAAGCGCAGCCCCGCGTTCCGGGCGATCCCGGTGTTCATCTATTCTACCTATGCCAGCGAAGCGTTGCGTGTTCAATGCCTGCAGCTCGGAGCGCTTTCGGTATTCCAGAAACCCGATTCGCCGGAGGCCTATCAATACATAATCGACGGGATACTGCGGCTGATCAGCTAAGTACACGGATCTAACGGATGCATACAGATCCGTTCAGTCCGTCAGGCCCGCGTGCTCCCTCTCCCCACGTTCTACTTCAACCGTTGCCCGAAAAATTCGATCGTGCGCTTCCACGCGAGCTCGGCGGCAGGCCGGTCGTAGCGGGGCGTCGTGTCGTTGTGGAAGCCGTGGTTGACGTTGGGATAGATTTGCGCGCTGTATTCTTTCTTGTGCTCCTTGAGCGCGGCCTCGTAGGCCGGCCAGCCCTCGTTCACCCGGGTATCCAGCCCTGCATAATGCAGCTGCAGCGGTGCCTGTATGGCCGGCACATCGGCCGCCGCGGGCTGCCCGCCGTAGAAGGGTACGGCCGCCGCCAGCGCGGGAAGGCGCACCGCCATCATGTTGGCGATCCAGCCGCCGAAGCAAAAGCCCACCACGCCGATCTTCCCTTTCTGTGTGCCCGCGAGGTAGGCATGCGCCGCGATAAAGTCTTCGAGCATTTCGTTGCGGTCGCGTTTGCTTTGCAGCGCCCGGCCTTCGTCGTCGTTGCCGGGATAGCCGCCGAGCGGGGTCAGCGCGTCGGGTGCGAGGGCCGTGAAGCCGGCGAGCGCCACGCGGCGGGCTACGTCTTCGATGTGCGGGTTGAGCCCCCGGTTTTCGTGCACTACGATCACCGCTCCCGGGTGCGCCGCCCCGGCCGCGGGCCTCACGAGCAAGGCCTTGATGGAGCCTCCGCCTTTGGGTGAAGGATAGGTGATGTAGTCGGACAGCAGGCGCGGATCGTCGGCGGCCACCTGCACGGCGCCCCCGTAATCGGGCATCAAAAAACTCATCAGCGACGCTACCGTGAGGCCGCCCACGGCGTAGGTGCCGAGCCGCTGCACGAAGGTGCGGCGGTCGAGCCGGTTATGCGCATAATCGTCGTAGAGGTCGAATACTTCCTGGCGGATGTCTTCTTTGCGGAGCTCGCTCATGGGGGCTGGTTTGCCTGTAAGATAGTGCGAAGCCGGCTTCCCCGCGTCGGCCCGGGCTCCGCACCCCGGCGGCGCTTTTCGCCGACACGGCCGCCCGGCAGGTACCCGCGCTCCAGGAGCCGGATGACGCGCTCTCGATCGACGCCCGGGTTGCGCACGGAGCTCCAGATCTTTCTCAACTGTCCGGGTATCGTATTTCGTTCGCTCCAGCACTAAGCCTCCCGCCGTACGACTTTATTAAAAACAGTTTAGAACGGGCGCTACGGCCCTTGATCGGCCGCGATGCGGTTATCTTCGCCACACTGCGTATGTCCCAATTCACCGACCTCTTCAAAGGCTTCTTCCACTCAGAAAAGGTAGCCGGCCTCCTGCTGGTGACCTGTACCGTGGTGTCGCTGCTCATCGCCAACTCGGGCGCGGGCGATGCCTACGCACACCTGCTGCACCAGGAACTCGGTCCTGCGGCGCTAGGGCTTCGCTTCAGCGTGGAGCACTGGATCAACGACGGGCTGATGGCCATCTTCTTCCTGATGGTGGGCCTGGAGGTGGAGCGGGAGCTCTACGTGGGTGAGCTTTCCGACATCCGGAAGGCGATCCTGCCCCTCGCGGCCGCAGTGGGCGGCATGCTTCTCCCTGCAGCCATTCACTTCGCCTTCAATGCCGGCACGCCCACGCAGCCGGGCTTCGCCATCCCAATGGCCACCGATATCGCCTTTGCGCTCGGCATTCTCTCGCTGGCAGGCAACCGGGTCCCGACCTCCGTAAAAGTGTTCCTGGCCGCACTCGCCATCATCGACGACATCGGCGCCATCCTCGTCATCGCCTTCTTTTATACGGAAACGGTGTTTTTTGGCTGGCTCGGCGGCGCGCTGGGCATCTTCGCGGCCCTCTGCGGCCTCAACCGCCTCGGCGTGCGCTCCCTGTGGTTTTACCTTCCGCCCGGAATCCTGATGTGGTACTGCTTCCTCCAATCGGGCGTGCATGCCACCATCTCCGGCGTGCTGCTCGCCTTCGCCATTCCCTTCGACGAGAAAGACGACGCCAACGTGTCGCTGCAGCTGCAGCACTTCCTGCACCAGCCGGTGGCCTTTGGCATCGTGCCGGTGTTCGCGCTGGCCAACACGGCGATCCGCCTGCCTTCGGAATGGCTCTCGGGGGTCACGGGCCGCAACGGGCTCGGCATCATCGCGGGCCTCTACGTCGGCAAGGTCGTGGGCATCGTGGGCGCTCCCCTCCTGCTCGTGCGTGCCGGCTGGGCACGCCTGCAGGAAGGGCTTACGTGGCGCGCGCTGGCAGGCGCCGGCTTCCTCGGCGGCATCGGCTTTACGATGTCGATGTTCATCGCCAACCTGGCCTTCCCCGACCCTACCCACGTCATCGGCTCCAAGCTGGCCATCCTGCTCGCCTCTACCGGGTCGGCCTTAACCGGGCTGCTCCTGTTCCGCACGGGGCCGCGGGCCCCGCACGCCTCCTCGTGATGGAACTGGTCCATTTTCTAACACGCCGCTAACCCGCTACTAAGGCCACCTTAATGCCGCACCAGCATCTTTGGCTCCTGAAGGCTTTACCCCCGACCCTCTAATTTCTTGTTTTATAGATCAGAACGCCAGGCCCCGCTTCCGCGGGGCTTTTTTTCCGAACACCGTATTTCTACGGAACAAAAAGGCCCCCGCGAAAGCAGGGGCCGTGTAATAGGAAATCCTATTCCGACGATAATCTGATTTTTGGCTGCGCTTAGCACCGGCCGGTCGAACTACCGGCTGTTGCAGTAACGAAACGGCAGGCAAACTGTTACCTGCCTCCACCACGGAAGCACGCGGTCGTCTTGCCGGCCGGGGAAAATGTGTATTGAACTATAACGGGCGGTGAAGCGATCATGAGCAACGGGCCGGAGCGCTGTTTAGCTACGAACTGGAATACGGGGGGATCGGCCGGCGGCGCCCGGGTATGCAGTTGAAGTGGTTCTGGCTGGATCAAAGCTAACCGATACCGGAAATCTCACAATGACATGAACAGGGTATTTTAGCGGATCGCCCCGTAGAATTACGGCCGCCGTCCGCTCAGAAGGGCTTCGCCTTGTTGAACTCGCGCACGAGCTGCACCCTTGAGTTGACCTGCAGCTTGCGGTAGATGTTCTTGACGTGCTGGCGCACGGTGTCGGTGGAGATGTGGAGCTCGCCGGCCACCTGCTTGTAGGTGAGGCCTTCCACAAGGGCCCGGGCCACCTCGTTCTCGCGGGTGCTGAGGCCTTCCATGGTGCGGTGCTCGTCCATCGGCGGGATGCCGGCAAAATAGGCCACCACCTTCTTGGCGATGACGGGGCTCATGGGCGCGCCGCCCTCCAGTACCTCGCCGATGGCGGCGCGGATCCGGACAAAGGGCGTATTCTTGAGGAGGTACCCGCCGGCGCCTGCCTGCAGTGCGCGGAAGATGCGCTCCGCATCCTCGTACACGGTGAACATCAGCACCTGCGTGTCGGGGTATTTTTCCTTGATGTGGAACACGGCCTCCAGGCCGTTCATGCCGGGCAGCTCGATGTCGAGCAGGATGACCTGCGGACCAAGCTCATCGCGCATCAGGAAGGCTTCCGCGCTCTCGTATGCGCCCACGAGCCGAAGGTCGGGCTGCAGCTCCACGAATTGCTCCAGGCCGGAGCGGATCACGGCATCGTCCTCGATAATGGCCACATCGATCATGGTACAAAAGTGCGCTTTAAATCAACGCGGCGGGCTCACATGAATAGGGTAACCTACAGGCGGGGCATCTCGAGCTCGATCGAGAACCAGTTGTCGGCAGTACGCGCCCGCAGACGGCCCCGGATGCGGCGGGCGCGCATGTCCATGTTGCGGAGCCCCTGGCCCTTGTGGGCAGTGGCCTTGCCTTCCGGCGGGCGCAGCTCGTTGCGCAGGGAGAGGCGGAAGCCATTGGCGCCGTTCTCCAGCTCGATCCGCACCGCACCGCCCGCATTATGCCGCGCGATATTGTTCACCGCCTCCTTGAAGATGAGGTACAGGTTCTGGCGCATCGCCTGCGGCACGGTGCCCGTGGCCTCCATGCCGCTGGCCTGGAACGACAGGTCGAAGCGCTCGCGGTCGAGCAGGTTGAGCGCATGCTCCTTCATCCGCAGGAGCAGGTCCTCGCCGGTATCGTTGCGCGCGTCGATGGACCAGATGATATCGGAGATCGACGCGATGGCCTTCTTGCTGTCCGTAGAAATACGTTCCATCACCGGGCGCGCCGGGCTGTCGGGCTGCATCGATAGCAACTCGCTGCTGATCGAGATGCGGGTAAGCGCGCTGCCGATCTCGTCGTGCAGGTCCGACGCAATGGTGGTGCGCAGCTGCTGCTCCCGCTTCATCTTGGCCACCTTCTCGCGCCAGAAGGCGTAGCCGATGCCCGCCACCAGCAGCAGGAGCGCCGCCTGGAACCACCAGGTCTGGTGGAAGGCAGGCTTCACCTCGATGCGGTGCTGGAGCCACTGGGCTTCGCGCACCTGGTCGCTGAAGCGCACCTGGAGTGTGTAGGTGCCCGGGGGCAGCCCGTAAAAGCCGATGTCCTGGCTCAGGCTGAAGGGCTGCCAGGCGGCACTGCGCTCCTTCAGGCGAAACAAGGCGGTGCGCCGGCCGGCGTCGACCGTAGTACCCACCTTGATCCCGATATAGCTTTCCGAAGGTCTCACCACGAGCTCCGGGCTGCGGCCCGCGAACAGGTCGGGCGCCAGCACGTTGGCGCCCGACCCGCCCTTTTTCACGTAGGCGATGCGGAGCGCTGCGCTGGCCTGCTCCGAAAGGTGCGCGAGGGCGCTGCGGGGAAGCCGGTAGAGCCCTTCTACGCCCCCCAGGAGCAGGGCGTCCTGCGTGCTGTCGAAATAGCTGGCGGAGTGATTGAACTCCTGCTCGAACAGGGGGTCGCTGCCCGAAACGTCCGTGGGCAACACCTCCACTTCACCCTGCCCGTTCAGTACGCTGATGCCGCCGTTGGTGCCGGCTACGAGGAAGCCGTCGAGCTCCTGCAGGGAGTACACGTACTGGCCGGCAAGCCCGCGGTCCATGCCCACCTCCTGCAGTACCTTGCCGCCCGGACCGAGGAGCACGAGCCCGCGGCCCTGGGTTGCCAGCCAGAGCCCCCGCTCCGAAGGCAGCACGGCATGGATCATCAGGTGCTCCTGCCCGGGAAAGACCTTTCGGAAGACCCCCTGCGCATCCTCGAGGAAGAGGCCGGTCTGCGTGGCGATATACAGCCCGCTGTCGGATTGGTGCAGGTCACGCACATAGCCGCAGTTGGCCGGTGCGCGGCGGGGAACGCAGCTCCAGCGATCGTTGCTCCGCCGGATGGTATAAAGTCCCTTACGCCCACCGGCCAGGAAGCCATCCCCCATCGGCTCCAGGCAGAACGGCTCTACCGTGGCGCTCCCGAATGGGAACATCGTGATCTGATCGTTGCGGGTGTCGAGCGTGGCAAACCCGGGGCCTCCCTCGAGGCCGAGGAGCAGCTCGTTTGGCCCGGTGCGCCGGATCGTGTAGGTGATCATGGTGGTGATCTTGCGGCACACGGAATCGGTGCAGACGAACAAGCCTTCGTACGTACCTACATACAGTTTACCGGCGGCCCGGAAGATACCCCGGATGCTGCGTCCCTGGAAGGAGCGCAGGATGGCGGAGAAAGACGGCGGCGCCGGTCCCGCCTTGGTGGCAGGGCGCCACTCGAACAGGCCCTTATCGGTGGCAATGAGGTGCGTACCGGTTTGCGGGTGCCGGAGATCCTGCCCGTTCTGGCGGATCGACTCCACCGCGAGCGGCGGCGCTACCCGGCACCAGGCGCTGCTGGGGGTGACGCTGTTCTCCTGCCCGGGCTGCGCGAAGAAGAGAAACTGGTCGCCATCGCGGAGCACCGCCCCCAGCTGGTGCCCGTTGAAGGCCTCCAGCACCTGCAGGCTGCGGCGGTCTACGAGCAGGTAGCCGTTGAAATAGCGGACCAGGAAATGGTGCTTCGTCTGGAGCACCTGCATCACGTCGGTCATCGGCTCGGGCAGCTTCGGCAGCTGCAATGGCTGCCAGCGCACGGTGTCGCGCTCTACGATGCCCACGGAGGTGCCGGAGAACAGGTAAACGCGGCCGGAGGCCGTATCGAGGTGATAGGCCTGCACGTCGCCGCGCGGGATCGGCGAGCGGCGGATCCAGGGAAACTGCTCGCGCAGTCCTTCTCTCCGGGTGAACGTGAACGCCTGCCCCTTGCGGCCCACGAAAAAAAGGCGGTTCTGCCGGTCGATGCTGAAATGCGCGCCGAGGGCCACCACGGGGTAGGTCCAGGTTGCGCGCGTATGCGGGTCGAGGGCGAGCAGCTCCGTGCCGTCGGCCAGGATCAGGAGGCCGTCGTAATAAAAAAAGCTGAAGGCGCCGGTAGCGAGCGACCTGCCGTAGGGCGCCAGGTCAAAGGGCTGCACCGAGGTGCCGTCGTAGCGCCAGAGGCCCTGCGTGGTGGCGAACCAGAGAAAGCCGGCCTCGTCGAAGCGAACGTCGCGGATGGCTGCCCGGTAGAACGGTTTCGGGAGCGGCACGCGCTGCTGGGCGCACAGGCACAGCCCGGCCCCCATCAGGGCAAGGGTAAGCAGCAGCAATCGGGCACGTTTGGTCGCAGTCATCCGGAAAAAGTGTCGGAAAATAAGACATTCGGCGCAACGCGGCACATTTTGCGGGATCGGGGTGGTATCATCCTTGCAAGTGCAGCGCTTGCCTCTCCCACCCAAAGCCACAGCCACCATGTACGCCGCCCGCAACCTGACCCCCGGTTTTATCCTCCGCTTCGCCGCGAAGCCCGTATTCGTTTTCGCCGCCTATGCCACATTCGTGACCTGCCTCTACGAGCTCGCCGGGCTCCGCTTCCTCGCCCTTCCCTTCGTCCCGATCTCGCTGCTCGGCACGGCGGTAGCCTTCTACGTCGGCTTCAAGAATAACTCCTCCTACGAGCGGCTCTGGGAAGCCCGTAAGCTCTGGGGCGCCTTCGTCAACGACAGCCGCACGTTCACCGTGCAGCTGCTCGACTACCTGCAGCCTTCGGGTCAGCTCGATGCCGAAGCATTGAAGGAGCACCAGCGCATCCTGGTCTACCGCCACATCGCGTACATCAACTGTCTGCGGATCCAGCTCCGGCAACGCAAGGTGTGGGAAGAAAAGCACGACCCCTTTGCCGCCATCGTCACCGAGAAGACCCCGTTCGTCAACCAGAACCTGCTCAAGGAGATTAAGCAATTCCTGCACGACGACGAAGCCGAATGGCTGTACAACAAAAGCAACACGGCCACCCACATCCTCCGCAAGCAAAGCAGCCACCTGCGGCACCTGCACGAATCAGGCTGCGTCGAGACCTTCAAGCAGGTGGAGCTGGGCCGGCTGATCCAGGCCTTCTACGATCACCAGGGCGCCTGCGAGCGGATCAAGGGCTATCCCTTTCCGCGGCAGTATGCCTTCTTCAGCGAGGTCTTCGTATGGCTGCTCGCGGGCGTGCTGCCCTTTGGCCTGGTGGGCGAGCTATCCAAGCTGGGCGAGGTGTATGTCTGGATGACGATCCCCATGAGCGTGCTCATCTCCTGGGTCTTCCTGGTGATGGAAGTCGTGGGCGACCGTAGCGAGAACCCCTTCGAGAACAGCGTAAACGACGTCCCGATGACCGCGATCTGCCGCAACATCGAGATCGACCTCCGCGAGATGCTGGGCGAGAAAGACATCCCCGGCCGTATCTACCCGGTCCGTAACATCATCATGTAAGTGCTGCGCCGCTCATCCAAATCCGGCGCGCAAACCGTTCGCACGGCGTAGCTTGTCGGGATGAGAACTCTTTTAACCGGCCTGGCGCTCCTGTGCGCCGGCGCAGCCGCGGCCCAGCAACCGCGCGAAGAAGTGGAGCGGGCAGTTCGCGACTATGTGGACGCCTTTTACTACGGGGATACCGCCAAGGTGCACCGCAGCATCGCCCCCGACCTCGTGAAGCATGGCTATTACCGCCCGCGCGACAGCAGCACCTATACGCTCGACAGCATGTCGTTCCGGCAGTGCATCTCCTATGCCGCCAACGTAGCGAAGCGCGGCCCGAGCCCGAAGGTGGCTACATTTCCGAAAAAGATCGAAGTCTACGACGTACTCGAGCGCACGGCATCGGCCAAGCTCACGGCCTGGTGGGGCACCGACTACATCCTCCTGAGCCGCCGCGGCGACCGCTGGCTCATCACGCACGTGCTGTGGCAATCGCCCCCGCCGGCTAATAAATAACCCGGCTCCCTGTAATGTGCAAAAGGCCCCGACGATACCGTCGGGGCCTTTTCTATTGAACGCTTTTGGCGATCAGCGATCGAGTTGCACCTTGTTGCGGAACAGCGTGCCGTTCATTTCCGTGACTACCGTATAAATACCGTTGGCCAGGTAAGAAGGCAGGTCGATCGTGAGCGACGTGCTGCCGGGGCTGAGGGCCTGCTGGCGGCTGCTCACCACGCGTCCGAGGTTGTCGACCACGAGGATGCGGGCCTGGGCGGCCTGCGGCGCGTCGATCTGGAGGCGGATGCCGGAGGTGCGTACCGGGTTGCTGAGCACGATCACGGAAGGCTGCTTGCCGCCGTTGAGGTCGATGCGCACGATCGGGCTGTAGCTGTAGCTGCCGTTGATGTCCACAAGGCGCAGGCGGTAGTAGACGCGCGGCACGCGGAGCGTACTCAGGTCGTCGTTGAAGCCGTAGCGCTGCTCGGTGGCGCTGCCGCGTCCGTTCACGAAGCCGATCTCCGAGAAGCTGCTACCGTCGGTGCTGCGCTCTACGGCATAGCCGCGGAAGCTTTGCTCGTTCACCGTGGTCCAGCTCAGCGCTGCCGTGTTGTTGCGCTTTTCACCCGAGAAGGTGATGAGGCGCACCGGCAGTGCCTGGTCGAAGTTGAGCGTGTAGGTGGTAAAGTCGCCGATAATGCCCGCCTCGTCGCGCCATGCGTATTCGAACGAGAAGCTCGAAGCGCCGGTGCGCAGCAGGATCTTGAGTGCCGACAGGTCGTAGGCCGGGATCTCCCAGTAGCCGGACGACGTGTTGTAATAGGCACATACACCGTCGCCGATATCGCCGCCCTGGCAACCACCCGGCTGCAGCTGCACGCCGGCGTAGGTTACGATACCGGGGTCGGCAAAGGGCGAACCGTTGCGGGTGCCGGTATACGAAGCCGGGTCGATCACCAGGAACACGTTGGGCGTACCTGCCGTAAGCGTCAGCGGGGCGCCGTTATCGCCATCGGGGTCGAGGCCGGTGAGCGCTCCGGGCGTGCTGCCACTGGAAGCGGCACCCGACAGGTTCACGCGGGCCGAGTAGGTCACGCCCATGCTCGCGGTACTCGGTATCGACAGGCCCTTATCCACGTTCGGGTTGGTATCGGGCGTCATCAGGTAAGTCTTCGCGTCGGCGACTGGCAGGCGGTCGAGACCGAAGTTGATGCCCGTTACGTCGGTAGCGGCCAGGGTTACCGACACACGGCCGTTCACGGTGCCGTCGGAGGCGGTCCCGATTCCTTCACCGGTGAATGCATAACCCGAGGGAAGCACCGCGGATGCCGAATTGGCTGCCGTGGTCACCACCAGGGTGTAGGTGCCAGGCGTGAGGCCTTCGAGCGAGAAGGTGCCGTCGGCGGCTACCGCTGCACTGGCGATCACGTTGCTGGCGCCATCGATAGCGTTCACGAACAGGGCACCACCGGCGTTGGTGCCGGCCCCGTTGATGAGCGCGTCGGACAGGCCGTTGAAGTCGTCACGCACCGTACCGGTAATGGTGAGGCCCGACAGCGGCTGCCGTGCAATACCCGGCGTAAGGCTTTCCACACCGGCGTTGTCGATTACGAGGTAGGTGAAGTCCACGTTCACCGCACCGTCCACAGGGTCTACCGTAATGGCCGGGAGCGGGTTGCCGGCAGGGTTGGTGGCCACGTACACGCCGCCAACCGGGAAGGTGGCCGCGGTGTAGCTCAGCGCGCCTGCGGTGCCGCCCGGCGTCGTTGCCGCCGAGGCGAAGTTCACCGTCGTGGCATTGGTGGGGAACGATGTGATGTGGATGTAGTCGATCTCACCGCCGCTGATGTCTTCCGTATCCGTACCCGAGAAGGTAGCGGACGGGATCGTTACGGTATTGGTGCCGCCGGGGTTCAGCTGCGCCGGGGCTACCGTGAGGGTGGCTGCCTCCGGACGGGCATCGATACCGAAGTCGATCGTCACGTTGCCGGTGATGGCGCCGCCGAACTGGTAGCGTCCGTTGGCGTTCACATCGCCCGTAGTACCGGTCGGTCCTTCGCCCGTATTTACCCAATCGGGCGCATCCGGAAGCGTGGCGGCAGTCGATGCCGGGTCGTTGGTCAGCACCAGGGCGTAGGTCGTTACATCGGCTTCCACGCCATTGGCGGTGGAGAAGCTGAAGGTACCGTTGGTGAGCAGCTGGCTCGCTACTACCGTATTATTGGCCGTGTTGATCAGGTTTACGTAGAGCTGTCCGTTTGCGTCGGAGATCGGCGACCCGTCGATAACGCCGTCGGTGCTGCCATCCTCGTCGTCATACACCGTACCGGTGATCAGCAGGTCGGTCAGCGGCTGGCGGGCCGTGCCGGTCGTTTTGCTTTCCACACCGGCATTGTCGATCAGGAGGTAGGTGAAGTCCACATTCACGGCGCCGTCAACCGGGTCTACCGTGATGGCCGAGAGCGGGTTGCCGTTGGCGTTGGTGGCCACGTAAACCCCACCTGCCGGGAAGGTGCCGGCCGTGTAGGACAGCGGTCCGTAGGTACCGTTCACCGAAGTGGCGGCCGAGGCGAAGTTCACCGTCGTGGTGTTGGTCGGGAACGTCGTGATGCGGAGGTAGTCCACCTCGCCGCCTGCAATGTCCGTATCGTCGTTGCCACCGAAGGTTGCAGCGGGGATCGTGACGAGATTGGTGCCGCCAGGGTTCACCTGCGGCGCAGCCGTGATCAGGTTGGTGACCACCGGGCGGGCATTGATCGCGAAGTCGACCTCCTGCTCGCCGGCAAGTATGCCACCGAAGCTGAAGGTACCATTGGCGGTGCCATCTCCGGTGCTGCCGGGAGTGCCTTCCGCCAGGTATACCCAGTCGGCCGGAGCGGGCAGCGTGGCCGTGGTGGCCGTCGGCGAATCGGTGAGCACCAGCGTATAGTCAGCCACGTTGCCACGCACGCCATCGGCCGTGCTGAACGAGAAGCTGCCGTTGGTCAACTCCTGGCTGGCAACCACGAGGCCGCCGCTCACGAGGTTGACATAGAGTTGGCCGTTCGCATCCGAGATGAGCGCACCGTTGATGGTGCCGCCATTCACATCATCATACACGTTGCCGCTGATGAGGATATCGGTGAGCGGCTGGCGCGCGGTGCCCGTGAGGGTGCTTTCCACGCCCGCGTTATCAATGGCACGGAAGATGAAGTCCACCGTCACGGCGCCATCAACCGGATCCACCGTGATGGCCGAGAGCGGGTTGCCGTTGGCGTTGGTAGCCACGTATACGCCGCCAGCCGGGAAAGTGCCGGCCGTGTAGGACAGCGGTCCGTAGGTACCGTTCACCGAAGTGGCGGCCGAGGCGAAGTTCACCGTCGTGGTGTTGGTCGGGAACGTCGTGATGTGGAGATAGTCCACCTCGCCGCCGCTGATATCAGCGGTATCCGCAGCATTGAACACGGAAGCCGGGATCGTTACGAGGCCGGTGCCGCCGGGGTTCTGCTGGGAAGCCGCGGTGCTGACGATCGTAACGGTCGGACGTGCGTCGATACCAAAGTCGATCGTGAGGTTGGTCGTGAGGGCGCTGCCGAAAACGAAGCGTCCGTTCGGGATGGCATCCCCGGCTGTGCCTGAGATACCCTCCGACGTGTTCACCCAGGCCGTTGCGTTGGGCAGGCCAGGGGTGGTTGCCGTGGCCGACTCGGTAAGCACGAGGTGGTAGGTCGCGACGTCCGTTTCGATGCCGTCGGCCGTCGAGAAGCTGAAGGTGCCGTTGGTAAGCTGCTGGCTGGCCACTACCGTACCGGTGGTGGTATTCACCAGGTTCACATAGAGCTGGCCGTAGGCATTCGAGATCGGCGTACCGTCGATCAGGCCATCCTTGGTGCCGTCGGCATCGTCGTACACCGTACCGGTGATGAGTACATCGCTGAAGGGCTGGTTGGCGATCGCCGTGTTGGTGCTTTCTTCTCCCGCGTTGTCGATTACACGGTAGGAGATCGCTACCGTCACCGCACCGTTGACCGGGTCAACGCGTACCGCGTCGGCGTCGGTAAGGTTACCGTTGGCATCGGTGGCGATAAACACACCGGTGCCGGGGAAGGTACCCGATGTATAGGTCGTGGTCGTAACCGGTCCGCCAAGCGTAGTGGAGCCGGTGATCGTGATGGAGGTCGCATTCGTCGGGAAGGAAACGATCCGCACATAGTCGATCTCGCCGCCCGCGAGGTCAACGGCATCCGTTCCGGAGAAGGTGGCCGCAGGCACAAGAGCGGTATTGGTGCCGCCGGGGTTCACCTGGCTGGGCGCTGTTGCGGTTACCGCCGTGGGCAGCGCGTCGATACCGAAGTCGATCGTGACGTTGGAAGTGACGGCGCCGCCGAAGCTGTACACGCCGTTGGGGCTTCCGTCGCCATTGCTGCCGGTAGTTCCTTCGGCGGTGTTGACCCAGGTGGCCGGCAAGAGGCCGGTGGTAGCCGTCGCACTCGTGGCGAGCACCAGCGTATAGTTGTTCACGTTGCTCTCGACACCGTTGGCGGTGCTGAAGCTGAAGGTACCGTTGGTGAGCTGCTGGCTGGCCACCACGTTGCCGCCGCTTACCAGGTTCACGAACAGGGGCGTGCCCACGTTCGAGATCGGCGTTCCGTTGATGGTTCCTGCATCGACGTCGTTATACACCGTACCGGTGATGAGGAGGTCGCTCAGCGGCTGGGTGGCATTCACCGTGTTGGTGCTTTCGAGGCCGCCGTTGTCCACGACGCGGTAGGGAATCGTGATGGTCACGGCGCCGTCGAGCGGGTCTACCTGCACCGCGTTCGGATTGGCCAGGTTGCCGTTGGGGTCGGTGGCCACAAACACCCCGGTGCCCGGGAAGTTCAGCGCCGTATAGGTGTTCGTAGTTACCGGGTCGCCCAGCGTCGTCACACCTGTGATCGTGATCGTGGTCGCGTTAGCCGGGAACGCCGTAATCCGTATATAGTCGATCTCGCCACCGGACACATCCACCGCGTCGGTGCCGGAGAAGGCATCTGCGGGGATCGTCACGTTGTTGGTGCCGCCGGGGTTCACCTGGGCAGGGGCTGTGTTGGCAGCAGCCGTCGGGCGGGCATTGACGCCGAAGTCGGCATCGTCCACACCGGCAGAGGTCAGGTTCACGGTGATGCTGCCATTGGGCGTGCCATCGCCGGCGGGGGTCAGGCCTTCACCCGTATTGACCCAGCCTGCGGGCAGTGTGGCCCCATTGGAAACGGCCGACGTGGTGAGTACCAGCGTATAGGTGCCGTTGCCCAGGCCTTCGATGACGTAAGTACCGTCGGCAGCTACATTGGCCGAAGCGACAACCACGTTGCTGCCATTCACGGCGTTCACGAAGAGCGTGTTGCCAAGGTCGAAGCCGGTTCCGTTGATGGCGCCGTCGAGGAGGGCTGTCACGTCGTTGTATACAACGCCGCTGATGGCTCCGGTAACGAAGGGAACAGTGGACGTTGCCGTGGCAGCGCTCTCATAACCCGCGATGTCGATGACGGTGTATATGAATGTCGCCTGCGTTGCTCCCGCGGCCGGGTCGATCTTAACTGCGTCAACGGGCAACGAGTTACCGTTACCGCTGGTGGGGATGTAGATGCCACCGGCCGGGAAGGTTCCCACCGTGTAGGTATTGATCACAGGAGTGCCGTCAACCGTTTCGGAGGAATAGGCCTGCAGGGTGGTGACGCCGCCCGGGAAGGCCGTGAGGTGGATGAGCGCGATCTCCCCGTTCACATCCGGGTCAGTGCCGGCAAAGGTGGAGGGAGGCGCGGTAATGAAGACGTTGCCGCCCGGGTTGTTCTGCGCCGTGGTGGTCACGCTGATGGCCGTGGGCAGGCCGTTGAAGCCGAAGTTCACGGTCTGCGACGTGCTGATGCCGTTGACCGTCACGAGGCCGTTGGCGGCGCCGTCGCCGGCAGCCGTGGTGCCTTCGGCCGTATTCACCCAGCCGGGGGGCAGGAGACCGGTGGTACCGGTGGCCAAGGTGCTGAGTACGACCGTATAATTACCGCCCGACACGAGGTTGCTGAAGGTGAAGGTGCCGTTGGTGAGTGGCACGCTTTGTACCACTACCCCACCGCTCACGAGGTTCACGAAGAGCGGGCTGCCGCCGGCTGCGCTGGCAGGCGTTCCGTCGATCGTGTTGTCGGTATTGCCGTCGGTATCGTCGAATACCGTACCCGAGATGCTCAGCGCCGTTAGCGGCTGGCGGGCAATGCCGCTCGTGCCGCTCTCGCGGCCCGTATTGTCGATGGCCGTATAGGTGAAGTCCACGTTCACCGTTCCGTCCACCGGGTCAACGGTGATGGCCGAAAGCGGGTTGCCGTTGGCGTTGGTAGCCACGTATACGCCGCCTGCCGGGAAGGTGCCGGCCGTGTAGGACAACGGTCCGTAGGTACCATTCACCGAAGTGGCGGCCGAGGCGAAGTTCACCGTCGTGGTGTTGGTCGGGAAGGAAATGATATGGATATAGCTCACTGCGCCTCCGGCCAGGTCCTTATTGTCGGTGGCCACGAAGGTTGCGGCCGGGATCGTAACGAGGTTGGTGCCGCCGGGGTTTACCTGCGCGGGGGCTACCGTAAGCGCCGCGGGCACGGGGAGCGCCTCGATGGCGAAGTCGATGGTCTGCGCCGTCGTTACCGGTGCGCCGAAGGTGTAGGTACCGTTCGCACTGCCGTCGCCAGTTGTACCCGAAATACCTTCCGCGATGTATACCCAGCCGGCGTCGGGCAGGGTAGCGCCGGTAGCCGTCGCGCTGCTCGTCAGCACGAGGCGGTAGGCGCCGCCGCTGACTACGCCATCGGCGGTAGTGAAGCTATAGGTGCCGTTGGTAAGCGCCCGGCTGGCCACTACCGTGTTGTTGGCGGTGTTGACCAGGTTTACGTATAGTTGCCCATCAGCATCGGAGATCGGCGTACCGTCGATCACGTCTGCGGTCACGTCGTTGTAAACGGTGCCCGAGATCGTGAGGTCGGTGAGCGGTTGCCGGGCGATGCCGGTAGCATTGCTTTCCACACCGGCGTTGTCCACAACAGCATAAGCGAAATCCACGTTCACGGCGCCGTCAATGGGATCCGCGGAGATCGCGGAGAGCGGGTTGCCGGCAGGGTTTGTGGCCACGTACACGCCACCGGCCGGGAAGGTCAGCGCCGTATAGCTCAGCGGGCCTGTGGCGCCGCCCAGCGTCGTGGATGCCGCAGCAAAGCTCACGGTAGTGGCGTTGGTCGGGAACGACGTGATGCGGATATAGTCGATCTCACCGCCACTGAGGTCTTCGGCATCGGTGCCCGAGAAGGTAGCCGCGGGGATTGTCACCGTGGCCGTTCCTCCCGGGTTCACCTGCGGTGCGGCAACGGTCAGCGTAGCAGGCGTCGGGCGGGCATCGATCGCGAAATCGACCACCACGCTGCCGGTTACCGGTGCGCCGAAGGTGTAACGCCCGTTTGCGTTGGGGTCACCGGTAGTGCCGGAGAGGCCCTCGGCCAGGAACACCCAGTCGTCTGACGGGAGCGTGCCCGTGGTGCCGCCCGCTGTCTTGGAGAGCACGACTGCGTACGTGCTTACATCGTTGCTCAGGCCGTTGGCGGTACCGAACGAGTAGGTTCCGTTGGTGAGCGCCTGGCTGGCCAGCACAGTGTTGGTGGCCGTGTTGACAAGGTTCACGAATAGCGGGCCGTCGGCATTCGAGATCGGGGTACCGTTGATGATGCCGCCGTTAACGTCGTCGTACACGGTTCCCGAGATCGTGAGGTCCGTGAAGGGCTGGCGGGCGATGCCCGTTGCGGTGCTCGACATGCCGGCATTGTCGACCGTGCGGTACGAAATTTCGACGGTCACAGCGCCGTTCAGGGGGTCGATGAGCACATCGGTGAGGGGGTTGCCATTGGCATTGGTAGCCACATAAACGCCGCCACCGGGGAAGGTGCCCGAGGTGTACGTAGTGGTCGTTACCGGGCCGCCGATCGTGGTGGCGCCGGTGAGTGTGATGGACGTGGCGTTGGTCGGGAAGCTGGTGATCCGGATATAGGACACCTGGCCGCCGCTGATATCGCCGTCATCGGCGCCGCTGAACGTAGCGGCGGGCACTACCACGCTTGTGGTTCCGCCGGGATTCACCTGTGCGGGAGCCGTATTCAGGGCCGATACCGTGGGCAGTGCGTTGATGCCGAAGTCGATCGTCTGGCTTGTGTTCACCGCGCCGCCGAAGATGAAGGTCCCGTTCGGGGTGCCGTCGCCGGTAGTGCCGGTCAGGCCTTCCGCCGTATTGGCAAAGGTGGGCGGAAGCGGTGAGGTTACGCCGCCCGGGTCCGTTGTCAGCACGAGCTTATAGGTTGTGATGCCTGACTCCAGGCCGTCTGCCGTAGTGAAGTTATACGTACCGTTCACCACCGGGCTGCTCGCCACGAAGGTGGTGCCGTTCACCAGGTTCACATACACCGGCACGCCTACGCTGGAGATGGGTGTTCCGTTGATGATGCCGCCGTTCACATCGTCGTATACCGTACCGCTGAGGCTGAGCTCCGTAAGGGGCTGGCGGGCAGTACCCGTGTTGGCGCTTTCCTTAAGGGCATTGTCGACCACCTTATACGTGACGTCAACGTTCACCGCGCCGTTGACCGGGTCAACCAGCACCGGGGTTAGCGGGTTGCCGTTGGCATTGGTGGCCACATACACGCCACCGGCCGGGAAGGTGCCCGCCGTATAAGTCGTGGTCGTTACCGGGCCGCCGGGCGTGGTGGCGCCGGTGAGTGTGATGGACGTGGCATTGGCCGGGAAGGCCGTGATGCGGACATAGGAGATCTGGCCGCCGGCAAGGTCGGTTGCATCCGTTCCGGAGAAGGTGGACGCCGGTACCGTAACGTTGCGGGTTCCGCCGGGATTTACCTGCGGGGTAGCCGTGCTCAGGATCGTAGTCGACGGAAGCGCATCGATGCCGAAATTGACCACCGTGTTGTTGGTGATGGCGCCGCCAAAGTCGTAAAGGCCGTTCCCGGTGCCATCGCCGGCTGTACCAGCGAGGCCCTCCGCCGTGTTCACCCAGGCTGCCGAGGGCAGCGAAGGCACGGTGGAGGTAGAGCTTGCGCTCAATACGAGGCGGTAGGTGGTGACGCTGCTTTGCAGGCCATTGATGGTGCCGAAGTCGAAGGCGCCGTTATTCAGGGCCGTACTGGCAATCACCGTATTGGTGGCCGTGTTCACCAGGTTTACGAACAGCACGCCTCCCGCATTCGAGATCGGCGTACCGTCGATGAGGCCGTCGGTGACGCCGTCGGCGTCGTCGAATACCGTACCGGAGATCGTGAGGTCGTTCACCGTAATGTTGGCCGTGGCCGTGTTGGTCGATTCGATGTTCGCATTGTCTACAACACGGTAGGAGATCGCCACCGTGGTAGCCCCGCTGACCGGATCGATGCGCACGGCATTGGCGTCGGCCAGGTTACCGTTGCTGGTCGTGGCCACATACACACCACTAGCCGGGAAGTCGCCTGCCGTATAGGTGGTGGTCGTTACCGGGCCGCCGGGCGTGGTGCTGCCGGTGATGGTGATGCTGTTGACGTTGTTGGAAGGGAAGGCCGTGATGCGCACATAGCTGATGATGCCGCCCGATGGGTCAACCGCGTCCGTACCGCTGAAGGCCGTTACGGGCACGGCTACCGTGCCGGTCCCGCCGGGGTTCGTTACGGATACCGTGGGCGCCGTTACGGCGGTGGGGCGCGCGTCGAGCCCGAAGTTGACGTTGCTGCGTGTCGACGTCACCGTGCCGAGCGTGATCACGGGCGTGGTGGTATTCAGGCCCGTGGTAATGGCCCCGTTGTTATTGTAGCTCACGTCTACCCATCCCGTGGGCAGCGTTGTGGTAATGCTGCTCAGTGCAACCCCTGCTGTGGGCTGCGCCGCCAGGGAGGCGAGGCGTACCTCGTAGTTGTTGCCCGACGGAACGCTGTTGAACGTATAGCCCGTGGCGCCCGCAGTAACGGGGGTAGAGGTGTACACGGTAGCGGCGCCCGAATAGCTATTGGTGGTTTGCACCAGGATGGCATAGAGCGTCTCGCCCGGGTTGGCCGGGTTTACGTAGGCTTCGCCCGCTTCCTTGATGCCGTTGCCGTTCACGTCGTCCCAGGCATTGCCCGACACGCTGATCGGGACGGCCTGGCCGACGAAATTCACCGTGAGGGTGCTCGGCGATGCGTTCACGTCCTGCACGTTGGCATTATCGGTTGCCCGGAATGGGATCACCACCGAGGTGGCGGCGGTACCCGTGGGGTCAACGGCAATGGAGGAAATATTCGCCGCGGGTACCACTACGCCGCCACCGGGGAAGGCCGTACAGGTCGACTGCGGCGGGCAGGTGCCGCCATTGGTATACAGGATCCCGTTGAGGCGGATGTAGTTGGCGCCGGTGGGGAAGCTGGTGATGGTGATGGAGGAAACCGTGCCGTCCTCATCGGCATAGGTGAAACCGCCCGAGGTCGGGATCGTGTAGGCGTTGAAGCCGCCCGGGTTGGCCACACCGCTGATCGTGCCGCTTTGCGTGGTGGGCGGCAGCTCGAGGCCGAAGTTGGCGTTGGTGACCGAAGTGGAACCGACCGTCAGGATGATCTTGCCGTCTACAAGGCCGTCATTACCGGCTCCTGCTCCTACGTTCTCACCTACCGGCACGAAGCTGCCCGAGGTGCTGGTGGGGTAAGTGGGTGTGGTGACCACGGAGCCCGCGGTGGCAGCGCTGTTGCGTACGTAGATGATGTAGCTGCCCGCGTCTACGGTGCCCAGGTCATAAGCGCCGCCGGCGGCGATACCCACCGAGCGCACCACCTGGTTGTTACTGGCATTGACCAGCACGGCGTAGGCGGCGTTGGCCGCGAATTGGGTGCCTATGGCATTCACCGTATTGTCGGTGAGGCCGTTCGCATCGCGGAAGATGTTGCCGGAAATCCCGACGCAGTTCAGCGTGACGCTGAACACGGCATCGGGGCTTTCAAAGCCGGGTGTGTAGGCGTTGACGGTGAAGTTGCGCGTTCCGTTCGAGATGGAGGTGGCGGTGTTCTGGTATTGCAGCGCGTCGAGGAGTGACTCGAGTTGCGCAGCCGTGGTGCCGGCGCGTGTAAAGCGCACGTTCCGGATTCCGTTCCGCACCGTAACGAGGTAAGCATAGCTGATGCCGCCGAGTGTGATCGTTCCCGAGGAGTTCGCAAGCGTGATCGGGCCTCCGGTGGAACCGGTGATCACGAGCTGCTCGCTTGCGCCGTTGAGCACTTCGGATACCGGAATGCGCACGACGAGGGAGTCGAAGGTATTATTTGAGGGGGTAGCCACATTCGTTCCGCCGCTGGTGAAGTTGAAGGCGGACGCGCAACCCGTGGCCTCGTTATTCACACCCGTGGTACTGGGATTCAGCTCGATGCTGGGAGCCGTGTTGACCACTGCCGTCGAAAACGTGGGGCCGGCGCTGAAGTCGACGAAGTAAAGGGCGACGCCGCTGCCATCTGTCCCGAGGATGAGCGGGAAGTTGCTCACGTTGTTGTACGTGAGGCGGATGCGGTGCGGGTCCGCGGTCACCGTCGTGCTGTTGTTGATGGTGGTAGAGCGGAAGCGCGTCAGCGTTGTGGTCGGGTCGTAGGTGACCGCGATATTGGTGGGGTTCCCGAGCGCGTAGGTATTGAAGCCCCCGAACAGGTTGTACTGGTTGGAATTGGCGCCGCCGTTACCGTCGATGTCGTAGGAGTTCACCAGCACGTTCTGCAGGATCACCGGCGTGCCGTTGGGGTTGGTGCTGGCGTTGTAGGAGGTGCCGAGGATAAACTGAATGTCGAACCGGGCGAGGCCCGCAGCGCTGAACTGGAACTGGGGCGAGAAGAACTTCGGGTCGTTGGAGTTGAAGTTCGTACCCGAGGCAGCAGGCTGGTCGTAGGCGTCGAAGGAGCTCACGTTCGTAAGCGCCGTCGTTGTAATGATAGCGTCGATCCGGGTGCCGCCGATGTTGACCACGTTGGTATACAACATCCGGTCTCCTACCGACCGCCCACCATTCGTGCCCGTTATCTGGGTGGCATTATCGAAGGAGAGCTGGTTGTTATTATTGTTATAGAAGCTGGTGGTCACCTGTATGCTGAGCGTAGTGGAGGTGGACCCTGCCGCATTGGAGGCCGTCACCGTATAGGTGGTTGCCGGGCTGGTGGTAGTGGGCGTGCCGGAGATGACCCCGGTACTTGTATTGAACGTTAGCCCGCTGGGCAGGCCCGGGCTGATGGAGTAGCCCGTTACATTGCCGGAAACGGTGGGCGACAGGAAAACGTTACTGACGCCGGCAACGTATACATTCGGCGTCGGGTAGCGGAGGGCCGTCGGCGCCTGCTGGGCCAGCAGCGCAAGGGGCAGGCCGGCAAGGAAGAGCAGGACCAGGAAAAAGCGCGTGGTGCTACTTGGGGCTTGGCGACGAAGCAGCGAAGGGTCGAACAGAGCGGCCGTTGAGGCACCCGGGGCGCCGGTAGCCGGACGCGGGTAGAAATAGTTCATACGAATAATTAGGGTTAAGGCGTCTTTTGATCAGCTGACAGGCCGGAAAAGTCTGAACGGAAAAGCCGGCACGAAGCCGGTATTCTCGTGGTGCTCTTTGTCGGATGTCAACTGTTCCTGCCCTGCCCGACGAAACAAGCAGAGGGGGAATGCGACTGGAAAATTAAGTAACGGACAGATTGTTAAACACTTGTTAAGCAAACTTTTGATTAATTTTTTCTACTGCCGAGCTACGTTTTCCAAACAGAAACGAACGAACGGATGCTTACGCTGATAAAAAATGGAAACCGGGCCGGTATCAGAGATCTGCCCGGCAACCGACAAATCCGTAAGCGGCGCGCCGGACGCAGGGTTCGTTTGCGCGAATACCCTCCCCAGGACCGTAGTCTGGTTGCCGGACGCGCCCACCCGGCAGCGGGATTCCTCCTGCTTGCGCGATTACCTGATTTTCTCTTATTTAGCGCCTACATACCAAAACCATGTCTTCCTCCGAAGCGAGCATCCGTATCCTGGTCGCCGATGACCACGGGATCTTCCGCGAAGGCCTCCAGCTGGCAATCGGGCGCCTTGCAGCCGAGGGCCTGCTGCTGGTGGCGGAAGCTCCGCATGGCCGGGCCGCGCTCGAGGTACTGCAGCACGTGCCGGTAGACCTGGTGCTCATGGACATTGAAATGCCGGTGATGGACGGTATCCAGGCCACCGCCCGGCTACGGGAAGAGCACCCGGAAATTCCGGTGATCGCTCTTTCCTCGCACAACGACCTTCCCTCGATCTCTGAAATGATCACTGCCGGCGCCCGCGGCTATCTCCTGAAAAGCGTGGAGCGTGGCGAGCTGCTCCAGGCCGTGCGCACCGTAGCGCGCGGCGGCACCTATTTTACGCCCGGCGTGGCCGCGCAGCTGAAAGAATGGATGCAACACAACCTCGCCAACGCACGCGGGGAAGGACTCAGCGAACGGGAACGCGAGGTCATTGTACTTTTGTGCAAGGGCTTCAGCAACAAACAGATCGGCGACGCGCTCCGGATCAGCAAACGCACGGTAGACGGCCACCGTGAGCGGATCATGAACAAGATCAGGGCACATAATCTCGCCGACATCATCGCTTACGCTATCAAATTCGGCCTTCACCGGGTCTGAGTTTTCGCCCCCTTTTACCGTGTAATTTCAGTGGGATTCTACGCAACTCCATCAGGTACTAATACCTGTTGGGCGGATGTTCGTTCCGGGTACATTGCACCTACCAAAGCAGACCTCCAAAAGGCGACCCATGAACGTCCTCGTGCTTACCAACAACTGCGCCTCCTTGCCTGTCCTCGGGTTTCTTGCCGACCGCAAGCTGCTCAGCGCCATCATCGCGCCGCTGCCTGCCAACGCCGACACGCCCATACTCGAAGACTGGGCGGCGGGCCGCGCAGTTACTTTCTTCCGGATCGAAAAGCACCTGCTCGAAGAAGAACTCCGTGGGTTCACCAGCGCCTTTCCCAACCACCTCGTACTCAGTTTCTGCTTTCCGTGGCGGATCCCGACGGCGCTGCTGGCGGATGGGCCATCGCGCTTTTTCAATGTCCATTTCAGCCTGCTGCCGCAGTATGCCGGCCCGACACCCCTTTTCTGGCAGCTGCGCGACGGGTGCACCAAGGGTGGCGTCACCCTCCACCAGCTAACGAGCACGCTCGATGGCGGCCCTGTAGCCGGCAGTACGGTAGTGCCGCTGTTGCCGGGAGAGAACGAGGGACTGTACAGCACCCGGCTTGCCGCCGCGGCGGTGCCGCTGGTGCAGGCGCTGGTAACAGAGCTCCAATCCGGAAGGCTACCCCGGCTGACGCCCCAGCCTGCCGAAGACCGGAGCTACCGGCCACGCCCCCGCGCAGAGGACTTGTATATCTACTGGGACCGCTTCAGTGGCGCCGAAACAGAGCAGCTCGTGAATGCCAGTAACCCAGGAGCCGGCGGCGCGCTCACTTTCTTTCGCGGGCAGCCGGTGCGCCTCCTGGAGGTAACGCCCGCCGACGGCGCCGTTGCCGCAGGCACCCCCGGTGGCACGATCGTTCATGCCGATGCGGCACAAGGGCTTTTTGTGATCTGTGCCGACGGAGGGCTGCTGCGCCTCAATGTGCTCGGGCTTCGTGAGGGCTGGTATTCCGGCGGTAAGTTGAGCGCCCTCGGTTTCCGCGCCGGCGACCGCTTCGACCTGCCCCCGCAACAACAACCTGTAATTCTTTCACCATCATTCATTCACCACTAAACCCCTTTTGTTATGGATCCTTTCATTGGCGAGATTAAAATTTTCGGCGGCAACTTCGCACCCCGCGGCTGGGCCATGTGCCAAGGCCAGCTTCTGTCGATCGCTCAAAACTCGGCGTTGTTCTCCCTACTCGGCACCATGTACGGTGGCGACGGCGTGACCACGTTCGGACTTCCCGACCTTCGCGGCCGCACGGCCATCGGCATGGGCCAGGCACCGGGCCTCACGAACCGCAGCCAGGGCGAAATGGCCGGAACGGAGAACGTTAGCCTGGTGAGCACCCAGATCCCGATGCACGCACACCCGATCGACGGCAATGCCCACGCAACGCTCAATGTCTACAACGGCAACGCCGACATCGACGCGCCGGTTGCGGGTGCATCGCTGGCCACGGTCAACACCGGCGGCCGCGGCGCCTCGGCCTACGCCACCTTCTTCTCGGGCGGAACAACCAACACGGCGCTTGCTGCAAGCTCCGTGGGTATGAGCGGCAACACCGGGGTAGCAGGCGGAAGCCAGCCGCACGACAACATGCAGCCATATCTTGCGCTGAACTACATTATCGCACTTCAGGGCATCTACCCGAGCCGCGACTAAAAAAACCGGAAGGCCAGTAATAATACGGCCTTCCTTTTTTTGCTATCCTGGTATCACTGACTGCCAGGCTCCCCTGAAATTCCTGTTGCCCGGCACTGCCGAGCCCCTGATCACACCACCGATATCAATCACCCGCAATGCGGTACCCTGTAGCCATACCGGTACTGCAAGCCATTCCTTCTTTTTTAAACAACTGCAACATGAAAAGAACTTCACTCTTCAGGTGCCTGTGCACTTTGCTCTGCCTGGGAATCTACAGCGGGCTGCTGGCGCAGCCTCCCGGCACCGGCACCGCCGACGGCACCTATGACTTCCGGAACCTTGGCGCGGACAACTCGGGGGGCACCGGCTTCAAAACCCAGGGCGACAAATTCGAAGTGTCCAACAAACTGATCCCGGATGCAGGGAATTCGATGTACGTGGACAACCGGACGCAGGGCGCCATTGAAACGGTGGTGATCCGGGCGGAAGGCGGCAGCGTGCTGCGGACCTTCACCTTCCGGAACATGCAGGTGGACATTTTCGGCAACCAGATCACGCGCAACCTCAGCGTGTTCACGGTCAGGGTGTACGACTATTCCGGTGGCCTCATCGGCGAGCGGAGCCTGGCTGCGGCCCAGCCGCTGACCGAACAGCTGACCAACATTTCCACGTTTAACTATACCACTCCCTGGCCGGCGAACGGCTTCCCGAATGCCGCGTCTGTGGAGATCTCCTGGCAGCTCCTCGAACAAGGCAACCAGCCCGACGATATGACCTTCTGGAACATTACGATCTCAAATGCGAGCGCATCGGTGCCGACGGGGCTCACCATGGGCAGCCTCTCCGGCACCACGTTCTGCGCCGGCGCAACTTTAAGCATTCCCTTTACGGCATCCGGCATGAACGCCGGCAACACCTATACTGCGCAACTCTCTAACAGCGCCGGTTCTTTTGCGGCGCCTACCGCTATCGGTGCGATCAGCAGCAATGCCACTTCAGGCACGATCAGCGCCACCCTCCCATCGAACATCTCCGGCACGGGCTACCGGATTCGCCTGACGTCGTCCAGCCCTTCCACTACCAGCACCGACAACGGCTCCAACCTCACCATTAACCCGAGCCCGTCGGCCAGCTCGGTCGTTACCAACGTCGCCTGCTTTGGCGGCAATACCGGAGCCATCAACCTGACGCCGACCGGCGGCACTCCAGGCTATATATTCCTGTGGAACGGAGGTGCTACCTCGGAAGACCGCACCGGCCTTACTGCAGGCACGTATTCGGTAACGATCACTGATGCGGCGGGTTGCACCAACACGATCAACAACATCAGCGTTAGCCAGCCGGCATCCGCCTTATCCGCCTCCTCGGCCATTACCGATGTAGCCTGCTTTGGCGGCAACACGGGTGCCATCAACATCACCCCTTCGGGCGGAACTCCCGGCTACAGCTACAACTGGGGCGGCGGCGTCACCACCGAGGACCGAACCAACCTGGTAGCCGGCACCTATGGCCTGGTGATTACCGATGCCAACGGGTGCGCGACCACGCTGTTCCCGCTTAGTGTAGGCCAGCCTTCTGCGGTGCTTTCCGGATCCACGGTGGTGACCAACGTGGCCTGCTTCGGCGGAAATACGGGCGCCATCAACCTGACGCCTTCAGGAGGCGCCGGATCGTATACCTTCCTTTGGAACAACGGCACTACTACCGAAGACCGTACGAACCTCACTGCCGGTACCTACTCGGTGACCATCACCGATGCCAACAATTGTCAATCGACCATTAGTAATATTTCCGTAGGCCAGCCGGCTTCCGCCGTGTCGGGTACTACAGGGGTGACCAGTGTGGCCTGTTTCGGCGGCAACACGGGCTCTATTGACCTGACACCCGCGGGCGGCACCCCGGGCTACACCTATATGTGGAATGGCGGCGCTACCAGCCAGGATCGCAGCAACCTTACTGCAGGTAACTATTCCGTGACCATCACGGATGCCAACAACTGCCAGGCCACCATCAGCAACATCTCCGTAGGCCAGCCCTCCGCAGCGGTTTCGGGCTCGACCGTCGTCACGAATGTAGCCTGCTTCGGCGGTAACACCGGTGCGATCAACCTGACACCGGCAGGCGGCACACCCGGCTACACGTTTGTGTGGGACAACGGCGCCACCACCGAAGACCGCACCAATCTCACTGCCGGTACCTACTCAGTTACGATCACCGACGCGAATAACTGCCAGTCAACGGTCAGCAATATTTCCGTGGGCCAGCCCGGTGCGGCCCTTTCGGGATCCACTGTGGTCACGAACGTAGCCTGCTTCGGCGGCACTACGGGTACTATCGACCTGACCCCCACCGGCGGCACTGCCGGCTATTCCTACCTCTGGAATGACGGTGCAACTTCGCAGGATCGTTCCGGTCTTGCTGCAGGCACCTACTCGGTTACCATCACCGACGCCAACGGCTGCGAGACCACCATCGCCAATATCTCCGTAGGCCAGCCCGCAACGGCTATTTCCGGCTCTACCATTGTGACAAACGTTGCTTGCTTCGGCAGCAGCACGGGCACCATTAACCTCACTCCCACGGGCGGCACACCCGGTTATACGTTCCTCTGGAACAACGGCGTCACCACCGAAGACCGCAGCGGTCTTGCCGCAGGCACTTATTCGGTGACCATCACCGATGCCAACGGTTGTGAAACTACCGTCAGCAACATCACGATCGATCAGCCCTCGTCTGCCGTTTCCGGGGCCACCGTGGTGAGCAACGTCACCTGCAACGGCGCTGCCAACGGCTCCATTAACCTCACCCCCACCGGTGGCACTCCCGGCTACAGTTTCCTCTGGAATGATGGCGTTACCACCGAAGACCGCAGCGGCCTCAACGGCGGCTCCTACGCCGTGACCATCACGGACGACAATGGCTGTGAAAGCACGGTCAGCAACATTTCCGTATCCGAGCCCGATGCGCTCCTGGTGAATGCCGTGGGCAACCAGTCGGTTTGTGCAGGCGGCAATACCGCGGCCATCAGCTTCACCGGCAATGCTACGACCTACGAGTGGACCAACAACAACACGGCCATCGGCCTCGCCGCCTCCGGTACGGGTAATATCGGCTCCTTCGCTACCGTCAACAATGGCATCTCGGCGGAAACCGCCACCATTACCGTGACGCCCACTTCGGGCGCCTGCAGCGGCACGCCGATCTCCTTTACCATCACAGTTGGCGCTGCTCCCACGGCCAGCATCGCCTATAGTGGCAGCCCGTTCTGCACCGGTGGCACTTCGGTAGACGCAACCGTTACCGGCAGCACCGGCGGCAACTTCAGCGCGTCGCCGGCCGGCCTCAGCATCAACAGTGCCACGGGCGCTATCGACCCCTCTGCCTCTGCCCCGGGTACCTACACGGTCACCTACAGCTTCGCGGCGTCGGGAAGCTGCCCGCAGTTCACCACCACCACTACCGTAGAAATACAGGCCTCCTTCAATGCCACGATCGCTTACCCGGGCACCCCGTTCTGCGACGCCACTGGTACCGTGCTGCCCACGCAGTCGGGCACGACCGGCGGCTCCTGGTCGGCAGCTCCTGCCGGCCTCTCGATCAACCCGGCTACGGGCGCTGTCGATCTTGACGCTTCCACCCCGGGAGTTTACACCGTGAGCTACGGCATCGGCGCTGGCGGCGGTTGCGGCGCTGCGGCCACCACCCAGATCGCCGTTCGCCCCACCTACCTGATGGTGCCCGAGAATAACCAGGTGGTCTGCGCCGGATCGGCGACGGCCCCGGCTAACTTCAGCACGCTCACCGGCGTATCGGTAACCTGGACGAATAACAATCCTTCGATCGGGCTCGCCGCTTCGGGCTCCGGTAACATCCCCGCCTTTACCGCCGTCAACAACGGCACCACGATGGAAGAAGCCGTGATCGCCGTTACGCCCACGGGTGGAACGGGATGCCCGATCAAGGCCCTCGTGTTCCGGATCACCGTACGCCCGATGCCGACCGTAAATACGGTGTTGGGCCAGACGGTATGCGCCGGCTCCATGACGCAGCCGGTCACGTTTACCGGTGCCCTCCCCGGAAGCATCTTCAGCTGGACCAACGACAACACGGCGATCGGGCTTGGCAGCATCGGCACTGGCAACATCGCGGCGTTTACGGCGCAGAACCAGACCGCTACCACACAGGTGGCCAACGTCACGGTGACCCCGCGCGCCAACAGCTGCAGCGGTATGCCAATGACGTTCACGATCAGCACGCAACCCTCGGCAGGCGCCATCAGCTACGGCGGATCACCCTATTGCCCGGCAGGTGCGGCTTACCCCAGCCACCTCGGTAGCGGTGGTGGTACGTACACATCGGCTCCCGCAGGCCTGCTGATGAACAGCAGCACGGGCGAAGTGAACCTCGCGCTCTCCAACCCCGGTACGTATTCGGTGACCTACACCCTGACGGACGCTACCTGCTCCGGTATCGCCACTACACAGATCACTATACTCCCGGGTGCCCAGATGGATGCCCCGTCGAACCCGGTATACTGCAACGGCGCCTCGGCACCGGCGCAGCTCTTTACCGGCGCCGCGGGTTATACCTGGACCAACGACAACCCGTCTATCGGTCTCGCCGCGTCCGGATCAGGCAGCCTGCCCTCGTTTGTGGCAGTAAACAATACGGCTGCGCCGGTATACGCCTTCATCAACGTAACGCCCCAGGGCAACGGTACGACAACCTGCACGGGCAAGCCGGTTCGCTTCCGCATCACCGTAAACCCGACGCCCACGGCAACCAACCCAGGCAACCAGGTATACTGCCGCGGCATCGTCACGGCCCCGGTGCCCCTCACGGGCAACATGGGTACGGAGGCTACCTATAACTGGACGAGCTCCACTACGGCTACCGGACTCCTGCAGCGACGCGGAGCGGACGTAGTACCGGCCTTTACGACTGTGAACCCGACCGCAGGCACTGTGTCCACGACTATCACCGTGACCCCCGTGGCCAACAAGTGCGTGGGCGCCCCCATCACTTTCCAGTACCAGGTGGGCAACTGCGTGGCACAAAACGGCGGCGGCACCGGCGAGGGCGGCACCGACGCGGCCCGCTCGGCGACGTTCGCAGCCACGGTGTCCGCGGCTCCCAACCCCGCGCGCGACCAGGTGACGCTGCAGGTGCTCAACGCACGCAAGGCGGCCGCTTACACCGTGCAGGTGATCAATGCCTGGGGCAGCCCTGTGGGCCGTCCGCAGGCCTTCGGCGGCACGAACTGCACCGTATCCCTTGCAGGGCTTACGCCCGGCAACTACGTGCTGCTGGTTACCGACACACGCAGCGGTGAAAGCAAGCGCAAGCAGATCGTCAAGCTGTAATCCCCGCTGGTTACGGCCCATAAAAAAAGCGCCCCGGAAACGGGGCGCTTTTCATTCGTGGAAATAGTACCTGAAGCGATCGCTACTTCTTTGCGATCCGGTACAGGCGGCCTTCGTCCGTCACGGCATAGAGCGCGCCGTCGCGGCCCTCCGCCACATCGCGAAAACGCTGGCCTTCGCTGCGCAGGAGGCGCTCCTCTCCCACCACGCGGTTGTCGCGTAGCACCAGGCGGGCGATATGGTTGGAGTTGAGGCCGGCGATGAAGAGGTTGTGCTTCCATTCGGCAACGGCGTTGCCGCTGTAGAAGGTCATGCCGCTCGGCGACAGCACGGGATCCCAATAATAGACCGGCTGCTCCATGCCTTCCTTTTCAGTGAGGGCATCACCGATGCGGGCGCCGCTGTATTCGTACCCGTACGTGATCGTGGGCCAGCCGTAGTTCTTTCCCGGCTCCACGCGGTTCAGCTCATCGCCGGCGCGGGGTCCGAACTCGTTCTCCCACAGGTCGCCCGTAACCGGGTGAAAGGCGAGGCCCTGCACGTTGCGGTGCCCGTAGGAATACAATTCAGGACGCGCCCCGGCCCTGCCCGCAAACGGGTTGCCCGCGGCCGGCTTACCTTCCTTCGTGATGCGCACGATCTTTCCCAGCGCAGAGTTGAGGTCCTGGGCCTGCGGCCGTGTTTCGAGGTCGGAGCGCTCACCGGTACTTACCAGCAAGTTGCCCTCCTTATCGATCACGATGCGCGACCCGTAGTGCAGGTTGCCGCTGTACGCCGGCGTGGCCCGGTAGATGACGGTGGCGCCTTCGATGGTCCGCTCGTCGGCCGCCAGGCGGCCGCGGGCGACTGCGGTAAGATTGCCTTCGGGAAGCCGCTCGGAGAACGACCAGAAGATGGTGCGGTTATTAGCAAAGTCGGGGTCGATGGCAATGCCAAGGAGGCCACCCTGGCCAGAGGAGTTCACTGCCTGAATGCCGGTGATGGGGCCGCTCACCGCACCCCCGGTGCTTACGAGCCGCATCGTGCCCTTCTTTTCGGTGATCAGCAGGCGTCCGTCCGGGAGCACGCCGATCCCCCAAGGCTTGTCGAGGTCGCGCGTCAGCACGGTGCCCGCCCAGGGCGTAGCCGTCGAAACCGCCGCGGCACGGGTCTGGCCGGGGAAGGCCGGGGTGTAGTCGGTAACGGGCTTCCGGGTTTCTACGGATGCCGGGCGCGACGTGTCGCCCGTGGTCGTACTGGTCTGTCCTGAATTGGTAGGCGCGCCGCAGGCCGCCATCAGCGGACCCACGAGCAGGGAGAAGTATTGTTTCATGATCGAGGGTGTTTTAAGGGTTGCCCCGCCCTAAGGTACGCCCGTGCCGGACGCGGCGTGTGCTTCCTGCCTCGTTGCTTCGTTCTTCCCTGCCCGTTAGCTGCTCCTTGCCGCTAAAAATGCCACCTGACGAAAGCCTCCATGGCGGCGTAGCGGGTGAGTCCGAGCTGTGCGTAAAGGTCTGCGGTATGGCCGTTGCGGTCTTCGGCCCGCTGCCAGAACTCGCGGTCGTCGGCGCCCTGGAAGGGCACCGTGTCTTTTTGCGACTGGTGGATGAAAATGCCAAAGCGCTTCTGCCGCACCTGGTCGGGGCTCATGGGAACGGCCATCTCGATCTCGGCAATGTCCCACTCCTGCCAGGCGCCCTTGTACAGCCAGAGCCAGCATTCCGCGATCCATTCGTCGCCTTCCGCGCCTTCGGCCTTGATGCGCCGCAGCGACTCCAGCACCACGTCCAGGCACACCCGGTGCGTACCGTGCGGGTCTGCGAGGTCACCGGCCGCATAAACCTGGTGGGGCTTGATTTTTCGAAGCAGCTCCATCGTGAGGCGCACGTCTTCCTCGCCCATAGGGTTCTTTTCGATGGTGCCCGTTTCGTAAAAGGGCAGGTTCTGGAAGTGGATACGCTCGTCGCCAAGCCCGACGTGGCGGCAGGTGGCCCGCGCCTCGCAGCGGCGGATGAGCCCTTTGATGGCCCGGATCTCCGGCGTATCCACCTGGTGGCGCCGCTTGCCCGCAATAAACGCCCGCGCATCCCGCAGCACCGCCTCGGCCGGCCGCGCATCGCCTCCGAACAGGCCCTCGAAGCCCACGGCAAAGTCCAGGAAGCGGGTCACGAACTCGTCGGTGACGGCGATATTGCCGGAGGTCTGGTAGGCCACATGCACTTCGTGGCCCTGATCGTGCAGGCGTTGGAAGGTGCCGCCCATGGAGATGATGTCGTCGTCGGGGTGGGGCGAGAAGATAAGGGCGCGCTTCGGGAAGGGCTCCGCCCGTTCCGGGTGCGCGGGCAGCTGCGCCCCGGGCTTGCCGCCGGGCCAGCCTGTGATGGAATCGCGCAGCCCGTAGAAGACCTGCAGGTTGATGGCGTAGGCGTCGCCTTCCTCCACCAAAAGGTCGCTGAGCCCGTGCTCGTTGTAATCGTTGTTAGTAAGGCTCAGGATGGGCTTGCGCAGCCTCAGGGCCATGTCTACCACGGCGCGCCGCATCAGCTTGGGCGTCCACTCGATCTCGCCCGAGGTGAGCCAGGGACTTTTGATGCGTGTCAGCTCGGAGGCGGCGGCCGCATCCACCACGAAGGTGCAGTCGTCGTGCTGCTGCAGCAGCGACGCCGGCACCGACTCGGTGACGGGGCCTTCCACGGCGCGCTGGATGACGGGGGCTTTCTGCGATCCCCAGCCCATCAACAGGATGCGGCGGGCGCGCAGGATGGTGGCAATGCCCATGGTGAGGGCGAGGCGCGGCACCTCGGACACGCCCTGGAACTCGTAGGCGTTGGCGAGTCGGGTAGAAATATCAAGGTTGACGAGGCGGGTGCGGGAGTGGATCGAAGAGCCGGGCTCGTTGAAGCCGATGTGGCCGTTATTTCCGATGCCGAGGATCTGCAGGTCGATGCCGCCCGCTTCCTCAATGAGGGCTTCGTAGGCGCGGCAGTGGGGCTTCAGCTGGTCCTTCGCCACTTCGCCGTCGGGGATGTGGCAGCGGGCGGGGTCGATGTCGACGCGGTCGAAGAGGTGGGTGCGCATAAAGCGCGCATAGCTCTGCAAGGCATCGCGCTCGATGGGATAATATTCGTCGAGGTTGAAAGCGGTGACGTTCTGAAAGGAAAGGCCTTCTTCGCGATGCAGGCGCACGAGCTCATTGTAGAGGCCGCGCGGCGTGGCGCCGGTAGCGAGGCCCAGCACGAGTCCCTTGCCTTCGCTTGCCCGCTGCCGGATGGCCGAGGCCACCTCCGCAGCTACCCAGCGGGCGCCATCCACAGGCGCAGCCACAATACGTACGGGAATGCGTTCAAACGAGTCAGTCAGATCTATGTTCATGGTCCGGTGTTTAGGTGGCGTCGCGAACCGCCTCGTAAAAGCGGCCGCTTGTTTCAAAGATAATGGCCTGTGTTACCCGGACGCTGAACGCGTACCGGAAAAATTTACACAGCTTTATTCCGAACGCGGAATCAGGGAAACCTTAACGCTTTGAACGCGGCCGAACCTACCGGCAGAACTATCTTTGATGCCTACCCGCAACCGGGTCGATCAAAACAAGCGTATGCGTGTAGCGTCCCTGCCCTTCAATGAAGAACTCCGCCTCCAGGATCTTTATTCCTACGACATCCTCGACACCACGTCTGAGCACGACTTCGACGAGCTGCTCGAGATCGCCACGCAAGTTTGCGGATGCCCGATCGCAGCGGTCACTTTCATCGACGAAACGCGGCAATGGATCAAGTCATCGACCGGGCTCAACATCCGTGAAACCGACCGGGATGTTGCCTTTTGCGCGCACACCATTCTGCAGAACAAAGTGATGATCGTGGAGAATGCACTCGAGGACGAGCGCTTTCACGACAACCCACTGGTATCGGGGGAGCCCAGCATCCGCTTCTATGCCGGCGCGCCGATCGTGTCGGCAGGCGGCTACCGGCTTGGTTCGGTCTGTATCATCGACCGGAAGCCGCGTCACCTGGCACCCAACGAGCAACGCCTGCTCGAAGTGCTGTCGCAGCAGATCAGCAGGCTTCTTGAGTTGCGACTTAAAAACCAGTTGCTCCGGAAGAAGGCGGAAGAGCAACTCGTGCTCGAAAAATCCTTCCTGCAAAAGGTGCTGCAGCAGCGCGACGAGGAGCGCCAGAGCATCGGCAATACGCTCCACGAGCATATTGCGCAGGACCTCGCCGCAGCTCAATTCTACCTGGAGATGGCTGCCACCACGGCGCGTGACGGCTCCGAGCTCCTGCACCGCTCGCGTGAAGCCGTGCGCCGTGCCATCGGCAACATCCGCGACCTGACGGTATCCATCGTGCCTTCGACGCTGAAGGAATACGATCTCAAAGAGCTACTCGACATCCTGCTGAGCCGCTTCCACAACCGCACAGGCATCCGGGTCGACTTCCACTTCGAAGGCCGCCGGCCGGTACCCCAGGGCATCGCGGTTGACCTGTACCGCTGTCTTGAAGAACAACTCAAAAACATTGGCGAGCATGCGGGTGCTACACAGGTGCGCGTGCGCGTGCAGGCTTCGGCCACCTTGTCGCTGAGTGTTGAAGACGATGGCCGGGGCGTGAACCTGGAAGGCTTCCGCGTAGGCGCAGGTATCCACCAGGTAATGGCGCGGCTCGAAGCTTATGGCGGTACCGTCGACGTTAGCAACGGCGCCCTGGGCGGCTTCCGGTTAAGCATCACCGTGCCGCTCCGGAAGGCTGCGGATGCCCCTGCTGGCAACACGGACCCTGCCTAGCCAGTGTTACCGGCTCAGGCCGCAGCCACTTCGTAGGCGCTCGCCCCGATCATGGCACCCGCCAGCAACGTATAGCACGCGATCCAGGCTTCCTGCGCTTCTTCCGTCCAGGCCTCGCCGAGGCCCTGCTCCAGCGTCCACAACAGGGCGGAGCCAACGGAGTGGTAATGCGTAGCCTGTACGCCGTAGCCCACATGGCGCTGGGCCAGCTTCCGCACTTCGTCCATGATGTCGTCGAGGCGATCCAGCTTGCGGATTACATAATGCAACATGTGCAGCAGCTTCTTTGATTGCTCCGGGATGTCGCCGCGGAACATCGGGCGCACTTCCGGGATGATCGTGAAAAGACGGTTGTAGAACAGGTCTCCGACCACCAGGGGGTCGAGGGCGGCTACGGTGCTCCAGGTCTCTTTGACAAGGGCGATCTGCTGTTGGTTCATGGCGTTGTCGGGGGTTTTGATTGCTGCAGCAAAATAGCAGCATCCTGCGGTCGCCGCAACCACACAGCGACTGGATTGAAGTACCGGCCCGCTCAACTGACAAAAGGAGCGATAAAACGAAGCGCGTCGTAGCTACGCGGAGCGATCATTATCCACGTACGCCACGGTGAAGGTGGAACACGATTCGGTATCGCCGGCTACGAAATGAGCCTCGGTGGCCGCGGCCGGCAGCGCGTCGTGCAGCTCCGGGGAGCAATGATCATGCAGGTTGCCGTCGTCGCACAGGCGCAGCGACAGCGCGGGCGCCGGCATTGATGAAGAAGCAGACGGGGATATCCCGGCGCCGCGCATCGAAGAACAGGGGCAAAAGGCGCAGCACCTCCTCCCGGCCGGCAGGCCGCCGATACCCCGCGAACGACCGCACCATGCCCGGACGCGGATGTGTTGCCGGTACGACCCGAAGAACGCTCCGCAAGGTCGGTGTTGCCGAGATCCGTACCCGCGCTCCGCCCGACCCGCACCTGTTCCAGCAATTGCAGCTGCACAGCCGGCATCCGTGCTTCGTAAGCCATTCTTGTAGCCGCGGGAAAGGCAAGCACCCCCTGCATGCCGAAGGGGTCCGGCCCGGAACAAAAGGGCTCTCCGTGATCGTACAGCCACCGCGGGGTGGCACGGTCCGGCGGAGCGCCGGTACCAGGCGTTTCGGCACAGGAGTGTTGCCTGGCAGGGATCATCCGGCCGGCATAGGGCGCTGCGCGGAAGTGAGCCGCGCGCCGGAGCGGGAGGAGCACAGGCAATGAATCGTGCGGGCAAAGCTCTGCCGCAACCCGGACGGCGTATCTTTGCGGCACCAACTGCTGCTGTTCCATGTTCCGACCCGCTTCCTGGACATTCCTGCTCCTTTTTCTTTTCCTGCTCGCCGGGTGCCGCCAGCGTGAGTGCCTGCCTGAAAAGGAGGAAGTGGTTTATTGGGACAGCCGGGTGCTGCGACCTACCTACCAGACCATCGAGCGCACCCGCAGCCTCGATTCAGGGCTCCGGGTCTACGACTCGCTCCTGGCCCGGGATCCCGGCCCGCGCACACCTTTCATCCGGGCCCAGCGCTCGGCGGTATTCGGGTACTACTACTACTTCATCAACCCCAACACGGTTGCCACCGCCCGGCATGTAGATACCTTCCTCTCCTACTTCAACACCCGGGAGCTGCAGGCCTGCTACCCGCGTGCCTATATGGGCAACATGCTGCACGGCGGCGAGCTTGCCTTCCAGATGCGCCTGTACGACAAGGCCAACGAATACTACTTCCGGGCACGCAGTACGGCCTATGCCTACCTGGAGCCCTGCGAGCGCTCCGGCTTTTTTTACCGGCTGGGCATGGTACTGTACCGGCAGAAAAGCTATTCCCTTTCGGCCCGCAACTTCCTGGAGGCCTACCGCTCGCAGGACCTCTGCCCCAACCAGAGCGCGGCGATCGGCCTGCAGCAGCAGGAGATCCAGAGCAATATCGGGCTTTGCTACGTGCACCTGAAGCGCCCCGACAGCGCGCTGTTTCACTTCCGGAATGCACTCGACGTGGCCAATCGCTTCCGCGACTCCCTGGGGCCGGTGGGGATGGATATGATCCACGGCGTGGTGTACGGCAATATGGCGAAGGTGTACGTCGGACGCGGACAGCTCGATTCGGCAGAGCACCTGTTCCGGAAAAGCCTCGCGCTCAACAACCGCAAGGGCTACGAGGTGCGCGACGCGCAGCTGGTGGCCCTCCAGCTCGCCGAGGTGTACGACCGCCAGCAGCGCTATGCCGCCATGCGCCCGCTCCTCGACAGCGTGCGTATCGCCCTCGATACCATCAGGGACATCGAAGGAGAGGAAGCCTGGCTCCGGCTCCAGTATATCTACTACCGCGATACGAAGCAGCCGCTCCTGGAGCTGCCGACCTTCAAGCGCTACGTGGCGCTGCGCGACTCGCTGGCCACGCACCAGAAGGAACTGGAGCAGGCAGACATTACCCGCCAGCTGCGCGACAAGGACCAGGACCTCCAGATCCGGCTGCTCCGCAAGAACAACCAGCTCGCGCAGATCTACCTCTGGGTGTCGGTGCTGCTGGCCTTGATGGCGGTCGTCATCATCTTGCTGATCTGGAACAACTACCGCCGCAGCAAGCGGAACATCGCCGCGCTCAGGGCGCTCAACGAGCGGGTGAGCCAGCAAAAGGAAGAACTGGAAGCCGCCAACCGCGAAAAGGACCGCATCCTCCACGTGGTGGCCCACGACCTGCGCAATCCCATCGGGGTGACGACCTACCTGGCCGACCAGATGCTGCTCGAAGAGCAGACGAGCGAGAACGAGGGACCACTGCGGATGATCAAGGAAGCTTCGGGTATGGCCCTCGCGCTGACCAACGAGCTGCTCGGGCTCCAGAGCGACGCCGCCCCGATCGAGCGCCGGCGCACCGAGCTGAACGCCCTGGTGCGCGCCGCGGTGACCCTGATGCACCCCAAAGCCCTGGAAAAAGGCCAAACGATCCGCATGTTTGCACCGGAAGAGCCCTTGTACCTGCTCGGGTGGCCCGACCGGCTGCAGCGCGTGGTGGTGAACCTGCTCTCCAACGCCCTGAAGTTCAGCCCAGCGGGCAGCTCCGTAGAAATACAGGTCACCCGGGTAGATACGGCGGCCTGGATCGCGGTGCGCGACGAGGGCATCGGCATCCCGGAAGAATTGCGGGGGGTATTGTTCGCTCCCTTCTCCGCAGCGCGGCGCACCGGCACCGGGGGCGAGCGCTCCGTCGGGCTTGGGTTGTCGATCTGCCGCGAGATCGTGGAGGCGCACGGCGGCAGCATCATCGTCGAGAGCGGCACGGGTGTGGGCACCACCTTCGTGGTCAGGTTACCGCTCAACACAGGGTGAGCGCCTGATAAAACGGGGCCGAAATGAATCGATGGGCGAGCAGGCCGATCAGCCCAGGATCCGGAGCTTTTCCTTCAACGGCTTCAGGTAGCTTTCCGTAACGCTGAAGGAACCGAACGCGGTGCGCACCTCCTCGCGAGCGAGCTCCCGGATAAAAGAAAGCTGCACGGCTTCCGCACGGTTGACCTGGATGAATGCCTCCTGCAGCCCGGCGGGCACCAGGTAGCGCAAGGTCTTCGGAAGCGTGCTGCGAATGTAGGAAGTGGTGCCGTCGGACGCATTGAGCACGCCGGTGTAGTTCTTCTCGGAGCGCAGGCTGACCACGTCTTTCCAGAAAACCTTCTTGTACTTGTCTCCCTGCTTCACGAAAAAGGAATCCGGCGCCGGTGCCGTCTCGCGGGGAACCGGGGCCGCCGCGCGCGCGCTGAAATTGTGCAGGGCGGTCTGGATGGTGGCGAACAGCGAGGCTGGGTTAACGGGCTTGGTGAGGTAGGCCGAGGGGCGCGCCCGCAGGGCGTTGAGGGCCGTGGCCGCATCGTAGGAGGCAGTGATGAAGATGAAGGGCTTCTGGTACACGGTGCTCAGGAGCTGCCCGAGCTCGATGCCGCTCTCACGGCCCTGGAGGTGGATGTCGAGCAGCACGATATCGTACTGAAGGCTGCCCAGGGCCAGGGCCCCCGATTCGAAGTCATGGGCGGCGCCGGCTACCGAGAAGCCGAAGGCATCCAGGTTCTGGGCGAGCCCCTGGGCCCAGAGTGGCTCGTCTTCTATGATCAGTACCGCAATCTCGTCGGTCATGCGCTTTGGTTTAGCAGTTCGGTGCAAGATAAGGCGGAACCGATTCCGTCCCGGCAAAGGGGGCTTCGCTCCCAAAACGGCGCGCTCCCCTCCCACCGGGCAGCCGCGACTCCCGGAGCCGGCTATCTTCGGCACGAAGCCGCCACCACGGACCTTCCCACCCGAATGAAGATTGTTCTGCTCTCCGCCACGAGCGCCGCGATGCCCTGCATGGACTGGCTACTCCGCCAGGGCTGCATGCTGACCTTACTTTGCCCCCCGGGCGGCGATCAATGCAGCAGCGACGTCGAAGCCCTCCAGGCATGGGCCGAAGTGCAGGGCATCCCTTGCTGGCAGGTCGACGCAGGGAGTGTAGACGCCGAACTTTCGGAGCTGATACAGGAAACGGCCCCCGATCTGGTGCTGCGGTACGGCTTCCCTCTGCGCATTACCCCTTCTCTGATCGACCGCATGCCCTGCCGCTCCTGGAACGTCCATTTCGGGTTCGAGTCGCTTCCCGACGATACCGGGCGACTCAGGGGCACCATCACGCTGCATGAATGGAAGGGGGCCGGCGAGAAAGTGCTCCAGCAGCACCGACTGCTGCTCGGGGCCGGCGAAAGCGACCCGATCGCGCGTCTGAGTGAATTATCGGTTCCCGTGTTGGCGCAGGCCCTCCAGGACCTCAACCCGCAACGGCGCAACGGCACGGCCGGGCCCGGTATTGCGGCCATATTCTGACAGCTTTTTGTATTCCGGCTCCCTCCTGTCGTTCATCGCTGCCCGGCTTGCGCAAGCAGGAAGCACCCGACAAAACCAGCCCCTGCACTGCGCCGGGGCTTTTCTTTTGTCAAATGCCGGAAATAAGATCGGCACGCCGCTTCCGGCATTATTTTTTCTTTAGGAGAACTCCCGGAAAACCGCCCCCAGCGCACCTGCTCCATATGAAACCGCCGAAAAACACCCTGTATTTATACCCCATCTCCGCCGAGGGTCACCGCCCCGGCAGCAACGATTATATGGTTCGCCTGCGCGACTGCCTCGACCGCCACTACCGCGTGGTCAACAAGGGCACGAGCCTCGGCATGGCCGACCTGCTGCTGAAGCTGCCCCGGTACGACCGCGTCTATTTCAACTGGATCGAGGACGTTCCCGACCGGCGCTTCGGCTACCTGCAGATCCCGATGTTGCTGACGGTACTGCTCGCCTGTAAGCTGAGCCGCAAAAAGATCGTCTGGTTCGTACACAATAATCTCTCGCACTACAAGACCAACCGGGTAGCCAAGCGGATTGTTCGGGTGCTGATGCGCAGCTTCGCCGACGTGACCCTGTCGCACTCGCGGGAGATCGGTGGCCTGCAGCGGCTGCGCAACCTTCATTGCTTCGATCACCCCGTGGAGCGGGCGCCCTTGCTGCCGCAGCCGGCCGCTCCCGACTGGGACCTGCTCATCTGGGGCACCGTAAGTCCCTACAAGGGGGTGGACCGCTTCGCCGCTTTCGCGGCCCGGCAGCCCAGCCTGCAGGCCCTGCGTGTACTGATCGCGGGCCGCTTCGCCGACGCCGGCCTGGAACAACGGATCCGGAGCCAGGCCCCCGGTGGCTGGGAGATCCGCGGGCATACCGTGGCCGACGAGGAGCTGCGCGACTTCTATGCGCGGAGTCGCTACGTGCTTTTTTGCTATGCCCCCGGTTCTGTGCTGAGCTCCGCAGCGCTGTGCCACAGCCTCGCGCACGGCAAGGTGGTGATCGGGCCCCACACGGGCTGCTTCAAGGAGCTGGGTGAGCTTGGGCTCATCTACACCTACCGGAGCTTCGACGAGTTGCCCGCACTGATCGCCCGGCTCAACGCCATCGAGGAGCCCGTAAGCCGCGCCGCACTCGAGCGCTACCTGTCGGCCAACGGGTGGGAGCACTTCGAGCGCTTCCTTGTAGAACGCATCGGGTAGCCGTTGCTGACCGCAGCAATCGAATACCATGACCTATAAATGAAAGGCCCCGGCAGTTGTGCCGGGGCCTTTCATTTATAGAGAGCTCGCTTAATTCTTCGGCTCGAAAAGGCCGTCGATCAGCTGCTGGTTGAAATGCTCTACCGGGGTACCCGTAACGTTGTGGTACACGGCAGCGATAAAGATCGTTTCGGCGGCACTCATCACGATCATGATCGAGAACGCGCCCATCACGGCGATCGCCACCCCCAGCGCCCAATGCACCGTGGCCCCCAGGGCTACGACGACCACCGCCAGTAAGATAAAGGCAAGCAGGTTCACCACGCCAAAGCCGATGCGGGAGCCGAGGCTCTCACCCCACTTCTCGCGCATCAGCTGCGCCGAGCGGCGGAAGGCGTCGATGGGACCGCAGTTTTCATAAGCGATCACCGGCACCACGAAGAAGGTGGCGATGCTCCAGACAATACCGATGAGGCCGGTAATGATCTTGCCGACGATGCCGGTGTTTTCCTGGATGGCCCGGAGGATGGTGCCTACCGTAGCGGCGAAGAGTGCCCAGGAAAAGATGACGCCGATGCGCGAAAGGCTGAAGCGGAGCCCGGCCGACACCGTCACTTCCTCACCGTGGAAATACAGGCGGGCGCAGTGGATGAGCGCCATGTTGAAAAAGGTAATCACGAAGTAGTTGACGACGTAAAAGCAGAAGATCAGGCCATAGTTCAGCACCATGCTGCCGGAGCTTTCTGCGCCGAAGAATTCCGATTCGAGGAACTCAACGTCGAAGCCGAAGGCGGCGAGTATGGCAAGCCCGAAGGAAGCCATGATCAGTACCAATGCGGCGCCGGAAAGCACGGGAAATACAATCAGTTGCTTGTTGGCCCGGAGCACCTTGAAGCTGCTCATGGTGATGTTCCAGCCATTGGAAAGACGGTCGAAAAAGCCCATAGTGGTCGGTTTTTGGTTTAGAAATTAAATATAGTCCCTTGTTTACATATATAAGCAATTGATGAGCTATTCCCTTAAACTTCCGCCAATCCGCAAGCCCGGCCGCACGGGTGCGGCTGCCGTCCCTTACCTTTGGCCCCTTATTTTCTTGTTACGCCTATGCTCTGGATTCTTCTATTCTTCGTCGCCCACTGGTACCTGTCGCTCTTTTCGCAGACCTTCTTCCTGCATCGCTATGCGGCGCACCGCTCGTTTACGATGAGCAAAGGTTGGGAGCGCTTTTTCTACGTATTCACCTGGATCACGCAGGGCTCTTCCTACCTGAGTCCCCGTGCCTATGGCATCATGCACCGCATTCACCATGCGTTTACGGATACCGAGCACGACCCGCACAGTCCCGCCTACGATAAGAACCTGTTCGCCATGATGTGGCGCACCAAAAAGATTTTCCAGGACATCCTGAACGACCGCACTCCCGTGGAAGACCGCTTCAAGAAGAACATCCCCGAGTGGCGCAGCTTCGACCGCTTTGCGTCGTCCGGCTTCTCGCGCCTGCTTTGGATCGCGGCCTATACCGCCCTGTACGTATTCCTGGCTCCCTCGCTCTGGTGGCTTATCCTGGTGCCGCTCCATGCCGTGATGGGCCCGCTGCACGGCGTCATCATCAACTGGTATGCCCACAAGTACGGCCATGTCAACTTCGAAACAGACAATACCTCCAAGAACCTGTTCCGCATCGACTGGCTGATGTTCGGCGAAGGCTATCACAATAACCACCACGTGCACCCGTCGCGCCCCAACTTTGCATCGGCGCCCGGCGAGTTCGACCCTTGCTACCCGATCATCAAGGGACTGCATAAGCTGAAAGTGATCCGCCCGGTGGCTGCCGCCTGATCGCAATCAGGAAACAGATATAACGACGAAGGACGGCATGGGCCGTCCTTCGTCGTAAGGAGCATCACCCGGCCCGGCTTTCCCGTGCGGGCGGGTACGACAACTTCCCCGCCCCGTATTTATACGGGCTACGGAAGCGCAGCGGATCCTGGCCCGAAACAAAAACCCGATCGGGGAAGCAGCTAGCGCGAAAACGCTCCGGCGCACCGGCGGCCAGCCTTTGCGCTGGAAACGGAACGCAACCAAAGGCCGGCTTTATGCTTATCGCAGCGAGCCGCCCGCATGGGTGTGCGCACTCAGTGAGTCGTGTCCCGCGGCCTTGGTATTGTGGCGCTGCTGGGTGCTGTCTTCGTTATTCGGCGGGGGCGATTTGGCCGGGGTGCCGGTGCAGGCGGTAAAGCAGATCAGGACGATCAACAGGCGCAGCGCTTTCATGAACGTACTTTTCCTGTAGCCGAAAAAATAGTTCCAAACTACGCGTCACGGCGCCGTTCGTACAAGATACCCAAGGGATCAGCCCTTCCGGGGGATCCGGTAGTGGTTACGGATCATCCGGTCGTAGGCGCCGGAAGGCAACAGCCGCTTTAGCAGCACCGAAAACTTCTCGAGCGGCTTGCCAAGCCGGTACACCCGGCGGAGCACCGGGGCTTCGAGCAATTGCTCCAACAGGGTCCCGAATACCTTCGGATCGAGGCCGCCGTCGACACTCTCGTTAATAAGGGCATAAGTTGTTTCGAAGGTCTCTTTGTAGGGGTTGCCTGCCGGCAGCTCGCTGCGGAGCCGGTTGGCGTTGATGTCGGTGCGCACGCCGCCGGGCTGCACCACGCAGGCCTGCACGCCAAAAGGCGCCAGCTCGGTGCGGAGTGCCTCGGTAAGGCGGTCGAGCGCGGCCTTGCTGGCGCTGTACATACCGCGGTAGGGAAGGCCGATCTCGGAGCCGATGGACGAAATGTTAATGATCTTGCCACTCCCCTGCTTCCGCATGGCGGGCAGCACGGCCTGCACGGCGCGGAGGGCGCCCAGCACATTGGTGTCGAGCACGCGGGCGCAGTCGTCGATCGAAAGCGTCTCTACGGGGCCGGCGATCCCGAGGCCGGCATTGTTCACCAGCACGTCGATGCGCCCCTCGGCGGCGAGTACCTGTGCTACGGCCGCCGCTATGCTTTCGGGGGAGCCCACGTCCATCGACAGGGTCCGGAACGGGCGCTCCTGGCCGCCCAGCGAGCGGGCAGTTCCGTACACAATATGCCCTTTTGCGGCCAGGTGGGTAGCGATCTGCTCACCGAGGCCACTCGACGCGCCGGTTACGATGACGACTTGCTTCATATACAGGAGGAACGTTTTTACAGGAAGGGTTGCCGGTTCCCGGGAGGGCAAAGAAACGGAATTCGGCCGAGGCGCATCGCTTGCCGCTCACAGAAATAACCGGAAACGCCATCTGATTTTTTTACATTTGATGTTTCCGATCCGCGCCCTCCACACACCAAAACTGTAACCACATGCCCCCATTAAAAAGGCTTGTCCGCGTTTCGTTTGTGCTGCTGCTCCTCGTGATCCTGTTCAACATCGCGAGCTGGTTTTCGGTGACGCAGCTGTCGGCTCAGAACCGCCTCTGCGAGGCGGGCGGCAACAGCTCGGCCAGACAGCAGGTGTACCTGCAGCAGGTGGCCGGCAAGGTATCGGCATTGTCCATCCACCATCATTTTTCAACCGACCAGTTCAATAACCAGCTCAAATACCTCGAACAGGCCGCGGCTCACTTCCGCGCGGGCCAGGTAGAGCTGCGCCAGATCGGGCGGGCACTTGCGGCCGGCGAGGATGCGACGCGGGTACAGGCGCTGCTTGGCCGCAGCGAAGCCGCTTATGCCATCGTACAGGCGCGGGCGCACCAAGCGCTTGAAAGTGCCGTCGCCAACCGCACCGACCCCGGCGACCCCGTGCCGTTTCACGCGGCCACCGGCGAATACCTGCCGCTGATGCAGCAGCTGCACGCCCAGTTTCTTCACATGGAGCAGAATACCCAGGCGCGCATCGAAACGATGAACCGGGCCACCATCATCTCGCTCATCGCCTGCCTGCTGTTCCTCGCTATACTTGTGATCGCCCCGATCTTTCGCCAGAGCACGCGCACCTACGAAGAGCTCCAGCGCTCGCTCGGAGAGGTCCGCGATTCGGGCGCCCTGCTCCGCACGGTGATCGACGCCACTCCGGATCTCATGTTCGTAGTGGACGGGGAGCAGCGCTTCCGCTTCGTCAACCAGGCGCTCGCCACTGAGCTCGGCACCACCCCCGAAGCCCTCGTAGGCCGCGGCATGGCGCCCACCCTGCTCCAGGGCGTCGCACCCGGCCACGACGCCTTCTGGAGTGCGCCCGGCAACCAGGACGAGGAGCTGATGGAGGCCACCGTCCAGGGCCCGGGGGGCACCCGCTACCTCACGCTGCACCGCTCCCTGTTGCGCAACGGGCAGGGCGGGCACCTGGGCTACTTCGGGCGGGTGCACGACATCACCTCCTTTGTAGAGGCCGAGCGGCAGATCCAGGAGTCGGAGCGCAAGTACCGCGGCCTTTTCGAAAGCAACCCGATGCCGATGTGGATCTTCGACCGCAACACACTGCGCTTCCTCGAGGTCAACGCCATGGCGGTGGCCCATTACGGCTACAGTGCGGCCGAATTTGCAACCATGACCATCCTCGACATTCGCCCACCCGAAGACCATGGACGGCTCCTCCAGGTAACGCAGGCACCCCGCTCCGGCGAGCGCCTGCAACAGGGGGTGTGGACGCACCTGCTCCGCGACGGACGTCGCATCTTCGTGGAGGTGATCTCGCACAGCATCGAGTACAACGGGCGGCCGGCGGTGCTCGTGCTGGCCAAGGACATAACGCGCAACATCGAGCTGCAGCACGAGTTGCTCGAGGAAAAGATCGCCCACCAGCGCTCCATCGCCCGGGCTACCGTGGTGGTGCAGGAAAAAGAGCGCAACGAGATCGGGCGCGAGCTGCACGACAACGTGAACCAGGTATTGACCTCCGTGAAGCTGCACCTCGAGATCATGGGCACCCCGGGAGCAGATGCGGAAAAGCACCGCGTACACAGCCTGCAGATGGTAGCCTCCGCCATCCAGGAAATACGGCGCCTGTCGCGCTCGCTGGTACCCCACGCCCTCAACGACGTTGGCCTTACTTCGGCGGTCGACGACCTTGTGGAAGGCCTCAACAACCTCGGTGCGGTTCGTTTTACGTTCAGTCACTCCGGCCTGGACGAGAACGGCCTGCCTTCCGGACTCAAGCTCACGATGCTGCGCATCATCCAGGAGCAAACGACGAATATCCTTAAATATGCAGGTGCGTCCGAAGCATCGGTGGAGCTGGAACAAGAGGGCTGCGAAATACGCCTGCGCATCACCGACAACGGCGTCGGCTTCGACCCGGAACAGAACCGCAAGGGGATCGGCATCACCAACATCATGAACCGCGCAGACATCTACCATGGGGTGTTGTCGCTGCAGACGGCTCCCGGCGCCGGCTGTGTGCTCAGCGTCTCGTTCGACCTTAATAAGGTGTACCGCCTCGAGGAAAGCTCTTTTGAAAAGGCGTAGCTAAACGGAAAGCGAAGTAGCCCCGGCGGATGCCGGGGCTACTTCGTTGAATGAAGCTGGTTGATGCCTAGTCTTCTTTGCTGGCAAAGGAGGGCTTCCCCTCGGCACGCCGCGCTTCGAGCTCGAAACGCAGGAGGCGCTCTGCCTGGATCTTTTCGATGATGGCCACGGGGAGCACCAGCTGGTTGAACTCAAGGGCATTGGCGGCGTATTCGTCGAGCGTGAGCTGTACATCGGCAAGGGCCTTCTCCGCGTTGGCGCGCAGGCGCAGCAACTCGCGCGTATTGCCCTCGATGGGCTCATGGTCCCACTCGCGGTACACCACGTTGTCGGCGCCGATACTGAGGCCCTCGTCGCAGCTGCGCATCGGGAGGATGTCGGTGATAAACTCCTTCGAGGTATAGGGCACCGTATAGGTGAAAACGTAAAAGGTTCCTTTCTTCCGCAGGTGAAAGCCTTCGGGCGTTTCGTTAGGGACCAGTTCCTTTTTGGAGTGCTCTTCCTTTACCTTATGGGTGTCGAGCTCCGGGATGTGGATCGCGTAATCGCGCTGGAGGTTCTCGGGCAGGCCCGGGTCGGCCAGGGCCGCGTCGCTGAGGCCGTGCAGGGCCACTTCGAGCATGTTGAGCCGGCGTTCGAACAGGTAATGCATAAATGCCGTTTTACGGTTGGGTATAAAAGAAGCGTGCCATTGGATGGGCCGGGCCTCCCGCCCGGCCCGCGTTCCTTAACCCATGGCATGCGTGCCCCGTGCGGTGTCGGGCAGCGGCTCCGCATCGGGACCTCCGGGAAGCGCATTACCCGAACGAACAGGGCGCTGGGCATAAAGTATGAGTCCGGCGATCGCAGCGCCTACCAGGGTTGCGGCAAGAAGTATTTTCATGTGGTTCCTTTAGAAGTTGCGGTGCAAGCGCCGTACCACGATGGCCCTGTCCAAAAAAGAGCGCGCCGGGCATTGCCCGGCGCGCGTATGGTTTCCATCTAACTCCTGGCTTAGTAGCCACCACCGGTGCTGCCGCTGGTGGAAGTGCTGCCGGAGGCATCGCCTTTGACCTTGGTCTTGCCTTCCTTGTGCTTGATCTTCTGAATCGTGTTGCCGTTGGCGTCCTTGATCTTGGTCTTCGCCTTGATCTCGGTGCCGCTGTTGCTGCTATTCAGGTTCATATCGGTGTTGGCGTTCACGTCCGTACCGGTGCTGCCGGAGTCGGAGCTCGTGCCGCTGCTATCCGTGGTCGTGGAGCCGCTCATGTTACTGTTCAGGTCCGACGATGAACTGGCCGGAGCTGTTGTATTCATATCGGTGCCGGTGCTCATCGAAGAGTCGGTGCTCAGCGTGGAGCTGCTGCCCTGCAGGGTGCCGCCATTCATGTCTGCATTTGCAGCGTTGCTCGAGGAGCTGTTGAGCAGCTCGGCGTCGTTGCGGAATACGTCGATGGCAGCCATTGTGGTACCTTCTTCGGTGAGGTATTCGCTGCGCGATACGCCGTTCTCGATGATGGTAGCCAGGTACACATCAGAGTCGTTGGCAGCGCGCACGCGGCTGATCGAGTAGATGTTGTTGCCGTACGTCTGCAGCGAGCGGGTGATCACTTCCTCGGGAACGAAGCCCTGAACCACCGGGAGCGCCACGGAGTAGCTGTTGCCGTTGGGGGCATAATACACCATGATGTTACGGTTCTGGTTGTTGAAGGAAGCGCGGTACCAGTCGCCGGCCTGCTGCCAGGTGGGGCTGAATGCCGCGGGATAATCGCGCTGCAGCGACATACTGAGGTTGCCCGGGATGTTGGTCACGTTGCCATAGGCGGCGTAGTTGCCGGTGCTGGAAAGCTGGGTGCTGCCGTTCACGGAGCCGTTGGCGTCCATAGCGGTGTTGCCCATGCTGCCATTGACCGTTGCATTCGTGGAGTTCATCGTGCCGCTCGGCGGAACAGAGGTGTTGCTGCCGGAGTTCAGGTTCGTGTTGCTGTTCACACCCGCATTCACATTGGTGCCGGTGTTCATGTTGGTGCCCGAATTCAGGTCAGAGCCGTTGGTCGTAGTACCACTGGTCGTCGTCGTGCCGTTGGTGGTCGTTCCGTTGTTCGTGGTCGTCGAGCTTGTTGTATTGCTCGAAGTCGTGTTGCTGTTACTGGTCGTGTTGGTCGAGGTGCTGTTGGTGCCCGTGGTATTCTGCGCCCAACCCATTGCTCCGCAACTCATCATGGCCAAAGCAAGAATTGTTTTTTTCATAGATCGCTTTTTTAATGAAGGTTTAGCGATTAACAAACAAGGATGATGCCTACGGCGACTCAGCCACAAAAGAAAATGTTGCGGAAATCCGCTCCGGGCAAGGAAAAGCGGGCATCGCATTGTCCCAACACCTTATATCATGCACAGGTGGTTGCCCCGTTGCAGAAAAGGTGCGGCCGGAAAAAAGAAACGCACTTTGTGTACGGTCAACACATTTCCGGCACAGAAAATGTTTTTCTGATGCTGAATACCCTGACCGTATTTCTACCCGTTGTGGATTACTTGCTTCCGGGTACTGCGATCGCCTGTGCTGATAACGACGGTTCGTTCGCCGCTTGTGAAAAATACGAAGCGCGGCATGGGTAATTAGGGAACTAAATCCCCAACATTCGACGTTGTAACAGCCGTTTGCTAAGGGGTTTCCTGCATCGCCTGCGGGGGCGGAAATAAAAAATGCGTCGCTCTAAAGCGGCGCACATAAATATGTTCGTTCCAGAGCCAATACGGCACAGGTAGGAATACTTTTTGCTCCTTCATTCGCTATGAGAAAGCGAAACCTTACCAACACGTCCGAAGCCCTTCAGGTCAACACCTCAGTTCTCAAGATCGTACACTCCAAAATCAAGACCGAAAAACTCATTACCCGCAATCTCACCGGACCGCTCACCCTGAACCCGCGCCCGGTGTATTACCCCGCGTCCTACAGCAAGGATGGTCCCGTAGGCAACTACCAGGGCCTCTGAATCAATCGCGGGTATCGGTCGGCGGAAGGTTGACCGGTGCCCCGCTTACCCCTACCCTGTTTCCGTAAATGCCCGGACCGGCATACGGATTTTTTCCGTTTACCCCTGTCGCCCGCCCGCTCGTGCCGACGCTCCCGATCGAGGAGCCGGTGCCTACCGAGCCGGTACCTGTAAAGGAGCCCATCGTGGGCGCCGTCGTATTATAGAACAGCAGGTGCCCGCGGGCAATCCCATACCGCAGCTTCGGCATATTGATCACAGGTCGCTCTACGCGCTCATCGGGTATGACCCCGGCCGCGCGGCCGTTGAGAAAGTTCACCTTCGGGTCTGCAATCGAGAACCCGGTGCTCCGGCTCTCGGCTGCCCCGCTAAAGGCCGCATTGGCCGAAGTGCTGGTGAGGCGCGTTGGCGCGTTGTCTGAAGCCACCGTCGTTTTGCCTTTCGTCTTTTTATGTTGTGCCGAGGCCGCCACCGTTGTCAGGACCACCAGGGCCGCACTCATCAGGATCTTTTTCATGGCCTTCCGTTTCAATAGCTAAGACAAAAGAGACGCCAGAAAAAAGGCCCCACATCAGGGCTCGGGGTTCCCGTCGGGGCCGTATTGCTTCCGCAGGCGATCCAGCGTCTGGCGCTCCGCTTCGGTTTGGTTGCCCTCCGTTTTTTCGAGTTCCTGCTGCAGCGGGTCCTTCATCGAAGCAGGGTCCTGCGCGGCGTTGAGCACCTCCCCGGGCATTACGGGGCCCGGCGCTTTCGGATCGTTATACTGCTTATCCATATCCTTGTTTTACAGAAGCGGGACGCAGAATTATGCCAGTCCCGCGCTTTACCGCCTTCTTTTTCCCGCACTACGGGAAATTACGGCCTCCAATGCCCTGGCGGCATTCACAGATCAGGGCTGCAGGTAATCTTTCCGGAGCAGTGTCAGGTAGGCCCCGAACGTGTGGTGCTTCCACACCCCAAGACCGGAGGTATCGTTCGGGTATTGCCGGTAATAGGCGCTGTCGGGCATCAGCACCACCGCCCCCCCCGCCCGCATATAGTCGAGCCCGGGCGTCGCCCCGGGCAATCGCAGTGCCGGCAACTTTTTACGCACTTCCTTGCCTACGCGTCCCCCGAAATATTTCTGGTACTTCCCGACCGCTTTGCGGCTCTTTCGCGTCAGCTTGTTGTACATCATCGCGCCGTATAGCCGCACCACGAGCTTCTGGTTGCGCAGGGCGCCTTTCACGTCGGCCAGAGGGTTGTTCGGGTTGAGGTCGCGGATCTGCTGGAGGCTCAGCGGGGTTTCGGGCACCCAGTCGGCGGCGTTTACCACGTTGAAGGCCCAGCCGCCGCGGTTGATGAAGTCGTAATCGTAGGCAAACTGCAGGTTACCCGGCTTGGGTCCCGCGCTGCTGTAGGTCTTGTAGGTAATGCCGGCCGGCAGAGCGCCCTGAAGCGTGCGGTAGTGCAGCCAGGAGCGCAGCAGTGCGGCGAGCACCCCACCCTGGCTATGGCCGGTTACGTAGATGGCGCGCGTGCCCTTGTCGTACAGCTCACGGATTTTCCGCTCGATGTCGCCGCTCATGGAGGCCAGGGCAATGAGCCAGCCGGTGTGTACCGCAGCGCCTTCAGCGGCCGCAAGGCGGTAGTCGACCCGGGTGCTGTCGTCGAGCTGCAGGGTGCCGGCAGCGGGCTGCATCTCCGAGTAGAGGTTGGCGAGCCAGCTCCATTTGGTGGCCACGGTGCCGCGGATGCAGAGTACGGCCACCGGTGCATCGGCAGCCTGCCAGAGGAACCAGCGGTTGTCGAGCCCGGTCACGCGCGAGGTATACGTACGGCGGAAGCGCACCGCCTCACCCGAGGCGCGCTGCAGGCTGTCGTAGGTATTGAAGTTCATCGCCAGCAGGTCGCGGTATTCGCGGGCATCGAAGCCGGGACGCAGCAGGGCCTCCTGGGCAACGGCGCAACAGGCGGAGGCGAGCAGGAATGCAAGAAACAAGGTCTTTTTCATGGTGGCAGTGTGGGGTGGCGGGGCAAGATCCGACGGCCGGCACAAAGGTAGCGGGAGGTCTGCCGATTGTAACAACGCGGTTCGGTGTTACTTTCGCGCGCACCGCACAACACGCCATGATCCGACTAGCATACTTTACCCCCGCCGACTTCGACCAACTGATTGCCTGGGTGCACGACGAGTACCTGCTCACCAACTGGGCCGGCTCCCTGTTCCGGTTCCCGCTTACCCGCGACAGCCTCGAGTGGTACCTGGAAGACACTAACGACCTGGAAAAGTCCGACGCGCTCGTGTACAAGGCGATCGACGAGGCCAGCGGCGAAACGGTGGGCCATGTGTCGCTCGGCAGCATCAGCCGCAAGAACCACTCGGCGCGCATCAGCCGTGTGCTTGTGGGCGATACGCAACACAAAGGGCGTGGCATCTGTACCGAGATGATCCGTGCCGTGCTGCGCGTGGGCTTCGGAGAGCTGAACCTGCACCGGATCTCGCTTGGCGTTTACGACTTCAACAAATCGGCGATCCGCTGCTACGAAAAGGCCGGCTTCGTCAGCGAGGGCGTGCAGCGCGATATCCTGCGCTATGGCGACGAATACTGGAGCCTCCGCGAAATGAGCATCCTCTCCCACGAATGGAAAGCGATGCAGTAATTGGGTAATGGGGTAATGTGCTGATGGGGTAATGGAGTAATGGGATGATGGGGTAATAAAGTATCCTTGACTCTTGTTCCAACTGCTTCTTTCCGCAACGGCACACCAACCTCTCAAAACCCCTCAAAACCGTCCAAAACCTCCTTGTCCGCACTAAGTACGAGCAATTGAATGTCTGCGCCGTCCGGAGCTGTGTGAAGTTCTTGGTGCCGCACCCAGGGTTGCAGGGCGGAGAGGAAGTCACGGCCGGCAAGACGCTGCGGGGTCGCCAACAGCAGCAATGCCCCCTGCGCCAGCAGGCGCTGCAGCGCGTCGAGGAGGGCGGGAAAATCACCGGGCGCATAGTTGACGTCGCTCAGGAGTACCACCTCCGCATCGAGGTCGCCGGGGAGGTGGTTCCAGTCGATCATCCGTATTTCTACAGGCAGCTCCGGGTAGCGGGCAAAGGTTGCCGACAGTACCTCAAGCGCTTCGGGCAGGTACTCGCTGCAGGTGACGTGCGCCGCGTACCGCGCCGCGGCAAGAGCCGGCAGACCGAGGCCGGCCGCCAGCTCCAGCACGCGCTTGCCGGCAAAAAATCCCGGGTGCCGCAACACGAATGCCGCCAGCACCTTCGCCGAAGGCCACAGCTTTGTCCAGTAAGGAAAGGGAGGCGCGTCCCCCGCCGCCTGCGCGGCGAGGTACCGCTCCTGCACTGCTGCCGCATCCGGTACGAGGAAGGTCAGTGAACTGCCTTCGAGTTCAATGGTGCAGGGAAGCAGGGGCAGGGGGTCCATGCCGCAAAGAAAGGGGTTCGTTTTTAATCCCGCTCCGTGAGCGCTTCCTTGCGCTGCTGCTCTGCATCCGCTTCCTCCCCTGCCGAAGGTTCCGGCTGCGCCGCCTCCGGTTGCTTGAACGGGTTTTTCACCGGTTCCTGGGTGCCCGCTCCGGGGCGGTGCTCTTCGTGCTTGCGATCGTTGGTCATCTTGTTGTGTTTTTTGCTGTTTGCTGATGATGATACGCAGCCCTGGGGCGTCATTCGTTCCCAGCCGCCGCGCCACCTTTGCGGAGGCCTTCCTCCCGCTCCCGGCGCCGGTCGGCGCTGTAGTCGTCCTGTCCCTCGTGGCTGCTTACGTCGCGGCGCTCCTCCTCAGCAGCCCGGAAATTCACGTGCTTGTCGCGGTGGCCGTCTGCCGGTGGCTCGAGCTTCGGTTCCCGCACCTTGTAGTGTTCCTGGTCCTTTTCCATAACCGTATTTTACCGGCATTGCCTCCAAATTGGTGCCATCGTGCCGCCGGTTCGCTAAGTTTGTGTGATGCGCCTCCTGCTGCTTCCGCTGCTCCTGCTGCTGCTTGCCTCCTGCGCCGGCTCCCTCACCGAATCGGGCAAGGCCTCCTACTACGCCGATAAGTTCGAGGGCCGCCGAACGGCGAGCGGGGCCGTCTTCCGCCAGCGCAAGTACACCGCGGCCCACCGCACCCTGCCCTTTGGCACCAAAGTGAAGGTCAAAAACCTCGACAACGGCAAAACGGTGAAGGTAAAGGTCAACGACCGCGGGCCCTTTGTGGCAGGCCGCATCATCGACCTGAGCCGCGCTGCGGCGAGTGACCTCGGCCTGCTCCAGAGCGGCGTTGCCCGCGTGGAGATCCGGTACAAGAAAAAGAGGCGCTGACGGCCCGCGCCCGCCCGGAGTGTAATTTGTCGCTGCAAGTCATTTGCTACCAGACCTTTACACCGCGGTAAGCAAAAACGCGCAGGCGCTTCCCGTACATTCTCTTACCCCCTTAAAAATAAGGGCAATGCGGAACGGCAGGGAAAGGCGACCCCTATAAATTGCGGCGTGATGATGAATGAAGAATTTACGCTGGTGGAGAATGGGATCACTTTTATTTTCCGGCGCATGTATCACCCCGAGGTAGAGCTTGCCTATCATGTTCACGTAACCAACCTGAGCCAGCGGATCATTTTCCGGATGAAGCGTAATGCGCGCGGCAACTGGAAGATCCTGCACCAGGACCTGCCGGAGTCGGTGTGGCGCGCCGAGGCGCGGCTGGCCGAGGCCATTGCGAGCAACGAGCAGGCGCCGGGTAAGCATCCGTCCTGACCACTCCCCGCCGGAACGCCGTTCCAGCGGCCTCCGCCGATGTCCCCTCCATATCCGGAACCTAAGTTCCCCTCCTGCCGCCCCTGGCCGCCACCTGTTGCTGCCGGTGCGCTTCATTGCCGAAGACAGCGAAACGAAACCCTGGCGGGAACCACCGGAAAAAAGAAGGGCTGACCGGAAATCCGGACAGGTCAGCGAGCCCCGCCGCGGCTTCTCAGCAGGGTTTTCTGTCATTCTGGCAAGCTGACCTGCTTTGGAACGTCGCTTGCTCCCGGGAAGCATCATTCTTTAAACAACTGCAACCCGATATGGTACAAGAGAAAGGGACGATCTCGATCCACACCGAGAACATATTCCCCATCATCAAGAAATTCCTTTATTCCGACCACGAGATCTTCCTCCGCGAGCTCGTGAGCAACGCCGTGGACGCCACCCAGAAGATGCGCCGGCTTGCCGCACTTGGCAAGTACAACGCGGAGCTCGGCGACACTACGATCCAGGTGAGCGTGGACGAAGCCGCCAAGACCATCACGATCTCCGACCGCGGCATCGGCATGACCGCCGAGGAGGTGAAGAAATACATCAACCAGATCGCCTTCTCGGGCGCCACCGAGTTCATGGAGCAATTCAAGGAAGCCCGCGACGCCAACGAGATCATCGGGCGCTTCGGCCTCGGATTCTACTCCGCCTTCATGGTGGCCGATAAGGTGGAGATCCAGACCCTGTCGTACCAGGAAGGCGCCGAGCCGGCCCGCTGGGTCTGCGACGGCTCCACGGAGTTTGAATTGACCGAGGGTTCCCGCACGGAGCGCGGCACCGACATCGTCCTGTACCTCAACACCGATAACGAGGAGTTCCTCGACCGCTCGCGCCTCCAGCAGATCCTCGACAAGTACGCCAAGTTCATGCCCGTGCCCATCCAGTTCGGCACTCGCAACAGCACGGAGGAAGACGGCACCGACGAGGAAGGCGAGCCGAAATACAAGACGGTCGAGGTGCCCAACATCATCAACAACACGAACCCGATCTGGACGAAGGCGCCGACCGAGCTTTCCGACGAGGACTACCTCAATTTCTACCGCGAGCTGTATCCGCTTTCCGACGACCCGCTGTTCTGGATCCACCTCAACGTGGACTACCCGTTCAACCTCACGGGCGTGCTTTATTTCCCGAAGCTGAAGAACGACTTCGAGGTGCAGCGCAACAAAATCAAGCTCTTCTCGCGCCAGGTGTTCATCACCGACGAAGTGAAGGACATCGTGCCCGAGTTCCTGATGCTGCTGCACGGCGTCATCGATTCGCCCGACATTCCGCTCAACGTAAGCCGCTCCTTCCTGCAGGCCGACTCGAACGTAAAGAAGATCAACTCCTATATCACGCGCAAGGTGGCCGACAAGCTGCTCGAGCTGTTCCGCAAAGACCGCAAGGCATTCGAGGAAAAGTGGAACGACATCGGCCTGTTCGTGAAGTACGGCGCGCTTTCCGACGACAAGTTCTGGGAAAAGGGCAAGGACTTCGTGCTGCTGAACAACACGAAGAGCGAGTACTATACGCTCGATGAATACAATGCGAAGGTCAAGGACTTCCAGACCGACAAGGACGGTCGCCTCGTATACCTCTATACCAACGACGCCGAGCGCCAGGACAGCTATATCCAGGCTGCCAACAAGCGCGATTACGACGTGCTGCTGATGAACTCGCCTATCGACACGCACTTTACGCAGCACCTCGAGTCGAAGCTGGAGAAAACCTCCTTCAAGCGCGTGGACGCCGACATCCTCGACAAGCTGATCGTGAAAGAAAACGCGCAGCAGCACCAGCTTTCCGACGACGAGAAGAGTAAGGTGAAGGACATTTTCCAGAAAGCCATTGCCAACGAGCACATGCAGGTGGAAGTGGAAGCCCTCTCCGACGCGGAGCTGCCGGTGACCATCACCATGGAAGAATGGATGCGCCGCATGAAAGACATGGCGCGCCTCGGTGGTGGTGGCATGCAATTCTACGGATCGCTGCCCGACTCCTACAAGGTGGCCGTCAACGGAAACCACAAGCTGATCTCCCGTATCCTTTCCGCTCCCGAAGAGGAAGGCACCAGGCTCGCCCGCCAGGCCTTCGACCTGGCCCTCCTCTCGCAGGGCATGCTGAAAGGCGCCGACCTCACGGCATTCGTCGAGCGCAGCGTGAACCTGATCTGACCCGAAAAAGCAAACAAAAAAAGGAGCCCTGGCGGGCTCCTTTTTTTTATGCTGTATCATTACGGTCAGCGAACTGCAGGCGCATCCACCGGCAGCACACGCACCGAGCCTTCTTCGCTGGTTGCCGCGGGCGGCTCCGGCAAGGGCGTCAACCCGCGGTTGCCGGTGAGGATGCCGAACACAGGAGGAGCTACTTTCTTCAGCAGGGCGCCTACGGCCATGCAAAACAGGATCAGCACCGCAGGCAGCAGCAAGTAGGTAGCAAGGCGGTAGTAGCGGAATGGCTGCAACAGGCCGTGTACGGGGTCGATCAGGTAGGTAACGAGCGGCACGTGCAGGGCATAGATCATGAAGGATTGATCGCTGGCAGCGCGGAACCAGCGCTTCGACATCGCCCAGGCCGAGAGGCGATCGGCACCGTACCAGGCCACGAGCAATCCGGACGCCACCACGAACTTATGCATCACCCAGATCGTGATCCGGGGAATTGCTTCGCCGGGGAAAATACCGGCGTTGAGGGCAATCCAGGTCTTGGCGATGCTCAGCACCAGCAGCACGGCAACGGCGCCTTTCATCGAAAACCAACGTGGTTGCCGGGACAGATCCTTACCCCGCTTGCACAGCCAGATGCCGAGGCAGAAGGGCAGCAGGCCCTCGCCATCGATCAGCATCCGCCACGGACCCTGGAACTGCTGCGGAAGGGTATCGAACAGCGACATCGGGGTCGCCAGCCAAAGCAGTGTCAGCACCGGGAACAGCACCTTCGGCGCCTTCAGCACACCCAACCGCAGCACCGGGTACAGCAGGTTGAGGATGAACAGGCTGCGGATGAACCAAAGCTGGTACGAAATGCCGCCGCCGGTCATGATCTGGAACCAGTCGTTCGCCGTTACGTCGCCGAGCGAGCGCTTGTCGGGCGGCAGCTGCGTTGCCACAACGTCGCGGGTGAACGACCATTGGAGGAGTGCGAAAACGATCAGAATGCCGATGGCGCTCCAGAGGAAATACGGTATGGCGATCGTGCGGAATCGTTTGCCGATGATGCGGAGATAGCCTTTCTCGTCGCCGCGGGCAAGGAGGTAGCCGGAAATGGCAAACAGCATAGGGATGCGGAAGCGGAAGAGCCCGTTGGCGGTCAGGTATTCGAAGAAGGTGGTGAACGTCGTGCGTTCCTGCACGAGGCCGAAGGGCTGAAGATAGCGGTCGTTGAGGTCGTAGCCGTGTACGTAGACCAGCAGCAGCATCGAAACAAAAGAGAAGAACCGCATTTTCCGGCTCCACTCGGGGCGCAGCATCGTTTGCATATTGGTGGGACGCAGCCGGTGGGAGCTGCGTTACACGAAGGTGGCGGTTTTTTCCGGGGCTGGCTGCGCTACTGTGACGGAACCCGCCAGGGAGCGGATGAACCGTCAAAAAAGGCGGCCCGCGCCCCTCGAAAGCTGGCTTAAAGGTACCGGAACACAGAGGCCCGGTAACGCTCCAGGTCCTCGAGCGTGGTCAGCTCATCGAACTGCGCCTGGTTACCCTGTCGGTCGCTGCGCACCAGCAGCACGCGCTCCCCGTTGACGATGGTACTCTTCGCCCGCTGGAACATCGTTTCGAGCGAATCAATGTCACGGATCGTCTGCCATTCCTCCACCTGTGTGACGTCGATGGTGTATTCCTGCATGGGGCAAAAATAGCGGCAATCGGGAATCGGGAATCGGGAATGCTTGCGCCCCAAAAAAAGAACCCCTCGCTCTGCGAGGGGTTCTTTTGCCGATTGCCGATTACCGATTGCCGATTCCCGATCAGAAGCTCACCGGGCAACGCATCTTATCGGCCGAGGAGTTTCGGATGTTGAGGAAGTTCTTGTAGCTCAGCGTGATCTCGAAGCCGCCGCGACCACCGTTGGCATTTTTCAGCTTGGAGATCGTGGCATCGTAGGAAGCGCCGATCGACCACTGGTAGTAATCGAGCTTGATCACCGGGGCTACCGCGTCGTTGAGGCGGTACATGGCGCCGGCCGCAATGCTCACTGTTTCGCCCTCGTCGCCCAGCTGGCTGAGGTCGTGGCGGAACAGGAAGCCGCCCTGGGCCTGGCTGTGGCCGCCCTGCACGAACAGGTCGCCGAACACCATCAGGTTGTCGTATTCGCTGGTGGGCACTGACAGGCCGGCATTCACCGAGAACTTCGAATTGAGGCGCACGTCGCTCACCGGGTTGAACGCTACCTTAGGCTGGTTGAAGTGGTAGTAGGATGCGCCCACGTAATACTTCAGGTCCGACCCCGCCTCGCTGCTGTAGGCTAGGCCCACGCCTGCGTCCCAGTAAATGAGGTTCGTGTTGGAGAAGGTCTGCCGCGTCGGGTTGGCCGGGCTGTAAGCACCGTTCACGTACTGGTCGTCGAACTTGAGGCCCGTAGGGTCGAAGCGCTGCTGAACGGCGCCACCGATAAACCCGATGGAGAGGTAGGCATCCTTCTCGGAGCTCATCGACTTGTGATAGGCAAGCACCGGCAGGAGTTGCGTCTTGCCCATCTTCGAATCGCCCGCGATGTCGTTGGTCAGCTGCAGGCCGAAGGAGATGTAGTCGTCGGTGTTGGCGCTGACGCCGAACTTGGACTCCACGCCGAGGGCCTGGGTCTTGTAGGCGGAGGTAGCGCTATTCCACTGGCTGCGGAAGGCGCCCGACACGCGGAGGTCGCCGCGGAACATACCGGAAAGCGCCGGGTTGCGGAGCAGGGGCATTTCATAGAACTGGGAGAAGTTGATGTCCTGGGCCATCGTAGCCACCGATGCAGTCAGGAGGGTTCCCAGCAATAAGCTTTTCTTTTTCATGGCACAGATCATTTTAATACCGACACGTTTCCTTTATAAGTGAATGTCATCCCGTTCTCGCAGATCACCTCCGCGGTGTACACGTACACGTCAGGCGGCGTCACGGTGCCCTTCACCTTACCATCCCAGCCGAAGCTCGGGTTGTTGGGCGCGAAGTTGGCGCGCTCGAACACGACCTCGCCCCAGCGGTTGAAGATGCGGAAGGACTTCACCTGTAAGATGCCGGTGCCGCGTACCATCAGGACGTCGTTGATGCCGTCGCCGTCGGGGCTGAAGGCATTGGGCACGAAGGCCTGGGTACTGGCGCAGAAGGTTTTTACGTTGAGCGTGTCGGTAGCCGTACAGCCGAAGCCGGTGGTTACCTGCACGATATAGGTGATGGCGTCTTTTGCGGTCATGGCCGGCTGCGGGCAGTTGGCGCAGCTCAGGTTGGTAGCCGGCGTCCAGCTCCAGGAGGCGATGGGTCCTCCGGTCACAGAAGCTGTCAGCGGCCGCACGGTTCCCGTAGCCAGCAGCAGGTCCGGACCAAGGTTCACCGTCGGAACGTCGCCCACCCCGATGGTCACTTGCTTCGAATCGGTAAAGCAGCCAAACTCGCCGATGCCGGTCACCGTGTAGATGGTGGTCACATTCGGCTTAGCCCAGGGGTTCGGGCAGTCGGTGCAGCTCAGGCCGGCTGCAGGCGACCAGGTGTAGCTTTCGGCACCGCCGGCGATGAGGCGCACGGAGTCGCCACGGCAAAGCGAGTCGCTCGGCGGATCCACTTCGATAGCAAGCGGCTGTACCACCTGCACCAGCACGCTGTCGGTCGAGGCGCAGCCGAAGCCGTTGGTGAGCGATACTTTGAAAATGGTGGTTGTGAGCGGTGAAGCCACAGGGTTCGGGCAGTCGTAGCAGCTCAGGCCGGGGTTCGGATCCCAGCGATAAGTGCCGCCCGCCGGAGCGCCGGTGGCAAAAAGGCCCACGCTCGCACCGCGGCAGATGCGCTCCTGGTCGTTCACCAGGTTCACGGTCGGCGTCGGGTTCACCGTCACATCGAGGTTCGTGGTGGCCGTACAGCCGTTCACGGTATTGACCGTCAGCACTACGTTGAAAACGCCCGGTGTTCCGAAGATCGGGTTGAAGGTGGCGCCGCTTCCGGTAATGCCGTTGGACGTATTCCATTGAATGTTGGCGATGGCATCCACCGAGTTCACCACGGCGCTGAACGAGGCCGGCACACGGGCGCAGGCAGTCGATCCGGCCGGGGGCACCAGCGTGATCACGGGGGTATTGTTGACCACGATGGCCACATCCTGCGTGCTCACTGTGATGCAGCCGCTGTTGCTCGTAACGCGGAGGCGCACGGTATAGTTACCCGATACGGTAAAGTTCTGCGTCACCGTAGCCGGGCCGGCAGTGAAGACACCATTGCCCAGGTCCCACTCCACGAGCGCCTTTCCGAAGAAGACGGTGGAGGTATCCGTGAGCGTCAGCACCGTATTTCCACAGTTGCGTGTCTGCACCGCGGTGAAGGCGCCGATCGTACGGTCCACCCGCACCGAATCGGGAATGTTCTTGATCAATACCGAGCAACCGCCGCCGTTGAGTGTTACCGAAGGCAGGAAGGTGCCGGGGTCCGGGTAGGTATAGTTGACCACGGTGTTCGAGTTGGTTTGCGTAACGCCGTTGCCGAAGTCCCAGGTATAGGTGGTGGCCCCGGTGGCGATCACTTCGAGGCGCACGCTCTGACCGGCGCATACATAGCCCGGTGTATAAAGCAGCTGACCGGCCGGACCGCCCACGGTAATATCCTGGGTGGTCACGTAGCGGCAGCCACCCGGGGCGATCACGGTCAGTGTCACCGTAAAGGTGCCGGAGCGCGTGAAGGTGTGCGACACGGAGTTGAGGGTCGAAGGTGCGGAGCCATCACCGAAGTCCCAGGTCACGGAAGTGGCAGGGGTCGTGTTGTTGGTGAAGGTGGCCGTGAACGGTGCGCAGGTGCTGCCGGTACCCGAAACGGTCATGGAGCCGACGAGGCTCGGAAGCACGGTCACGTCCATCCATACGCTGTCCACGCAGGTCACGTTCACGCCGTTGGTATTGAAGGCGCGCAGCTTCACCGTGTACGTACCAGGCGCCGCATAGCTGTGCGTGGGATTCGTAGCAGACGAGAGCTGGTTATCGCCGAAGTCCCACTGGTAGTTGGTGGCGCCGGTGGAGCCGTTGGTGAACGTGAAGTCCTGACCCACGCAAGCCTGCAGGGTGCTCGGGGTAAAGGCCGGCGTCGGCGTGGCGTACACGTTGATGACGCGGTAGGCCGTCGTGTCGGAGCAGTTGTTGGTGGCGCGGATCGAAATGTTATAGGCACCCGGGGCGAGGAAGGTGTGTGCCACCGAGTCGATGTTGTTCGGGTTGCTGACCACCGGCGAGCCGTCGTTGAAGTCGTACACGAACATGGTGCCGCCCTGCGACGCGTTGTACACCTTGATGCTGTGCGGGGCGCAGCCGGCAAGCTGGGTCGCGTTCACCGTTACGTTGAGGTCGATGCTGTTGGGCACCACGATCACGTTAAGCTGGGTAGATTCCACGCCGCAGCCGTTGGTGGCGGTGAGCGTGATCGTGAACGTGGTCTGGACACCTACCGTATAGGTATGTGTCACCGGGTTGTTGTTGGCGGTGGCGAGCGGCGCGCTGCCATCACCGAAGTCCCACACATACGTGTTTCCGAGGCCGGTGGTGTTGTTGGTGAAGGTCACGGTAAGCGGCGAGCAGCCGAGCACGGTGCTTGGCGCAAAGGCCGGCGCCGGCCGCGGGGTGATGCTGATGGTGACCTCGTTGGAGACGCCGCCTGTCGGTGACGGACAGCGCTCGGAGCTCACGACACGACGGTACATCGTTGTCTGCGACAGCACGCCCGGGGCGTAGTCCTGCGTCGTAGCACCCGCGATGTCGGTCCAGGTGGAGCCGCCGTTGGTGCTCTGTTGCCACTGGAAGCTCAGGTTGATGTTTGCCGGCGTGGGTACCGAGCCGGTGATCGGGGCCGGGGCCGTGTTGATACAGATGGTCTGGTCGGCGCCGATGCTGTTGTTGGCGACCGGAGGCTCTACCCACACTTTGATGGTGTCGCTGATCGAGGTACAGGTACCGATCGTCACCACGCGGCGCAGCCATACGGTTTGAACGGGGGTAAAGGTGTAATGCGAAAGCGTATGCGTTACGAGGTCGTTGAACACGATGCCGTCGTCGCTGAGCTGCCACTGGTAGCTGGGAGCCGAGCCGTTGCCGCCGGACGCGAGCACGATGCCGGTGTTGTAGGACACGCCGGTACAAACCGAATCCACGCGACCGTTGATGGTGTTCACGATCGGGGCGGCAACCGGAACGATCGCCGTGACCGTATCCCGCTGGGGGCAGGTGCCGTTGGGCGAGCCTACGATGAACTGTACTTCGACGGATCCGGTGAGGTTGTTCAGGTTGAGTGACGGCGTATTGTTCGCAACATCCACGAAGGGGTTGGTGGCCAGCGGTGCGTCCTTACGGCGCCACTTGAGGATGGTGCCGGTATAGCCCGTTGCAGTGAGCGTAACGCTGTTTTCGTAGCAAAGCTCCGCCAGCGGCCCTACGGTGCCCGCCGAAGGCTGCTGCGCGATGGTGAACACCACGTCGTCCGCCGACGGGGTACAACCCGCGTCGTTCACGATCGTCCAGCGCAGTGTGATGGCGCCTTGCGGCACACCTGCGGCGAGGCCGGCATCCGAAAGCAGGGTATGCGGGTCGTTGGGGTTGGCGAGGGTCACCGCCACACCCGTGGTATTGCTTACTACGGTCCAGGTGCCGAGCTCCCAGTTATGTGCCACGCTATTGGCGTTAAGCGTAAAGGCCAGGGCGCTGCCCGCGGTGTAATCACAGATGACGCTGTCGGGGCCTGCAGCCGATGCCGTCGGCAGGGGGCGGTTCAGGATCGTTACGATATCCTCCACGGTTGGGCAGATGCCGGAGCCCGTTACGGTCCAGCGATACTGATACGTACCTGCGTTGAGGCCGGTGATCGTAGTGGTGGGCGACGAAGGCGACGTAATGGTGCTGGCGGGGCCGGACACCTGTGTCCAGACGCCGGTGGTGCCGGGAGCCAGCACCGCCTGCATGGTGGCCGTGGGCGCGTTACAGATGATCTGGTCGGGGCCGCCGTTGATCGGGGGCGTCGGGTTAACGGTAATGGTGAAGGTGCGTGCCGGGCCGCTGCAGGTGCTCGAGCTGGGCGTCACCGTAATGGTGGCCACCCGGGGCACCGACGTGGAGTTGCTCGCGGTGAAGGGCGGGATATTGCCCGAGCCGGAGGCGCCGAGACCGATGCCCGGGTCGTCGTTGGTCCAGGTATAGGTGATGCCGGGAAGCGGGCTCGCAAACGCCACACCAGGGAACGGTGCGCCGTTGCACAACACGTAGTTGCCGGGCTGGGTCACTTCGGGTGTCGGGTTCACGGTCACCGGCTGCGTTACCGTGGTGGTGCCGCACTCATTGATCACGTCGAGCTGGATGTTGAACGTACCGGTGCTGGCATAGTTTACCGTCGGCGCCGGACCCACGGCCGTGGCCGGTGTGCCGCCTGCGAAGCTCCACTGGAAGGTGGAGGGCGTGCTGGAATAGCAGTCGTTGGCAGTAGCCACAGGGCTGAAGTCGCCCTGACAGATCGGGTTGATCGGGTCGAAGGTCACGTTGGGCTTCGACTTCACCGTCACCGTTTGGCTCGTACTGTTGGAGCACACGTTACCCGGGCGCGTCGTTACGAGCTGCACCGTGTAAATACCGGGATTGGTAAAGCTGATCTGCGGGTTGGCCGAGGTGGCGCTGGTGCCGCCGGCAAAGGTCCAGCTGCTGGCGTTGGGCTGGCAGTTGGCGAAGTTGTCGTACGATACCGTCCAGGCGTAGCTGTCGGCGCCGCATACCGAGGCGGGCGATGTGTTCGTGCTCGTCACCAGCAGCGGGCCGCAGCCCTGGAGGTCACTGAGCGTAAAGGACGCTACCGGCAGCTCGCTGACGCAGATGGTCTGGATGATCTCGTCGGTCTGGCAAAGCGCCGTGTTGCCGGCCTGCATTCTTACGGTGTAGGTACCCGCCACGGTAAAGGTGACGTTGAGCGAGTTGGAGCCGCCGGTCCAGAAGGCGGGGTCCGCGGAGTTGTTGTTATTGCCGAGGTTACCGGTGTTGGTCCACCCGGTGGCGGGGCTGATGGTCCAGACCACCTTGCCGGGGGTACAGGTGCCGTTGTTTACGCTCGACATGTTGCCCGACGAGTTGGTCAGGTTCACCGGCGAGTTCACGCACACGCGGTTGCCGGGGTTCACCGTGAAGTTGGCGCGCGGCTTCTTGGATATATAAATAGGTACCACGTTGGCGCTCGACGAGCCGCAGGGGTTGGTTGCCTTGATCGCCGCCGAGAAGGAGTTCGGGTACGTATTGGCGCCCGAGCTGCTCGTGGTGCCGCAGGACGACAGGTTGAACGTGTGGGTAACGCTGGCCGGCGCCGGGTGCGGGAACACCTGCGCGGGCGAGCCGTCGTTGAAGGTGATGGTATAGATGGTGCCGGGCGAGTTGCCGGAGGTGCTGGTGATCGGGAAGGTGAGGCTGCTTTCCGAGCAGGTAACGGTATTTCCCGGGTTGGTGAGGCCCACCGCGGGGTTCGAGCCGATGTACACGGAATAATAGCCCGTATCGCGGCAGCCGTTGGTGCCCGTTACGATGAACTGGAGGGTGTAGTTACCAGGGCTGTACGGGTGGGTGATGTTCGGTGTCGGGAAGGTGGTACCGGTGAAGTTGGGCGTATTGTCGCCCCAGATGATGGTGTAATCCGAATTGCTCGAGGTCGACTCGTTCACGAAGGTGAGGGTGGCGCCGGTGGCATTGCAGGAGGTGAACACCGGGTTGCCGTTATACACCACGAGGCCCGTGCCACCCAGCTTGGTGCTGGGGGAAAGTGTGGTTACGGTTTGTGTGGCCGTAGTGGAGCAGCCGAAGGAGTTGGTTGCCTTCAGCCCCACGTCGAAGGTCTGGGTGCCACCGAAGGCACCGCCCACGAAGTGGTGTACCGGGTTGCTGGCCGTGGAGGTGTTGAGCGCGCCCGAGTTGGGGTCGCCGAAGTCCCAGGCGTAGGTCAGGCTCGGGTCACCGGTCGTGTTGGTGAAGGTGATGTCCTGCATCGAGCACTGGTTATTGGGCGTAAACGTGAACGAGGGGGCCGCCGGCACCGGGAATTCCACCACGGTGAGCGTAGGCCAGTTATACACGGTGCCGCCGGGCGCCGTCACCACGATCGAATAGTCGCCGGGAGCCGTAGCGGTGTAGAGCGAATCGGTAGCGCCGCCGATGGGGTTGCCGTTCAGCAGCCATTGATACAGCGACCCCGGGGTCGAATATTTTGCCTGCAGGCGAAGGTTGCCGCCCGGGCAGAATCCGGCCGTAGCCGGTCCGGTAAAGGCGATACTGTCGGTGTTGAAGACACGGCCGGCGCCGGCGAAGCCGGCTGCCCCGGAGCCGGGTTGGCGGCCGTTGGAGGTGTTGGAATCATAGGTGGCCTCCGAGGACTGAGCGTTCCCATAAGCAGAGAGCATCACTCCGAGGAAGAGTGCGAAAATCTTTCTCATGACAGCATTTGGTGATTATAGAAGGGACGGTTGCAAAGTTAAAAATAAGAGAAAACTTTTATATCGCCGTCGGATAAGCGGCCGGAACGGGTGCTTTGGCCGTTGAAAACGTACCCTTAATTGGGTATGGGCGTGAGTTTTACCCGTGTACCGGTGTGGAAATCCCTTTCAGCCGGCGGTAGATCTCGGTGGCGTACTCGTCGGTCATGCCGCTCAGGAAGTCGAGGGCGCTGAGCACCTTCTCATAGCCCGACGTCGTTTCCCGGAACTCGGTGAGCTGGTAGGGGAACAGTTGCAGGATGATCCCCTCCTTGTGCGTCGGGCGATCCCGGAGCAGCGCCGGCACGAGCAGCCCGAGCAGCTCCGACATCACGTTATACCCGGCCAGCTCGATCTGCAGCACCGTGTCGTGGCGGTAGATCTTTTCCACCGACAGGGCCTTCACCGTCGAAAGGCAGCCCGTCGCGTCCTGCAGGTGGTCGATCAGGGTGTCGTTGAAGGTCCCGGCAAGGATGGCCGCGCGGTTGTCGAGGAAGATGCGGGTGCAGGCCTGCACGAGGCCGTTGATGACGCGGGCCCGCAGGAAGGCGATGCCCTCGTTCACATCGGAGATGCTCGTATAATGGTCGCGGGTACGGTCGTCGCCGGCAGGCCGGGTCTTGTCCCACACCTCCAGGAAGGCGTCGCGGACGGTTTCCGTCGACAGGATGCCGAGTCGGTGGGCATCTTCCATATCTACAATGGAGTAGCAGATATCGTCGGCGGCTTCCACCAGGTAAACGAAGGGATGGCGTCGGTACACGAGGGGGGACTCCCCTTCCGGGATCATGTTGCAGCCCCGCATCACCTCCAGCACCGTTTCCTTTTCGCTCTGGAAGAACCCGTATTTCTTCCGGTGCTTCCAGCCCTTGTCCACTGCCGTAGACTCGCAGGGATACTTGAGGATCGACGCGATGGTGGTATACGTGAGCCCGAAGCCTCCCTTGAAGCGGCCGCGGAAGCTGTGGGTCAGGATGCGGATGGCGTTGGCGTTGCCTTCGAAAGCCGTGACGTCGCGCCACTCGGTATCGCCAAAAAAGGAGCGCAGCGGCCGTCCGCCGATCTCCACCTGCTCGTTTTCGATGAACCAGGCGGAGATGGCCTTTTCACCAGAGTGGCCGAAGGCCGGGTTGCCGATGTCGTGGGCGAGGCAGCCGGCGGCGATGACGTTGGGCAGCTCGTAGCGGTAGAACTCGTACACGTCGTCGTTGCCGCGGTAGTCTTTCGAGATCTCCTCCCCGATCATCTTGCCGAGGGAGCGGCCCACGGAAGCCACCTCGAGGGAATGCGTGAGGCGGTTGTGCACGAAGGCCGTGCCGGGCAGCGGGAACACCTGCGTCTTGTTCTGCAGGCGCCGAAAGGCCGACGAAAACACGAGGCGGTCGAAATCGCGCTGGAAGCCGGAGCGGGGCCCCTCGGGTATTTTATCGGTGCCGGTGCGGCGGTGGGTAAAGATCGAGTCGAACGACATGGCCATGCGGGCGAAGATAAGTTTGTCTATTTTAGCCCGATCAATCTTTGCCCCCCTGCATGAACGCATTCTTCCGGCGATTACCCCTCCTGGCCAAACTGATGCTCATCGGGTTCATTCCGTTGTGCTTCCTCATCTTCCTCACCATCGAAGTGTACCAGGAAAAGACCGAAAAACTGCGCCTGTTCCGGCAATATCATTCCTTTATTGACGAATCGGCTGACATAAACGCGCTCATCGACGCGCTCCAGGAAGAGCGCAAGTATTCGTTCGACTATGCGATGACGCGCAGCATGCGGCCTGAGCTGGAGCGGCAGCGGCCCCGCACCGACTCCCTGATCCGCCGGCTGCTCCGTTGCGGCGACCCGGCGCTGGAAGGCTTCACCGGCTACACGCGGCTCGGGCAGCTCGACAGCATCCGGAACGGCATCGACAGTTTCAGCACGGCGCCCAACGGGGTGATGCACTTTTATAGCAATACCGTGTTCCGCCTCAACACGCTCAATACCCTCCCACCCGCCAACACCGCGTTCCTGCACCCGGTGTACAAAGACCTGGTGGCCCAGAAGATCCTGTCGGAGATGATGACCTACCTCGGGATCATCCGCAGCAATATCTACAACGTACTTCATACCGGCAGGTATGCGACGGAGACGCTCGCCGGCTCCGCAGGCGCATACGACGTGTACCGGTCTTACGAAGCGGAATTCCGGGCAAAGGCCACACCCGACATGCTGGCCCAATACGATGGACTGCGCAGGAGTACACCCTTCGGGCATACCACGGCTTATATCGACAGCCTCTTCAAGCGCTTTGCGTTCGACAGTACTTATACGGCGGTGGCCTGGTGGAAAGTGTCCGACGAAGGCGTGGGAGCGCTCCGGAACTTCCAGCACCGCATCTGGGACCGCCTGAATACGACGGTGAATACCTTACACCAGGAAGAAGAAGCAGCACGCAGGCGCACCTTGGTCCTGATGGTGCTTTCGCTTCTTTCAGTGATCACCGCCGTGACCTATATCGTCTATCTCATCACCCAGTCGCTGCTGCGGCTCCGGCGGGCCGCCGAGCGCATTGCAAAAGGCGAGGCCGGCGAGTCGCTGCAACCCGAATCGAAAGATGCCCTCGGCTCGCTCGCGGTTTCGATATCGACCATCGACCAAAGCAACCGGGCGCTCGCCAACGCTGCCACCGCCATCGGAAGGGGTGACTTCGACGCGGTCATCACCCCGCGCAGCGAACATGACCTGCTGGCCCAGGCCCTGATTCGGATGAGGGAAGCACTGCGTCAATACCGGGAGCGAATGGAACACCTCGTAGCCGTCCGCACGGAAGAACTCGCCCGCTCCAACGAAGATCTCCAGCGCTTTGCCCACGTGGCTTCCCACGACCTGAAAGAACCGCTCCGGAAGATCAGCACCTTCAGCGGCATCCTCAGCGAGAACGAGAAAGAGACCCTGACCGAAAAAGGAAGAATCTACCTCGAAAAGATCTCCGACGCCTCGCGCCGGATGGCGGGCATGATCGAAGGAGTGCTCACCTACTCCACCCTCAGCGCCGCACAGCACCCCAACGAGCCCGTTGACCTCAACCGCGTGCTTAGCGACGTGCAAAGCGACCTCGAGTTGGCCATCCTGCAAAAGGGTGCGCGCATCGAGTTCGGAACCCTGCCGGTGGTACCCGGGATCGCGCTGCTGCTGCACCAGTTGTTTGCCAACCTGCTCAATAACGCGCTCAAATTCACGAAGCCCGGCACGGCACCCCATATACATATCAGCGCACGCCAGGAAGAGCGCGGAACCGACGGGCAGCGCAAGGCGTTCTGGCATTTCGAGGTGCGCGATAACGGCATTGGCTTCGACCAGGACCAAGCCGACCGGATGTTTGCCGTATTTACCCGGTTACCGACACGCGACAGCTACGAAGGCACGGGGCTCGGGCTCGCGCTCTGCAAGCGCATCGTGCAACGTCATGGCGGCGACATCTATGCACGGAGCCGCCAAGGCGAAGGGGCAACCTTTCACGTACTGTTGCCGGCACGCATCAGCGGGTAGTAGAAACGGGCGGGCCATCGTATCAGCACATCTTCCATTCCAACAGATCACAATTCAGCCATCTCAGACCTTAGATCTACAAGAGGCTTTCATCATCCACCTGGTAGTTCTTCCGGATCTTCCGCAGCACTTCGTCCATCGAGGCGCGGTACTCCTTCGCGTTCCACTCGCCCCGCTCCCATTTGTCGAGCTCCTCGTCGATGTGCTTGCGCTGCAGGGCAGTGAGCTTGTCGACGAGCTCAGTGGAGAGTTCGCGCTGGCGGTCGTAAAAGCGTTTCTTCTTGTCGAAGAGCAGGTCGCGGCCCTTGAACATCGCGTTCTCGTCGGCGGCCATCTGTAGTAATTCGTCCCGGGCAAGGGCGATATCGTAAGGACCAACCGGCATGATCAGCTTCGAGAGAATGGGCCCGATCTCGAGCAGGATGATGAGCAGCGAGATCATGAGGCTGCTCCACCACACGCTGGATTCTTCGTCGGCCAGGTCGCTGAGCGCCTTGTTGCGCTCGAGGAATCCCTGGTTGGCGAACGCGGTGCCTTCGTAGCCGCGGCGCTTCTCTTCCATCACGGCTCTTGCCATAGCAATGAGCGAGTCCTGCGTACGCAGCCCCGCCGACAGCTCAGCGAGTTCGGGTGCGTATTGGGCCTGTGCCGACTGCCAGGCCCCCATCTTGAGCCGCGTCAGCTGCTCGATGCCGCGGCGGCCCGAGCCGCCGGTGCCGTCGGCCTCTTGCACATAGGCGCTCTGGAGGCCACGGAGCGTGTCTTCGAGCGCCGCCCGGCGCGCCGTGATGCGGGCCCGCTCACTTTCTGCCGCTGCCAGCTGCTGCTTCGTTTCGAGGGCGAGCAGCGAGTCGTTACGCTGGATCTTACGGTGCGTGTTCTCCACCATCTTCACGTTGATCTCCTTCTCGAAGATCTTGAGCTCGAGCGGGCGCGCGATGGTGAGCCCGATGAGCAGCGCAAGTCCGAGGCGGGGCAGCGCGAGCAGGAGCTGCCGGTTGCGCGACACCCCGTACTTGCGCATCGTACTCACGAGAAAGCGGTCGAAGTTGAAGATGATGGCGCCCCAGACGAGCGCAAACAGAATTGCCCAGCCGGCATGCCCGAAAATGCTGTAAAACGCATAGCCGGACGAAAGGGTAGCCAGCGCAAAGGTGGCGAGGAGCACGCCGCCGAGGCCGCCGTACTTGACGCCTTCGGAAGGATACTGTTTCAGGAGTGGCTGGTGCGCGCCGGCGCACCACCATAAGAAGTTGGATCCGGAGCGCGGTCCGCGTCCATCGAAGGAGTCGTAGCCGTAGGCCCGCTCCTGCTTGCTGTCATCTGCCATAGGTTCCAGGTGTTTTTGAAGTTGAACACGTTGGTTGAAGTTGAAACCTGCAGTGAATAACGCCGCCCTCGCGGGTCGCCGTATGCAAACGTACTACTTTAACAATCGAGCCAGAGGAGGATCTCAGAACTGTGATCTCGGATCTGTGAGCTGCTTCCGTTCAAAGATGCACTACTGATGCCCGAGCTTTAGGTGCGTTGCCGGGGTGAAGGCGGAACCGGAGGAAGATCTCAGATCTGCGATCACCGATTTGACATGGGAACGGCCGGGAATACCCGGCCGTTCCGATACATGCACCACAATAAGTTTGAGAAAGAGGCAGCACGTTCCGGGCTGCCTCTTTCTCTTGAATCACCACGAAAAACCAACACGTCCTCCTGTTGCCGGCAGCTGAACCCGAAATCAAAGGGAATCGGTTTGCGGGAAGCAGCGGCGGCGGACGCTCAATACATTAAAATCGAATATTATACCAAACTTTTCAAGCCCGCGAAGCAAGCCTGCGGAAGGCGCATTGTGGCGACCCTGCCACGTTGCACCGCAAGGCGGGGCCTGCCTCAGCCGCGCGTGTACACGGCGAAACCCCAGGGAGGCAGCAGCTGCCCCGGTTCAGCCGTGCTCCACCTGGCCCCGTTGAAGAGCTCCCGCCACGCACCGGTCAGCGGAGCCGCGAGCGCCAGGTCCTGCAGGCGGCCCGTCAGGTTCAGCAGCACCAGCACTTCATCGTTTCCGGCCTGGCGGAGAAAGGCCAGCACCCCTTTCCCGGCGTTCGTTTCAAGTACCGTGCAGCCGGCATCTGCGGCCAGGGCCGGGTGCGCACTTTTGAGCTGTAGCAACAACTGGTAAAAGCGGTGAAACTGCGGGGCTTCCTGCGTCCAGCCGATCGGGTCCTTTTCGAAGAACTGCAGCCGGCGCTCGTTGGGCAGCTCCTGCCCGCTGTAGAGCAGGGGGATTCCCGGCCAGGTGCAGCTGAACACGGCCAGAAGTGGTGCCGCCGCGCCGTACTTTTCAAACTCGGTGCCATTCCAGGAATTCTCGTCGTGGTTGGCGGTGAACCAGGCCGGGAGCCCCGGGGCCGTCCGGTAGCGCTCGAGCAGTGCATACAGGTCCTGGAGCGGTGTGCGTCCGTGGTAATATTCCTGCGCGCTGTGCATCCAGCTCCAGGTATAGGCGGCATCGAACACCTGCATATATTCGGGATGCGTGAGCGGGTCGAGCTCGCCGAGCCAGAACAGGGGCCGCACGGCATCGAGCGCCGCCTTTGCCTCCACCCAGAAGTCGAGCCCCACCCAAAAGGCAAGATCGCAGCGGAAGCCGTCGATACCGGTCTCCTCCACCCACCAGCGCATCGCGTCGATCAGCGCCCGCCGCATGTCGGGGTTGTTGAAGTCGAGCTCGATGATATCGTCCATGCCATGGGCCCGCACAAAGTCGCCCGTCGCCCCGTTGCGCTCGAACCATTCGGGGTGCTCCCAGGTCCAGCGGTGGTCCCAGCCGGTGTGGTTGGCCACCCAGTCGAGGATAACGCGGAAGCCCAGGCCATGCGCTTCTTCCACGAGCGCCCGGAAGTCTTCGAGGCTGCCGAACTCCGGGCTCACCGCGGTATAGTCGGAACAGGCGTAGTAGGAACCCATCGAGCCCTTCTTTTCTTTCTGGGCAATGGGTGTGATGGGCATGAACCAGAGCGTTTCCACGCCCATATCGCGCAGACGCGCGAGGTGCGGGCGGAAGGCATTGATGGTGCCTTCGTGTGTGTATTGGCGCAGGTTCACCTCGTACACGTTCGTATGGAGGATCCAGGACTTTTCAGGGGTCATGGGTCAAATCTAAGTGTTGGTGGGAAGGGGCACGCAGAATTCGCGGAAAACGCGGAAAATAGGTGGCGGGAGTTCTCTTTCCGATGGGTACTTGACCTGGTCCGTAACAGCTTTAAAACGACTGCTCCTGATCAACACGTATATCATCCTCCGGGAAACTTTAATAAAACGCAGAAAGGCGCAATGCGCCCAAAATGTCCATGCAATTATAGATCCTGGCATACCTGGCGCCGGAAGCCCGCTTGCGGGCTTTTCCGCGTTTTAAGAAACAGTTGCACCTGGGTAAAGCTCCCGTCGGGTAAGAGCTGCCGGAGCTGGAAGCAAAAGGAAAAAGTACCAGACCAGCGTAACCAGCACCAAAAAATTTCCGCGTTTTCCGCGTGTTCCGCGTGCCCCTTAAAATGCTAAATCCGAAGCCTGGCCGCAACATTCCTTCCCTATGGCGTAAATTTGCCCAGCATGAAAACCTTCGATGTCCCCGTTGTGTACCGCAGCCCGCTGATCTCCGCCATCAAGAAGAAGCGCAAGGAGGCCGACCGTATGAAAAAGGATTTTGCGCCGACGTTGCTCGACTTCGGGCCGGTGCGCATCTACCTCGCGCGGCACTTCGGCTTTTGCTACGGGGTGGAGAATGCCATCGACATCGCTTTCCGCACCGTGGCCGAGAACCCGGGCCGCCGCATCTTCCTGCTCTCCGAGATGATCCATAACCCGCAGGTGAATGCCGACCTCGTGGCCGCCGGCGTACGCTTTCTCCAGGATACGAAGGGGAAGGCCATCGTGCCCTTCGAGGAGCTGACGGCCGACGACATCGTGCTCATTCCCGCCTTCGGCACCACGCTCGCCATCGAGCAGCGGCTCAACGACATCGGCATCCGCACCGAGCTGTACAACACCACCTGCCCCTTCGTGGAAAAGGTCTGGAACCGCAGCGAGGGCATCGCACAGAAAGGCTACAGCATCGTGATCCACGGTAAGCCGAAGCACGAGGAAACGAGAGCTACCTTCTCCCATGCGTCCAAAGACGCTCCGTCGGTGGTAGTAGAGGATATGAAGCAAACGATCGAGCTCGCGAAGTATATCCGGGGCGAAAAAGACGCGGCGCAGTTTTACACCGAATTCGCCGGTCAGTACTCCCAAGGCTTCGACCTGTTGCGCGACCTGCAGCGCATCGGCGTGGTAAACCAGACCACGATGCTGGCCTCCGACACGCAGGCGATCGCTGACTACCTGAAAGAAGTGATGATCGAAAAATACGGGCTTACGGAAGCCAATGCCCGCGAGCATTTCGCCGATACGCGCGACACGCTCTGTTACGCCACTAACGACAACCAGACGGCCGTTTCCGGTATGCTCGGTGTCGATGCCGATCTCGCCATCGTGGTCGGTGGCTACAATTCCTCCAACACCTCCCACCTCGTGGAATTGTGCGAGGAAAAGCTGCCTACCTACTTCATCAACGAGGAGGCGAAGCTGCTGTCGAAAGACACGGTGCTGCATTACAATTTCCACAACGGCACCGAGAACGTAACGGAAGGATACCTGCCCGCAAAACAACCGGCAACCATTTTGATCACCTCGGGCGCCTCCTGCCCGGATGCATTGGTGGAAGGGATTATCCGCAGACTGTTAACCTTCTATCCTGGCAGCAAAACGGTAGAGGAAGTAACGGCGCAGTTCGCGTAAATGTCATTGCGAGCGAAGCAATCTCCACAACTTACGGAGTGTTTTTGTAACCGAAGCTTTGCGAACCCTCCGCGTAATGGAGGAGACTGCTTCGCTTCGCTCGCAATGACCTGAAAAGGCCCCGCATTGCGGGGCCTTTTACTTCGCTATTCAGTATTTCTTGTTGGATATCCGATATTCAAGGAGACGCATAGGAACGCGTCTTTACTTAGGCGCTATACGGACGCAGGTACAGCAGGTTGTAATATTCCTCCGCCATGCGGTTGGAGTCGAACTGCAGCTGCACGTCGCGCATACCGTTCTTCACGATCTGGCGCCAGGTGTCGTAGTCGTCGTAGTACAGCGGCAGGATCTGCTTGTTCAGCAGCTCGTACAGCTGGTCGAGGTCATACTCGTCCTGCTCCGGCGTGCTGATCTTGGTATAGTCGATCGGCGGCACGATGAAGCCGTTGTTGCCCGGGTGCACAAATTCAGGTATCCAGCCGTCGTTGGTGGATACGTTCACCGCGCCGTTCATGGAGGCGGTCATACCCGAAGTGCCGGAGGCCTCGCGCGGAACGCGGGGGTTGTTGAGCCAGCAGTCGGCGGCCTGCTTGAGGCGCTTCGAAAGAGCAAGCTCATAGCCGATCAGCACGGCCATGTTCTTGTAATTCTTGCTCAGGTGCACGAGCTCGTTGAACTCCGAGATCGCCGGGTAATCGACCGGGTAGGGCTTGCCGGCCCAGATGATCTGCACCGGGTACTTCGTATCGGCCATCAGCTTGTTGAAGCGCTCGATGTCGCGGGTAATGAGGTTAGCGCGCTTGTAGCCGGCGAAGCGGCGGGCCCATACGATGGTGAACACGTTGGGGTCGAAGATCTTCCCGGTCTGGTCGGCCACGAGTTCGAAGGCGCGCTTCTTCATCCACGTCTTGCGGTCGTCGAAGCCCTTGTCGTCGCCATCCTCGCGGAAGCGGTAGAGTGCTTTATCGGCCCAGTAGCGCCAGTTCTGCGCGTTGGTGATGGCGAGGATCTCGCAGATGTTATCGTACTTGGCCCACATGTGGCGGCTCACCTCTCCGTGCAGCTGCGACACGCCATTGGCGATGCGCGCAAAGCGAAGGGCAGCCAGCGAGTGGTTGAACTGGTCGTCGGGCATGCCGGTGAGGCGCTTCACTTCTTCTACGGAAAGCCCGCAGAAGTAGCTCATCTTATGACAGAGGTAGATATCGTGCTTCTCGTTGCCGGCTTCTTCAGGGGTATGCGTCGTGAACACGAGGCGCTTCTTCACTTCCTCGATCTTGCGGCCAAACTTGTTATAGAGGTAAAAGGCCGACGACAGGCCATGGGCCTCGTTGAGGTGGTATACCTCGGGGTTGAAGCCGATCTCGTCGAGCAGCTTCGCGCCGCCTACGCCGAGCAGGATGAACTGCGCGACCTTGGTGGCCACGTTGGCATCGTACAGGCGGTGGGTGATGGTCTGCGATACGTAGTCGTTCTCCGGGATGTCGGTCGTCATCAGGAACATCGGGGCCGACTGGAACACGTTCGGCGGCAGGTAGAGCACCTTCACCCACACCGGGTGCTCGTGCACCGTGATCTCGAATTTGATACCGGTATCTTCCAGGAAGCTGTAGATCTTTTCCATCCAGGTTACCTGGAGCGTCTGGTCCTGGTTGCGCGCCTGGTCGTAGTAGCCGTATTTCCAGAGAATGCCGATGCCCACCAGGTTCTGGCGCAGCTCGAAGGCGGAGCGCATGTGCGAGCCGGCAAGGAAGCCGAGGCCGCCGCTATAGATCTTCAGCGGCTGGTGGATCGCGAACTCCATCGAGAAGTAAGCGACGCGTTTGTTGAACCGATCGTCGATCGTATAGGGGACCTGGAAAGATCTGAAATTCATTTAGTGGTGGATTTTAGCTGCGCAATATAAGGCAATTGGATAAATCGTGTCTTTGCTACACATTCAGGATGCCGAAACTACTTTTTCCCTTTTTTCTTCGGGGTGGATTTCGGTGAAACCTCCTTTTTGCGCGGGAACTTGCCTTCAAACAAACATTGAACACCCCGGTGCGAGCCGCAGCCTTCCATTTCTCTCATACTCACCGAGTTGGCAGAAAACGTCAGCTCCAGCACACAGGGGTCGCCGCCCTGGCGGTATACAGCCGTCCTCGACGAAGTCAGGAGCGCCGTTCCGTTCAGCTCGCCGCTGCAGTCCTCGTCTTTCTCGAAATGCACGAAAAAGGAGATCTCGCTCGGGCTGCGCGCATCGCGCACCGAGATGAAGTTGCGCTCGTTACGAACATAGTCGCCGGCGAGCGGGTGGGTGCGCTTCATCGTATCGATCGGGTTGAGCACGTCGCGCCGGTCTTCGAGCGGATCGGTGGAGATGAGCGTAAAGGTCTTCGCGGCCGCATTGTAGATGAACACGTCCTTGCCGTCCGACGAGGTTTCGTTCGTTTTTTTCCGGACGACGCTGCGCACGATCGAGTACGACTTGTCGATGCCGGACGTCTGTGCCGTTGACGGGTCGCTGTCGGGAGCAAGGAACGGGAACGCGCCCCCGAGGGCTTGTTGCTTATCAAACACGAACAGCAGGGCCGCCTGGCGCGCCCCTGCCGCGGCTTTCACCACGTAATAAGTTTCGCTTCCCTCCTCGCCACCGATGCGCGCCAGCGGGCTGTACCGGATCCGGGCACTGCCGAAAAGCGCGCTGCGGAGTGAATCGGGCAGGTAACCCGTGAACCGGTCGGCATCGAGCGCCGTCGTGTCGCTGTGCCGCAGCAAAGCGGTGTCCGACAGGCTGTACGGAACCCTGGCGGCGCGGAAGCCTCCAAAGCTGGTGGCAGCGGTGCTGCCCGTACCCTTTTCGTCTGTAGCCACAGCCGGCTTTTTCTCGTCCGAGCAAGCTGCCAATCCGGTCAAAGCGAGCAGGATCCCCCAAAGGCGCATATTTCCAATTTGCTGTAAATAAACGGAAATACCGCCAGACTCGCCCCGGCCGGGCTTGGCCATACGGCACAGTTTTTTTAGATTCGCCTAAATATTTCATTAGCCATGCTTAATCTTTCGGCGAGTGAGGAAAACTACCTCAAGGCGATTTACCACCTCCAGGCCGGGGGAGGCAATGTGTCGACGAAAGCGCTGGCCGAGTCGCTGCAGGCCCGGCCTGCCTCCATCACCGACATGATGAAGAAGCTCGACGCCAAGAAGCTGCTCCACTACCGGCCCTACTATGGCTTCACCCTGAGCCCGGAGGGGCGCAAGGCCGCCCTCGGCATCATCCGCCGCCACCGTCTCTGGGAGTTCTTTTTGGCCGAGAAGCTGGGCTTCGCCTGGGAGGAGGTGCACCCTGTGGCCGAGGAACTCGAGCATGTACGCCACAAAAAACTCGTGGATAAGCTCGACGCCTTTCTCGGCTTTCCGCGCTTCGACCCGCATGGCGACCCCATCCCCGACAGCAAGGGCCGTATGGACAAGGCCGGCACGGTGCCGCTCAGCGAGCTGCCGCTGCAGCAGCCGGCGCGCGTGTGCCGCGTGGCCGGGCAGTCGAGCGAGCTGCTCGAGCTCCTGCGCGAAAAAGGCATCGGCATCGGCACGCGCGTGGAAGTGCGGCGCCGCTTCACCTACGACGGCTCCCTGCAGGTGCAGGTGCGCCCCAACCGTTCAGAAACCATCAGCGCCCAGCTGGCGCAAACCATCATTATCGAGCTATGAAGCCATTATCCGATCAATCCCTCAGTGAAGTACATGGGTCGGTAGACACCACCGCCGGCGGCGGAAAGTCGCGTTTCCGGCGGATCCTCTCCTTCTTCGGCCCCGCCTACCTCGTGAGCGTAGGCTATATGGACCCCGGCAACTGGGCCACCGACCTCGCCGGCGGCTCGCAGTTCGGCTACCGCCTTATCTGGGTGCTCCTCATGAGCAACCTGATGGCCCTGCTCCTGCAAAGCCTCTCGGCCCGCCTGGGCATCGTGCGGGGCCGCGACCTCGCGCAGGCGAACCGCGAGACCTACCCCCGTGGCGTAAACTTCATGCTGTACCTGCTGGCCGAAGTAGCCATCGCGGCCACCGACCTCGCCGAGGTGCTGGGCATGGCCATCGGCATCCAGCTGCTCACCGGCATGCCGCTCCTTTGGGCCGTGCTCATCACGCTGCTCGACACCTTCCTGCTCCTTTTCCTGCAGCGCCTCGGCATGCGGGTGATGGAGGCCTTTATCATCACGCTCGTAGCCATCATCGGCATCTCCTTTGCCATCGAGATCTTCCTGGCAAGGCCCGATATGGGCGAAGTAGTGAAGGGCTTCGTTCCGTCGATACCGAACAACACGGCGCTGTACATCGCCATCGGCATCATTGGCGCCACGGTGATGCCCCACAACCTGTACCTCCATTCGGCGCTCGTGCAGACCCGCAAGATCAAGCGCGACGAAAAAGGCATCAAGCGCGCGCTCAAGCTCAACTTCATCGACAGCACCATCGCCCTCAACGCGGCCTTCTTCGTGAACGCGGCCATCCTGGTGCTGGCGGCAACGGCCTTTTATTATAAAGGGCGCACCGACGTGGCCGAGATCAAGGAGGCCCATACGCTGCTCAACGACATGCTGGGCAGCAAGCTCGCCCCGATCCTCTTCGCGGTGGCACTCATCGCGGCGGGACAGAGCTCCACGGTTACCGGAACGCTGGCCGGCCAGATCGTGATGGAAGGCTACCTGCGCCTCCGCATCAATCCCTGGATCCGCCGCCTTATTACCAGGGCCGTAGCCATCATCCCCGCGGTGATCGTGATCCTGATCAACGGGGAGAACAACATCGACGCGCTCCTCGTATTGAGCCAGGTGATCCTCAGTCTTCAACTGGGCTTCGCCATCATCCCGCTGATCCACTTCGTAAGCGATAAAAAAACGATGGGCGCCTTCGTGATCCCGCTCTGGATGAAGATCGCGGCCTGGGTCATCGCGGCGGTGCTCGTGTACCTCAACCTGCGGATGGTGCTGGAGCAGATGGCCGGCTACTTCCGGGGCGACGGCAACTTCTGGGTCAAAGTGCTGATGATCGGAGGCGTGTTGGGCTTCGTGGCCCTGTTGCTCATCACCATCCTGTACCCGCTGCTGAAAAAAGACGTCAAAGCCATCCCGCTCCGGGTGCACAAGCATGGAGAAACGGCGATCGGGGAACCAATCGTTCCGCACTATAAGGCCATTGCCATGGCACTCGACTTCAGCAAGTTCGACGCAACGCTGCTGGCCCATGCGCTGGGTCACGCCACCGAAGGCACGCGCTTCGTGCTGATCCATGTGGTGGAGAGTGCGCCGGCTAAAGTGCTGGGCACTGAAACCGACGACTTCGAGACGCGCAAAGACCTCGAGCAGCTGGAGGCCTATGCGGCGCAACTGCGCGAGCGCGGATTTGAAGCGGTATGTCACCTGGGCTTCCGGAGCCGCTCGCGCGAAATCGTACGCCTCGTAAAGGAATCCGGTGCCGACTTCCTCATCATCGGCGCACACGGACACAGCGGGGTACTTGATTGGCTCTACGGGCAAACCATCGATTCGGTGCGGCACTCCCTCCGTATCCCGGTGCTGATCGTAAGCGGGTAGTTTAATGTGCGAATGTGCTAATGTGCTGATGTGCTAATGGGCGATCCGTCCTAATCCGCACCACCCGTCAGATCCGTGTTCCCCGGTGTTTCCCGGCAACTACGAACATGTACAAAGACTGTAACTTGTCCGCATGAAACGGCTATTTAGTTTTCTCCTGCTCCTGATCTCCACGCTCGTTCGCGCGCAGGTGCCGAAGGTTTCGTCAGGATCGATACAACGGCTCGAAGCGTTTCCGTCGAAATACGTCGACGCCAGGAACATCGACGTGTGGCTTCCGGATGGCTATCCTGCCGCCGGAACATACGCCGTGCTGTATATGCACGACGGGCAGATGCTGTTCGACAGCACGATTACCTGGAACCGGCAGGAATGGCGAGTGGACGAGACAGCGGGACGGTTGCAGCGCGAAGGCCTGACTATCCCTTTCATTGTCGTAGCGATACCGAATCACCCGAAGTACCGGTTTGCCGAATACTTTCCCTCGATCGCGGCTAAGGTAATGTCGGTGAACCTCACTCGGATCGATTCCCTGCGTATTGAATTGCAGGGCCGGGTACGCTCCTTCTATTACATGAAATTTCTTACGGAGGAGCTGAAGCCCTACATCGACCGGCACTTCGCCACCTATACAGACGCAGCACATACCTTTATCGCGGGCTCTAGTATGGGCGGGCTCATTTCCTTGTATGGGTTTACGGAATACCCGAAAGTGTTCGGCGGCGCGGCTTGCCTTTCTACCCACTGGCCCGGCAGCCTCAAGCGCTTTTCGGGTACCGAAACGAACTTTCCCTATATCAAGGAATACGTCGGCTTACGCCTGAAAAAGCCGGGAAAACGACGTCTTTACTTCGACCGCGGCGACAGAACACTGGACAGTTTTTACGCGCCGTTCCAGCCCGTCATTGATAGCATCGCGAAAAAACGTGAATACGGCTCCCGGAATTACCGCACACTCGTTTTCCCCGGTGCCGACCATTCCGAAAGAGCCTGGGCAGCCCGTCTCGAAGAGCCGCTGCTGTTCCTGTTTGGACGGCGGAAAGATCAATGACAAACTGGCGCTAAGCACGCCATAGGCGGCTGCATATTGATGACCTGTCCGATTCGAGTTTTATAGTATTATTACCAGCGTGGCTACCGTAACCCAAATTGGTTGGAGAGCCCTTGTCACCCCGTAGCGCAGCGAACGTATCCCTGATCAGGGTAAGTGCCTTGTCATCCCGTAGCGCAGCGACCGTTTCTATGATGTAAGTGAGCGCCTTTGTCACCGCGTAGCGCAGCGCAGGGATCACCAGTGCGCGAACTTCCAGACGTACTGCACCTGCAGCGCCAGCACACCGCTCGAGGTGCCGGAAGCATACATCCACTTGAACTCCGTGCCGAGGCCCGCGTTCTTTCCGAGTGGCCAGATATAGGAGGCGGCTGCCATCCAGCCCATCGCCAGCCGCGAAGCCTTCGACTTTCCCTCGTAGTCGAGGTGCGTGGTGAGAAAGTACGCGCCCGACCCGGCGAAGATGTTGAGGTGGTCCGTCACCGACATCGACCAGACCAGGAGCACCGGCACGGCGTCGAGCGACACGCGCCCTTTCTTGCCGAGGCTGTCTTTGAGCCCATAGGAATAGAACGTCATGAAGCCCGACTCGAGGCCGGCCTTGAGCTGCCGGTCGGGGTGCCAGAGCACGCGCACGGTAGCCAGGGGATTGACGCGGCGCAGCGACGGCTGCAGGTAGGCGGGCGCGCCGCGGTTTGCGGAATAATAACTGCCCCCGGCATTGAAATAGGCCACCAGCGAATAGCGCCCCGCCCTTCCGGGCTTCGAGGTAAATTCCGTGGTATCCTGGGCCGCGCCTGCGAGGGACAGCAGCAAGGACAGGATCAAGGTGACGTGGTTACGGACGGATATAGTGCGCATAAGCTACAGCGGTAGGGTAATTGGAAAGAATGCCATCGAAGCGGCCCTCCCGCAGAAATAAGGCAACGTTCTCGGGGAGGTCGAGCGTCCATACAAACGCACGGCGGCCTTGCGCCTGCATGGCGGCCACCTTGTCGTTCTGCAGGCCGAGCGTCCAGCGGGGTGCCCAGATACGGGCGTTGACGCTTTCAGCATCGGCGGTTTCAAGCTCTACCAGCGACGGCACATCGCGGTGACCGGGCAAGGCGCGGAAGCGCTCCAGCACTTGCTCGTCGGGGATGCCGATCACGATCTCGAGCGGCCTGCCGAGTACGGCGGCGCGCTGCTGGAATTCGGCCTGCAGGGCCCGCAGCCCGTCGATGGGCGCGTCGAACTTCGTATCCAGCCAAACAAACCGGAGCGGCGTGCGGGTGAGGATGGTTTCGAGCGCGGCACGAAGGGTGGGGATCCGCTCATTGCCCCGCACCAGCCGCACGAGCCCGTCGAGCTGGGCAAACGTGTAATTCTCGATCGGGCCTACGAGCCCGTTCTTGACAATGAGCCGCTCGTTCAGCGTCGCATCGTGGTACAGCACCGGCACCCCGTCGCGGGTAAGGCGCACGTCGATCTCCACCCCGGTAGCGCCAAAGCGGGCCGCGTACGGAAGGATCTCGAGGGAGTTCTCGGAAGCGGGCAGCAGGTCGGCGGAGGTGCCGCCGCCGCGGTGGGCTACGATCTCGAGCGGGCGGCTCGCTGCGAGCGGCCGGTCGAAGCTGAAGCGCAGCGGCCGGTCGGGTGTGCCGTTCCCATCGCCATACGCTCCCTCGAGCACCAAGCCGCCCGCTCCGATGGCCGTGCCCAGGAGCAGAGCCCGTCCGCCGGCCTCCGGCGTCACGGTGAGGCGCACTGCCCCCGTTTCGATACCGGTCATGCTCCGCCAGTAGCCGTGCAGCAGCAGGGTGGAGTCGCGACGCCGACCTTCGAGCACGAGGTAGCTGATGTCTTTTCCGAAAAACAGCGAGAAATGAAAAACCGTGTCGGCACCAGCGGCGGTATGGCTCCATTTCCCAACCGCATCGGCGCCGAAGCGGTCGGAGCCGGCGGCAACCGTGTAGACGCCTTCCATGCGCGCCGCCACGGAAGCACCGAGCGGCGCGGTTCCGGGGGCTTCAAAAGCCTCCCAGCGATTGTCGGGGAGGCGCACGTCGAAGTCGCGGCGGCAGGCGCCGAGCAGCAGCAGGCCCAGCGCGAGGAAGGTGGTTCGCGTCAGAGAATAAGGCATGCGATGAATTGAGGGTAAAAGTAATTGCGGTCGAGGGCGGAGAAGATGCTCCAGGTTTGCCAGAACGAGGAGGTATAGATGCCGCGGAGGCCGAGGGCGAGCCGCTTGTTGCGCCCGTAGAACGGCTGCTCGAGCAGGAGCGTGTAGGCGGAGCCGCTGAAGAGGCGGTAGTCGTCGCGGATCTTGATGTCGCCCGCGCGCGGCGAGATGTCGAGCGTCATGATCGACTCGGCGCGGAGGGTGAGCAGCACCTGCCGCCCGAAGCGGTAGCCGACGCTCACGTTCGGGAAGTTCTGCCAGCCCGTGGCGCGGGTGCGGAAGCCCTCCACGTTGACGGAGCCGAACCAGAACGCCACATCATTGCCCACACCGGCTGAAATGCGGTCGGTGATCCGGGCGCTCCAGCGTGGCCCGATCGAAAAGTAATTCTGGAAAACTTGCAGGGAAGCGCGCCCCTGGAGCGAGAAGCCGGCTCCGAGGCGGCGCAGGGCCTGCACCTCGACGGCGGGCACCTGGTAGTGAAATTCCTCGGTCACCTCGTAGGGCATCGTGGTGGCCGTGATGCCCACGCCTACCGTCCAGGGTCGTTGCGGCGCCAGCGGAAAGGTGATGTACTTAAGGTCGTGGGGCAAGGTGTCCTGCGCCAGCGCCTGCGCGCCGGAAAGGGCCGCCAGCAGCAGGAGCAGCCACCGGGTGGAGGCACGATGTTTCGGAAACGGCTTCATGTAGCCGCAGGGCTTGCAAAAACGGGACCGCGGGGGAGGAGCTCAGATCCCGGATCGCGGATCTGGGATCTGGGCTGGCGCAAGACAACCATGGTCGGATGGGGGCTCGTTTCCTGCGATTCCACCTGTAGCAAACTGTTGCTATCGTTTAGGCGTTTAAATATCAAAGCGCGATCGCACCGGATAATTCCACGCGCACCAGAAAAAAGAAGGCCGCCCCTCGCGGAACGGCCATACTGCTTTGAACAGATCTAAGATCCCAGATCCGAGATCTGAGATCACAACTCGTGTCCGAGCTTATCGCGCTTCGTCTCGAGGTACTGGTGGTTGTGCGGGTTGGGCTCGATGCGGAGGGGCACGTTGTCCACGATCTCAAGGCCGTAGCCGAGGAGGCCGACGCGCTTGCGCGGGTTGTTGGAGATGAGGCGGATGTTCTGGATGCCGAGGTGCCGGAGGATCTGGGCACCGACGCCGTAATCGCGCTGGTCCATCTGGAAGCCGAGGTGCAGGTTGGCCTCCACCGTGTCCATGCCCTCTTCCTGGAGGCGGTAGGCCTTCAGCTTGTTGAGCAGTCCGATGCCCCGGCCCTCCTGGTTCATATAAAGGATGACGCCGCGGCCTTCCTCTTCCACCATACGCATGGCGCCGTGGAGCTGCTCGCCGCAGTCGCAGCGGAGCGACCCGAGGATGTCGCCGGTAAAGCAGGACGAGTGCACCCGCACCAGCACCGGGTCGCCGGCGGACCACTCCCCTTTTACGAGGGCGAGGTGCTCGTTGGGCGAGCCCTTCTCCTGGAAGGCGATGAGCTTGAAGTGCCCGAACTGCGTAGGCATGTCTACCCGCACGATCTCGTCGATGAGGGAATCGCGCTTCAGGCGGTATTCGATGAGGTCCTTGATGGAGATGATCTTGAAGTCAAACTTCTCGGCCACCTCGATGAGTTGGGGCAGGCGGGCCATCGTACCGTCCTCGTTCAGGATCTCCACCAGCACGCCCGACGGGGCGAAGCCGGCGAGGCGGGCGAGGTCGGCGGCGGCCTCGGTGTGGCCGGCGCGGCGAAGTACGCCGCCCTTCTTGGCGCGGAGGGGGAAGATATGCCCGGGGCGGCCGAGCTCGTCGGGGCGGGTGGCCGGGTCGATGAGCGCCTGCACGGTCTTGGCGCGGTCGTGGGCAGAAATGCCGGTGGTACAGCCGTGGCCGAGGAGGTCCACCGATACGGTAAAGGCCGTTTCGTGCAGGGCGGTGTTGTTGTTGACCATCAGCTCGAGGCCCAACTCGGTGCAGCGGTCCTCGAGGAGGGCGATGCAAATGAGGCCGCGGCCATGCTTGCTCATAAAGTTGATCACCTCGGGGGTGACGTGGTGGGAGGCCACGATGAAGTCGCCTTCGTTCTCGCGGTCCTCGTCATCGACGACGATCACGATCTTGCCGTTCCGGATGTCCTCGATGGCGCTTTCGATGGAGTGCAGTATGCGGGTCATGGTGCAAAGTTAGGCCCAAACCGGATGCCCCTCAAACGAAGTATCGGCGGGCCTCCCGGGGCGCCGCCAGCCCCCGTTGTTACTACTTTAAATGTTAATAAAGTCCTTAAGCGTCTTGTTTTTTTTACCTTTCTTTGCAGCCAGAAACAAAGACTTCCTATGCTTAAGAAAATCCTGCATTTATTCTTAGTCTTGCTTTTTTCCAGTTCATTCGTCCTCGCCCAGGAAACCAACAGCTCCGTTACCGGTATTGTGAAGGGAGCCACGGCCGACGCCTTAACCGGCGCCACCGTAACGGCGGTGCACGGGCCCACCGGAACGACCTACCGCGTCGTTTCGCGTACGGGCGGCCGCTTCGACATCAACAACATGACCCCGGGCGGGCCCTACACGTTCACGATTACTTATGTGGGCTACACTCCTGAGACCCGCAACGACGTGTACCTGAACCTGGGTGAGAAGCACCGCTTCGACTTCGCACTCGCCAACCAGGCCGGCAACCTCACCGAGGTGGTGGTATCGAGCCGCCGGGTGGCTGCCACAGCCCGCGGCGGTGTGGAAACGAACATCTCCCGCGACCGCATCCAGAACCTCCCAACGATCAACCGTAGCCTCAACGACTATATCCGCCTCACGCCCCAGGCCAAGATCACGGGCGACGGCGGCGTATCGATCGCCGGTCAGAACAACCGCTACAACGCCTTCTACATCGACGGCGCCATCAACAACGACGTGTTCGGCCTTGCCGCCTCCGGCACCAACGGCGGACAAGCCGGCGTGAACCCGATCTCCATCGACGCCATCGACCAGATGCAGGTGATCGTATCGCCCTTCGACGCCTCCATCGGCGGCTTCACCGGCGGCGGCATCAACGCCACTACCCGCTCGGGCACCAACACCCTCACCGGTTCTGCCTGGTATTACTACCGTAACGAGAACCTTGCGGGCAAGACCCCGGGCGACGTTCCGAAAGCACAGCGTACCCGCCTCGGCGACCTCTCCAACCAGATCTACGGTTTCCGTGTGGGCGGCCCGATCATCAAGAACAAGCTGTTCTTCTTCGTGCTCGGCGAGATCCAGCGCGACATCCGTCCCCAGCCCTTCGACTTCTCCGGCTACCGCGGCAACGCCACGCTCGCCCAGGTCAACGCCCTCGCCGATACCCTTCGTCGTCGCTACACCTACAACCCCGGCCAGTTCCTCGACAACCCCGAGGAGGTAAAGGCAAACCGTATCGTTACCAAGCTGGACTGGAACATCAACGCCAAGAACAAGTTCACGCTCAGCTACCGCTACAACCAGGGTGAGCGCTTCAACACGAGCTCCTCGGGCAGCACCACGATCAACTACTACAACAACGGCTACATCTTCCCGACCGAGGCCCACACCTTCACCGGTGAGCTCCGCTCGAACTTCAACAGCGGCACCTCCAACCGACTGCTGATCACCTACTCCGACGTCGAAGACAACCGCGACCCGATCGGCGATCCGTTCCCGCGCGTGACGATCAACGACGGCGCCGGCCGCCTCGTGTTCGGCACCGAGAACTTCTCCGGCGCCAACTACCTCGGACAAAAGAACCTGTCGATCTTCGACGCCTTCCGTATCACGGCCGGCAAGCACCTCATCACCGTTGGTACCGACAACCTGTATAACGAGTCGGTGAACACCTTCATCCGCGACTTCTACGGCACCTACGAGTATGCCAGCCTTGACGCCTTCTACAGCGGCGCTCAGCCCCGCCGCTACCAGCGCTCCTTCCCCCTTGTCGACTTCAAGGACGAGAAGAACACGGCTGCTGCTGCTGCCGTTAAGTACCTGAACCTGGCCTTCTTCGTGAACGACGAGTTCAAGGTGACGGATCGCCTGACGATCAACTTTGGTATTCGCGCCGACAAGACCGAGTTCCTGAACACGCCCCGCACGGACGCCTTCTTCAACGATACGGCCATCAAGGCCATCAGCACGTACTACGATCTGCGCGGCGCCCGCTCGGGACAGAAGACCACGGTTCCCTGGTCGATCTCTCCCCGCATCGGCTTCACGTACCAGATGCCCGACGAGAACATCACGGTCCGCGGCGGTATCGGTATGTTCACCGGCCGTATGCCCCTCGTATGGCCTGGTGGCGTGTATAACAACAACGGCGTGTCGGTTGGTGGTATCGACCTCAACCCGCCCACTGCTGCCCAGCAGGTTCCCTTCCGCGACGATCCCTTCGGCCAATACACGGCGCAGGACTTCGGCATCCCGCTTACCAACGCCAAGGGCCAGGTGGACCTGATGGCGAAAGAGTTCCAGCTCCCCAAGATCCTGCGCACCTCTTTCGGTATCGACAAGCGTATCGGCAACGGCTGGACGGCTTCACTCGACCTCATGTTCACCAAGAACATCCAGGAGATCTACTACCAGAACGTAAACATCCTGCCGGCCACCCTGATGTCGAAAGGCCCGGGTGCCCGCCCGGTGTACGGCTACAACGCTACGAACAACCAATCCCGCAACAACTTCATCCCGATGCGCTCCAACGGCACGAACCCCTACACCGGCGTGTTCCTGCTGTACAACAACCCCGGCAAGAAGGGCTACTCCTACAACGTAAGCGCCACCATCAACAAGGCTTTCACGCGTGGCCTTTCGGTGCAGGCCAGCTGGAACTGGGGCAACTCCCAGGTGACCAACGAGGGCACCTCCTCGCAGAACAACTCGCAGTGGCGCTTCATGGAAACGGTCCGCGGCAAGAACTTCGTTGAGCTTTCCCGCTCCGACTTCGATATGGGTCACCGCTTCCAGGTATACGGCTCCAAGCGTTTCACCTATGCCGGTGGCCGCCTTGCCACCACCATCACCCTGAACTACAACGGCCAGCAGGGTCAGCCTTTCAGCTATGTATACCGCAACAGCATCATGGGCGACGACGGATTCAACTCCAGCAACGACCTGATCTATGTGCCTACGTCCCAGGAGATCAGCACCATGACCTTCGAGAGCGTGACTTCGAACGGCGTTACCTACACGCCCGACCAGCAGCGCGCCCTCCTCGAGAACTACATCGGTGGGAACCGCTACCTCAGCACCCGCCGCGGCCAGTTCTCCGAGCGTAACGGCGACCGCCTCCCCTTCCAGCACATCATAGACCTTGGCATCAAGCAGGACTTCAACCTGAAGCTCGGTGGCCGTACGTACAGCCTCCAGCTCACCTACGACGTGTACAACTTCGGCAACATGATCAACCGCAACTGGGGTCGTACCTACTTCCTGGCCAACGACAACTACTCGCTGATCACGGTCACCCGCTTCAACAGCCAGACCGACCTGACTCCGCGCTACCAGTTTACGCCGCAGGCCGGCACCCCCTACAACCTGAGCACCAGCACCGCCCCGGGCATCTCCGCCCGCTGGATCAGCCAGGTGGGTGTGCGTGTGAACTTCTAACACAACTGCCACTAAATAAAAAGCCCCGACGGTATCGTCGGGGCTTTTTATTTAGTGGATCTCAGATCGATGATCTCAGATTTCAGATGTAAGGCTGACGCACGACGAAGGATTTCAGACGTGTGATTTCGGATTTCAGGTTTGTTGCTTACGCCTGACAGAAGTTTCGGTGTGTTATTTCAAATTGCTGAATTAGAGCTGGCGGAACAATGCTAACGCCGCCGGCCTTCGGGAAATACCGGGAAACAAAAAAGGTCCCACAGAGGCGACCTTCCTATTAAACAAATTGCCTCGTCCTAAAATAGGTTGACACAAAAGTTGACTTATATGTTAGATACAGGAGTTAGTGATTATCGTAGGCGGACTTGTAAGGATTACAGTCTTG
>NZ_BAABGY010000005.1:0-271150 GCF_039541815.1 Flaviaestuariibacter amylovorans
GGTACTGCACCACAATGCGGGAGAGTAGGTAGCTGCCATATTTATTAAAACAAAAAGCCTTGGCTCGAAAGAGACCCAAGGCTTTTTGCATTACAGACACACACAAACGGTACGATACCGAAGCACGAGAGGATAGGAAGAACCAGAGAACCACCAGAAGCCAAAAACCTTTTCCCTCTCTCTGGTCTGCTCTTTGTTCCTCCATCGGCATGAACGCCCGTTTCTTCACCTCGGTACTCTGCCTCTCGCTCCTCCTTACACTCGGCGCCTGCCACCGCTCCGCACGTAACAGCGCCCCCTCCGAAACGGAGCGCGCCGCCCGCGGTGATTCCCTGACCTTCCTGGTCTTTGGCGACTGGGGAAAATACGGCGGACAACAACAACAGGCCGTCGCCGACCGGATGGACATCGTCGGCCGGCACCATGGCATCCGTTTTATCATCTCCACGGGCGATAACTTCTATTACGCCGGAGTGCGCAATACCTCCGACCGCCACTGGCAGGCTTCCTTTGAAGAAGTCTATAACCGGTCCGGACACCAGGTACCCTGGTATCCTGTGCTCGGTAACCATGACTACGGTACCAACCCGCAGGCGCAAATCGAATATTCGGCCCTCAGCGAACGCTGGCGCATGCCCGCACGCTACCATTCCCTGAAACAAAGGATGGGTGACGGCTACAGCGCTTTGTTCTTATTTACCGACACAAGCCCTCTGGTGAATGCCAACCATGGCAACCGGATGGGCGACCTCGATCAGCAAGACACGGCCGCCCAGCGCCGCTGGCTCGCCGACGCGCTCTCCGACAGTAAGGATACCTGGAAAATTGTGATCGGCCACCACCCGGTATACTCGGCGGGCCCGCACCGCGACACCCGGGAGCTTATCGGGCGATTCGAGCCGATCTTCCTGCAAACGCGCACCGATTTTTACCTTGCCGGACACGATCACAGCCTGCAGCACCTGCATCGCGATGGTGATCCCGTTCACTACCTCGTATCCGGCGGCGGGTCAGAGGCTACCCGGATCCATCGGCACCCGCATGCGCGCTTTACCCGCTCCTCCACAGGCTTTCTCATCATGACGCTTTACCGCGACCGTGCAACCGCCTATTTCTACAACAAGAACGGTCGCCTGTTGTACCGCAACGACTTCCGCAGATAGAACTAAAGTACCATGGCTCCGGCTTCCCGTTTTTTATGCAACGGGCTACCTTTCCTATGCGGTAGAGCGGCGCGCTGAATTGCTCCAGAACGCCTTCTGCCGGCCCCTGAAACACACCACCAGACTGCCTTTGGGCGGGAACCCGCTAACTGGAACGCACCAATCCCTTCACCAAACAACTGCAGCTATGAAGCGGTGCGTATTCATGCTCCTTTTTTCGGCCTTCCTGGGTAAAGTTTCGGCCCAGGACATTCGTACTATAAGCAAGCAAAAGCCGCTGACCCTGTCGGGCAGCATCGGCGCGTCCTCCCATTTTTTCAGCTCCGGTGGCTCGGACGCATCGCGTCCACCCCATTTCTGGAACGTTCATGGCAGCCTGACCCCGACCTTATACGGTATCAGCCTGCCCCTCTCGTTTACCGTCAACCAATACGGCGGCAGCTACGCGCAGCCCTTTACGCAGTTCGGTATCAGCCCCACCTACAAATGGCTGAAGGTGCATCTCGGCTACCGCAATATGAGCCTGTCGCCGCTCGTGTTCGAAGGACAAAGCTTCAGGGGCGCCGGCATCGAACTCAACCCGGGCAAGCTGCGCTTCGCTGCATTCTATGGTAACCTGAACAAAGCGGTAAACGAGGATACGACCAGTGGCCGGTACCGTGTGCCGCAATTCACCCGCAAGGCCATGGGCGGCAAGATCGGCTTCGGTAGCGAGCGCAATTATTTCGATATCATCGGGTTCTACGCCAAAGACGACAGCGCTTCCGCAAGGGTACTGACGAAGTCGAACCAGCTGCGGCCGCAGGAGAACCTCGTGGGCGGTATCTCCTTCAAGTTCACCTTTTTCAAGCGCCTCTCGCTCTCGGCCGACCTGGCGGGCAGCCTGCACAACCAGGACGAAGCCGCGCGCAAGATCCACCCCGACTCATTCAGCAACAACACGATTTCGACGGCAGCCAGGTACCTGCCGCTGCGCTACAGCAGCGTACTGAGCTATGCTGGCCAGGCCCACCTGCAGCTCGCCACCCGCTTCATCACCACCCGCATCGGCTACCGGCATGTGGCGCCCGACTTCAAGACGCTGGGCACGCCCTATATGCTCAACGACATCCGCGCCATTACCGCCAACACGAACCTGACCCTTGCGAAGGGCCGGGTCAACCTCAACCTCAACGCGGTGGACCAACGCAACAACCTCGACGGCCGCGCAGTCAGCGAGCTGCGGCACCAGACCGGCAACCTGGCCTTTAACGCGATGATCGGGCAGAAACTGAACCTGGGCTTCAATGCCACGGGCGTGTTCCTGAGGCAAAAGGATGGTATCCTACGCATCAAGGACAGTGTGCGCCTGCGGCAGGATATCTTTAATATCTCCTTCTATCCCACATACTCCTTTTCCCGCGGCAAGCACGCCCACAGCATCACCCTCAACATCAATAACAACCGGCTCCAGGATCATAACCCGGTAACGGCGCAGTACAGCGCGCTCGATGCCTGGTCGCTCAATGCGGGGTACAACCGGCAGAACGTACGCTCCGGCATCGGGCTCCTCGTGAACGTGCTGTACAACAGCTTCGCGCAACCGGCGAACCGTTATTCGGCTTACGGCGGCACGGTGGGCGCATCGGCGCAACTGCTCAAAGAGCGTAACCTGGGGCTGCAGGCCAGCGTGGGCTACCAGCACAACGATGCCGGCAAAGGCAACGGCAGCAGCAATATCATCTACAACGGCAATATCAACTGGCGCCTTAAAAAGCACGTGCTGAGCGGATTTGCCAACTATGTGCGCACCCCGCCGGTACTCGTGACCACGCAGGTACCCTACCTCGTTGCCTCCGATACCTTCTACGGCGGACTATCCTATTCCTACACTTTTTAAGTTACCGGACTATGAATTCCATTCGTGTTCTCTTACTCACCCTGTTGCTGTGCCCGCTCCTGATCGGCGCACAAATGCCTTCCGTGACGGTATCCACCAACGTCATCCAGCCTGCATCGCCTTTCCTGGCGCAGCTGGCCGACGGCGGGCAGCTAAACATTACGCTGATCAACCGCACGCAGGTACCACTGGACCTGAAGCTATCGCCCCGTATCGAAATGGTGAGCCCGCGGCAATTCAGCATTGCCCTGAACCCGGCCTACCAGCCGGCGCAGCCGATCCCGCTGGGGCCGGGCCAAACACTGATACTCGACCGCAGCTCCCTCCAGCGCATCTTCGGCAACTTCCGCGACGGCAACCTGGCGCTGAGCAATATCAGCCTCAGCGAGCTACAGGTGAACGGCAACTACAAGCTACCGGAGGGCCAGTACCGGGTCTGCTTCACCGCTTACCGCTTCGACGATGCTGCCTATGCCAACCCCCTTTCCATTCCGGAGGCTGGCTGCGGGTTCATGAACCAATGCTACCAGGCAAAAGCCCCGCAGCTGCTCACCCCGGTGAACGTACTTTCGCTGACAGGGCCGAACGAAGTCAAGACCGTTGCGCCGGCACCTTTGGTAGCTTTCAGCTGGACGCCCCCGACCTCCACCTGCGGCGTGGCGCTCACCGGGCTGACGTACGACCTCGACATCTTCCTGCTGAACGACGGCCAGATTCCGGCCGACGCCGTACGCAACCCTCCCGTACTGCAGAAGATGAACCTGACGGCGCCGACCTTCCCGTTCCAGGAGACCATCAACCCCGGGGTGCTGCAAAAAGGGAAGAAATACGTGGCGCGCGTGCGGGCGCAGAACAGCAACCGCGCCGCCGGCCTCGAGATCGACAACAACGGCTACAGCCAGCCCGTGGCCTTCCTGTATGATGCTCCGTCGACGCCCGTCCTGGACGTGCCGATCACCGCCCTCCCGGTAAACGCCTGCAACGGGGTCATCGCGCCTACGAATACGACGCCGATCGCCAACGGCACAACGCTCAAGGACCAGGAGGTGACGATCGGCGGGTTTAAAATGAAGATCACGTCGATCGCGCAGAACGGAAGCTCCTATTCGGGGCAGGGTGAGATTTTCTGGAGACCTCTTATTACGACGCTGCGCCTGTCGGTAAAATTTACCGGGCTGAAGGTGAATACCGCCAAGGAAGTATACGAGGGCTTCGTGCAAACGCAAACCACGCCGCTGAAGCCCGATTGGCAAAGCCTTTCGGTGGTGAATACAACTACCGGCATGGTGGGCGTCGTCAGTAAATCAACGGCAGCGGACATCAACGATTTCCTCAACAACAACGCGGTTTCCAAGCTGATCACCAAGATGACCGGCGACCGGGTGGTAGACTTTCCCATCGGCCTCGACCGGGAGGTGGACGGCACCCAGGTCACCCTCGCGATCATGGGCATTACGTTCTCGCCGAAGGGCAGCAATATGACGGTGCTGTTCAACATGAACATCCCCGAAGACAACGGATGGCTCTCGCTCGCCGGTACCAACTTCTGCATCAAGCCCGACGGCTTCAATTTCGAGAAGGGGAGCCTCTATCTGCCCGAAGACAAGGTGATCAATATCGGCAGCGGCGACAAGCGTTTCCAGATGACCTTCAAGGCAGCGAAGAACGGCCCGGCCGATTCGACCACTGGTACCTACCTGAACTGGGGCAAGAACGGGATCGAGTTCGTGCTGGCCAATGCGGAGATGGCCCTTCCGCGCACCGCGGTGGTTCCGGAAAATTCGCTCGGGAAGCCTGCCGACGGCCCCCTTACGGTGAAGCTCAAATTCAACTTCCTGAAGTGGAGCGACTGGGTGGCCAGCGCCGTGGTGCCCAATTTCCAGCTCACCGAGGTGCCCGATTTCAGTATCCGTGCCAGCACCATTTACTTCGACCATTCCACGGTGCGCAACGCGCCCAATATGTCGTACCCCGAGGGCTATGGCGGTTTCCGGGATGCGAACTTCGAAGGGCTCTGGATCGACAAGCTGCAGGTACTGCTTCCCGCCGACTTCAAGACCTTCAACTCCGGCGCCAACCGCACCGAGTTCGAGGCCAGGCACCTCATCATCGACCGCAGCGGACTGTCGGCTGCGCTCAGGGCCGACAACGTAATCGACCTCAGTACAGGCAGCCTCGGTGGCTGGTCGTACTCGCTGCGCAAGATCAACGTGCTGATCGTGCACAACACTTTCAGCCAGGGCGCGATGGAAGGCGACTTCCGCCTGCCGGTGAGCAACGATCCGCTTTCCTATACCGGCGTGCTGATCAACCAGAACCGGCCCGAAACGCCCGACAAGGGCATGTTCTACCAGTTCACGGTGAAGCCGCCTACGGCCGGCTATAAAGTGGATCTCTGGAAGGCCGAGATGAGGATCGACCACAGCTCCGTCATCAGCGTGGCGCGCGATGCCTTCGGCGCCGGGATCAAGGCCGAACTCAACGGGGTGATCACCCTCGACATCCAGCGGCAATCGGGTGGAGTGGCGGCCCTGCTGCCCGGCCTCAAGTTTGAAAAGCTCGGGCTCGGCAACCGCGAAACGGTAGCCGCGGCCGGCGGTGGCACCGAGGTGAAGAATCAATTTTACTTCAGGCACGGTACCTGGAAATTCTCGAGCCCGCCGAAGAGCGTCGCCGGCTTCCCGGTAACGATCAACGGCATCGAGCCGGTATACCAGCTTACGGGCGCTACCACGAGCAGCGTGCAGGCCAACGTAGGCCTTAAGTTCAACGTGAACCTGAACGTCGGCTTCGGCGAGAGCTCGGTGGTGAGCGCCACCACGGCCCTTAGGGTCACGGGTAGGATCGGCGTCTTTACCGATAAGGCACCCGAGTTCGGTTTCGACCGGTTTGCCGTGGAGCGCGTGGTGATCAAGGGCGATGTGGGCCCGGTGAAGGTGGAAGGCGCACTCGACTTCTACGACAACCATGCGACCTACGGCGATGGTATGAAGGGACGCGTGAGCGCGGTGTTCCCGATGGCGAAGCTCGAGGCCACGGCGCAGTTCGGATCGGTAAACAACTATAACTACTGGTTCGTGGATGCCTGCGGCGCCATCAACCCGCCGGTGCCCCTTGGCGGCGCCTTCCAGATCGCCGGCTTCGGCGGTGGCGCCTACCACAATATGAGTTTCGAGCAGTCGAGCCTGCCGAGTCCCGGAAGCATTTCCGCGCTCGGTGCGGCCAATGCCGCGAAGCTCGATGGGAAAACGCCCGGCGAAACGGTGTCGGGCATCCGCTTCGTACCGTCGCAAGGGACGTCAGGCATGCGGGCCGCGCTCGTGTTCTCCATGGCGCCGGGGCCGGACGCCTTCAACGCCCGGATCACGCTCACTGCGCAGATGCACAACGGCGGCATCGACCAGCTCAACCTGCGGGGCGACGCATTTGCCATCACAAATTATCCCGAAAACTCGAAGCCGCGGGTGAAGGGGACCATCGATATGACCTTCAACTTCAGGACCTCAGAGTTCAACCTGACCGGCCGCCTCGAGGCCGAGCTCGCTTCGGCGAAGGTGGTGGTGCCGCTGAACGTATATGCCGGCAAGGGCTGGTACTTCAAGCTTGGCGACCCCCAGGGTGAGCGCGCCAGCCTCACGCTGATCGACGTCAATACCTCGCTGCTGAAGGCCTACCTCGGCGCTACGGCTTACTTCAACGCCGGTGCCGCGCCCGCCTTCAACCTCATCCTGCCCGATCTGCCTCCCGAGGTGCAGAAATACGGCTTCGGACGCGACGCCTCCATCGCCTCCCTGCTCGAATCCTTCAACCGCACACCGGGCTCGGGCTTCGGCTTCGGCGCCCGCGTGGATGGTGATTTTAAAGCGCGCTTCCTGATCTTCTACGCCTCGCTGCGGTTTATCGTGGGCCTGGATATGGCGCTGAAGAAATTCAACCAGCCCTTCGAGTGCAACGGTGCCGTGGCCGGCCTCAACGGCTGGTATGGCCTGGGACAACTATATGCCTATGTACGGGGAGAGGCAGGGGTGCATGTGGACGTCTGGTTCTTCGAGGGCGACATCTCGCTCTGTAAGATCGAGGCAGGGGCGGCACTGCAGGCGGGCTTCCCGAGTCCTACCTGGGCCACCGGTACGGTATTCATCAGCGGAGAGGTGCTGGGCGGACTGCTTTCCTTCAGCACCAATTTCGAGATGCGCATCGGTGAGCGTTGCTACCCGACACCCGACCCGCTCGGCGACCTCAAGATCATCGCGCAGGTAGGCCCCACGAGCGCAGGCAATGCAAAGGCCGATATCTACGACATCCCGTTCGCGGTGACCAACATGTCGCTCAATGAGCCATACCCGATACCGGTGGCGCCCACCGAGGCGAAGCCGAACGGCGAAACACGTGTATACAAGTTCGAGGTGACCTCTTTCCAGGTGGTGAACCAGCGCACGGGTCAGCCCGTGGATGCCACCTACCTCGCGGTGGAGCCCGATGGCACCAACGTGAAATTGCGTAAGGCAAACGCCTTCGATCCGAACAGCACCTACAGCGCCCGCGTGGTGGCGGTGGCCAGGGAGTGGGATGGCGCCAACTGGGTAGACCCGTACTTCGACAAGGAAAAGAGAAGGAAGCCGATGATGCAGGAGGAGAACTTCACCTTCAGCACCGGCGAGGGGCCCGCCAGCATCCCGGCCGACCAGGTCGAATATACCTTCCCCATCGACCGGCAGCGCCACGTGCTGAAGAACGATGCCGGCACCGGCACCGTGCAACTACACCAATGGCCTGGTTACCTGTTCCAGAACAAGAACGTATTCGTTTACTTCATTAACAACAACCTCGACACCGTCCGCAGCACCTGCACGGCCAACGGCGCGATGAAGCGGCTCGACTTCCCGATCCCGGCGCAGTTGCGGAACAAGGACGTGTACCGCGTGGAGTTCTGGACCGAAGACAAGGCACCGGAACAACAGCAGCCTGGCGGATTCGGGCAGCACCTCCCGCGCAACCTGCCCACGATCGCCAGCCGCCTCACGGTGAGCACGCGGCTCGTGCGCTACGAGCAGTTCGGCGCAACGAAGCTCGTACGCTCCGCCTCGGGCATCGCGCAGCTCGAGAAGCGGGCGCCCGTGTTCACCATGTTCTTCGGTACCAGCGCGCACAACAGCCTGCAGGAAAAGCTGGCCGCCCAGGGAACCTTTTTCGTGAACCCGGCTTCGAGCGGACTGGAACTGTCGACGCGCATGGGCGTGGAGAAGTTCGAGCAGTTCGACCTCGTGGGCTTCCGGAACAACCAGGGCCGGGAGTACGCGCCGCTCCTGTTCGGCTTCGTGCGGTGGGACGACAGCAAGGGCAACGACCGGTTTGCGTCGACGAACATTTATGCAAACTACTACCGCCTGCGCGGCCTGGGCATCCAGATCGACTTCGGCAGCAACTCGGCCCGCCTGCTGAATACCGCGCCGCTCTTCGCGCTTGACAACCGCTCCGACTACGACCGCCCGCTTTCCCAGAGCGAGCTGCCCTGGCCGCTTCGCCTCTCGTCGGCGGGCGACGGCACGAGCCTGTACCGCTATGCCACCACCGCGCAGGCAGCTGTGCGCCACCGGCCGATGGTGATGACGATCGCGTCTTCAAACCCGATATTCCCGGCCGCATATATGTCGGTGAGCGCCGCGGTGCTGCCGATGACCTCCCGGTTCGTGTGGGAGCGCGAAGCGATCCTGCGGCAGGACTTCGAGCTGGTAAAGCGTAGCGCCGGCGCCGCGCTCTACCTGATCCAGTCCTATAGCAACTTCTTCAACGCATCGCGAAGCTATCCCTACTATATCGGCAACCCCACGATGCGCCTGGCCGGCAACAGCCAGGGGGGCAGCGTGGAATGTACCCTGGAGGCCCTCTTCAACATTTCCAAAGACCCCTCGTCGATGGGCCTGTTGCAGCAGCTGAATAATATGACCTTCCAGTCGTACCCGCGCCAGGGCACCTCCCGCCAGGCCGTGTTCCGCTATGTACGCCCGGGTGTTTCCGGTCCCGAGGTTGTGAAGTCATTTACTTATTAATCGTTTCCCATGAACTGTATTGCCCGCACACTCGTACTGTATTTCTGCTGCCTCCTCAGCCTGGGCGCAGCCGCACAGCCCCGCCAGGTGTCGGCCGGCGAAGCGGCGGTCATCCGCGTTATCGCCCGCGCCTATGAGGATTCGGTGGTCCTGCGCTGGGCACCCAGCACGGCCGCCGCCTGGGACTACCTGAACAAGACCGGGTACCGGCTCGTACGTGTGGAGGTGACCGACGACAAGCAGCTGCGCGAGCAGCTCCTGACCACGGAGCCGCTGAAGCCCTTTCCGCTTGAGCAGATGAAAGCGAAGCTGGGACCCGAAAACCGCATGGCTGCCGTGGCGGCGCAGGCGCTGTATGGAAAGACCTTCCAGGCGAGCGGGCGCACCGGGTTCGCGGGGCAGATCGCCGACCAGGGCGATATGTTCCGGAACCGCTACGCCTACGCGCTGCTCGCGGCCGATTACGATGCGCCGACCGCCCAGGCCATCGGGCTTCGCTTCGTAGACCGTAACGTACGGAAGGGGAGTGCCTACGTGTATAAAGTATTACCGGCACAGCGAACGTCCGGGGAGCCCATCGACTCCGCCGTGGTGGCCGTCAGCAACAACGCTTCCGGGCCGCTTTCGGCTCCCGGCGAGTTCGTGGCGATCGGAGGCGACCACCGCGCCGAGCTGCAGTGGAGCCGTTACCAGGACGATCACTACACCGGCTATTTCATCGAGAAGAGTACCGACGGCAAAACCTTCCGGCCGCTGAATAGCGTTCCGTTTTATAGCTCGGTGCCCGATACGGTGAAGACCGTCGACAGCATCGCGGGCCGCATCCGCGAGCGGATGCAGCAGGTACACGTATTCCTCGATTCGCTCGACGGCAATTACCGCGAGTACTACTACCGCATCCGGGGCATCAACGCCTTCGGCGAGCGGGGGCCGTTCAGCAAGGTGGTGACGGTTTCTGGTCGCGACCAGAGGGCCCCGCTGCCGCCCAGCCCGCTCCCCGTAGAATTACTGGGAGGCCGGAGCATTCGCCTGCGCTGGCATAAAACGGACGTGGAGCCCGACCTGGCCGGATATTATATCAACCGGGCCCGCAGCGTCAACGGCCCCTTCGAGCTGGTGAGTGCTGCCCGTCTTCCCCGCGATGCGACCAGCTTTGTGGATACGGCCGCTTACCTCCATGGCGCTACTTTTTATACCGTGGTGGCCATTGATACGGCCTTCAACTATGCGCCCTCGCTGCCGGTGATGGCGGTGCTGCCCGACAGCATCGCTCCGGCCGCACCCGCCGGCCTCGAAGGCCGCGTAACGCGCGAAGGCATCGTGCAGCTTTCGTGGAAACCCAACAGCGAGGAAGACCTCCGCACCTATAAGGTGTACGTATCGAACAACCCGGCGCACCACTTCTCGCAGATCACGGTAGAAGACCTCGCCGATCCTGCCTTCGTGGACTCGATCACGCTGGAGACCCTCAGCAAGGACATTTACTACCGCGTGGTGGCCGTGGATTACAACAATAACCATTCGCCCTACTCGGAGATCCTGAAGCTGCGCAAGCCCGACATTGTGCCTCCGGTGAAGCCGGTGCTGCGCGGATGGAAGGTAGACGGTGGCAAGGCGGTGCTCGACATCGTGCAAAGCAGCAGCGACGATGTCACGGGCTATGTGCTGTGGCGCCGAGAAGACAAGGGCGAGTGGATGCCCGTTGCCGCAATGGCCCACGATTCGACCCGGACGGCCTTCACCTATACCGACTCCACGCTGCGCCCGAAGGTGCGCTACGAGTATGCGGCCGAGGCGGTGGATGAGGACAGCCTCCGCTCGGGGCGCTCGGTGGCCATCCCGGTGCACGTGTTCTCAGCGCCTGCACGCGTAGCGGTGGAAAAGCTTGAGGCCGCCTATGATGCGAAATCCGGGCAGGTTGCCCTTGCGTGGAAGCATAACGAGGCGGGCGACTATTTTTACGTGCTGTACCGCGACGGCGGCAACGGTGCCCTGGAGCGGCTGCGCTCGCTGGACAAGGAAGTGCAATCGTTCTCGGATGGTAGCTTGCCTTCGAGGGCAAGCAGCTGCCGCTACGCGCTCCAGGTCGTGTACCGCGACGACCGCGGCGAAAGCCTCCTGAGCCCGCCCGTGACGGTATCCATCAGACAATAGGGATCAGCGCAGCAGCCGGTACACAGGATACTGCAGGTGCCCTGGCTCGTAATAGGGGGTACGCTTGTAGATGAACTCCAGCTGTGCGGCCCCGTTCTTCGCAAAGGCGGCGTCGGCCGCCTTTTTTGCTTCCAGCTCCTTTCTCAGCTCGGGGTGCGATTCGAGCCAGGCAAGGGCTGTCTCCTCGAACACATAATCCGAGAACCCTTCCTTCTGGCCCAGGATCGGGTCGAAGAAGTTCCAGGCGAAATAGGAGTCCTCGGCCTGCGGCTCCAGCACTTCTGCCAGGAAGCGCGCGCCGGGTTGGTCGGTGCTGATGATCCAGTCGCCTTTACGGAACGGCTGCCGCGCCGTGCGCTTGCTCACCTGCACTTTCGAGTTGGGGTGATGGCCTTCGTAGGGGCGCGGCGCGCTCACATAGCTTTCGATGCGATAAGCCTCTACGGTCAGCTGGGTATCCCGGGTAAGCCGCTCCATGCGGATGCCGTTGGCCTGCAGGCGCTCGATCACTTTCCACCAGCCTTGCGGGATGATGTAGGCCTTCGGGCGCGTCACCAGTAGTGTATCGACGTAGGTGTTGTAGAACGGGATCGTTTGCTCGTAGGGCTTGCTGCGGTCGTAAAAGCGGCGTGGCTGGCCAGAGATAGCACTCGGTTTCTCGCCGGTGGTATAGCCCTTGAACGGGATCCCGGTCGACTTGCTGCGGTCCCATTTCCAGGCGAGGGGGTAACTTTCTTTCGGCTTCCGGGCGGCAGCGCGGAGGGCCTGCAGCTCAGGGCCGTTTTTCGCTACATAGTCGATAAAGCATTCCATCAGGGCCTTGGTGGCCGCCACGCGGTCGGGGTAAGGCTTCAGCATGTGGGTTTCGGGCACGAAGCCGAAGGAGTGCCAGAGGGTGCTGTAGCCGCTCGAGTAGCGCGGACCGTCGATGAACTGGGGCCAGCCCTTCTCCGGCGGGTCGTCGCTCCAATGGTTCACGTAGGGCACCATATCGAAGCCTTTTGCCTTCATGGCCGCAAACAACGCGGGCTCGAACTTCGTGTTGAGGTATTCGCCCATGGCCCCGCCCAGCTTGTTGTGCTGCGTCGAAAGCAGGGTCATCACGTGCTGGAAATCGGCCCCGTTGGTGACGTGGTTGTCGATAAAGACATCGGGATCCAGCATCCGGAAGATGCGGGCAAAGGAGAGCGCCTCTTTGGAGTCGGCCTTGATAAAGTCGCGGTTGAGGTCCAGATTCTGGGCGGAGCCACGGGAGCCTTTCTCGAGCGGCCCGGCCTGGTCGACGCGGTAGTACGGGCTCCGGTTGAGGGTGCCGCCGATGTTGTAGACGGGGATAATGGCCAGCACTACGTTTTTAGGCAGGTCCTGCCGCATCCAGCGTGCGCCGTTCACGTTCGGTAATGGAACCAGGTTGTGCGGCGGCACCCGGTCGCGTACCAGTTGCATCGAAGCGTCGATGCCGTCGGGCTCGCCGGGGTGAATGCCGTTGTTGACCAGGATGATGCTCTTTTTCTTCCGCTTCAGGGAGGCGATGTCGAAGTCGCCGTCGGCTGATACCAGCACGAGGTGCAGCGGGTAGCCGGCGTCGGAAGGCCCCATTTCCAGCATTTTCACCATCGGGGAAGCTGCGTCCAGGCGTTTCCAGAAGTCGATGGCCTCGGCGTAGGAGGGCGTTTCGCGGCCTTCGGAGGTGTCGAAGCGGGTGAGGGGGAAGAGGTTGGGGGCGGACTTTTTGGTTTGGCAAAGGCCCGGGGTCGTGAGCAGGGCCAAGGAAAGGGAGAGGAGGAGGCGCATGCGGCTAAATTAGTGTATTGGTCCGTAGTCGCAGACTTCAGACAACCTACGGACAACGCACAAAAAAGCGCCCCGCGGGTGCGGAGCGCTCAAAATATCGGAAGCGGGCCTGAATTAAGCCAGTTTGTTGATGCGCTGGGAGAGCTTGCTCTTGAGGTTGCTTGCCTTGTTCTTGTGGATCACACCACGCTTGGCGAGCTTGTCGATCATTGCGATCACCTCAGGCATTTGCTCCGTAGCAGATGTCTTCTGGTCGAGTGCCTTCAGGTCGCGGATGGCATTACGGGTAGTTTTACCGTAATAGCGGTTGCGTTCGCGGCGCTTGGTCGACTGACGCACATCTTTCTTTGTTGCCTTATGATTAGCCATGTTCTTTTAATTTCGGAGGGCAAAGGTAGGGAAAAGATCTCAGATGTCAGATGTCTGATCTCAGATTTTTTGTTAAGGCGGGCTTCTTTCGCCGTCCCCGGCTTTTCCTGCTGCGATCGTTGCCGCCCGGCGCCCTTTAGAATTTGCCCGCGTACGGTTTCCAACGGTATATTTGCCTACCCAAAAATTCAAAATCCCCCTTCATGAAGGATTTCTCGTATATCACGAATTCCCATCCTGCCTATATAGAAAGCCTCTACAACGATTTTTTACAAAACCCCGAGGGCGTCGATCCCGATTACCGGAAGTTCTTCGAAGGCTTCGACTTTGCCGTGACCGAAGGCCGCAACGGGTCGGCCGCAACGGCTCCTTCCAGCGCCGGTGGCGCCACCACCACCACAGTGGACGCCGGCAACCTTCAAAAAGAGTTCGCCGTCTACCGCCTCATCCAGGCGTACCGTAAAAAAGGCCACCTGGTGGCCAAAACCAACCCGATCCGCCCCCGCAAGGACCGTGGCGCCAACCTGGATCTCCCCCATTTCGGCCTTTCCGACGCCGACCTGAACAGCACCTTTTCGTCCGGGTCCTTCATCGGACTGCCCAACGCCTCCCTCAAGCAGATCGTGGAGCGCCTCCAGCGCATCTATTGCTACCACGTGGGCGTAGAATACCAGTATATCGTATCCGAGGAGCGCATCGAGTGGCTGCAGCGTGAAGTGGAGTCCCAGTTCGACCAGCCGGTTTCGAACGAGCGCCGCCGCCGCATCCTCGAGAAGCTGAACCAGGGCGTCATCTTCGAGAAATTCCTTCATACCAAGTATATCGGCCAGAAGCGTTTCTCGCTCGAAGGCGGGGAAACCACCATCGCCGCCCTCGACGCCATCATCAACACCGGCGCCGAAGTAGGCGTAAAGGAAGTGGTGATCGGCATGGCCCACCGGGGCCGCCTCAACGTGCTCGCCAACATCCTCGGCAAGACCTACGAGACGATCTTCTCTGAATTCGAAGGCACCGCCATCCCCGACCAGACGATGGGGTCCGGCGACGTAAAGTACCACCTCGGCTTCAGCAGCGAGGTGACGACGCCCTCCGGAAAGGAAATATACCTGAAGCTGACCCCCAACCCCTCGCACCTCGAAGCGGTGGATCCCGTGGTGCTCGGCTACGCGCGCGCCAAGGCCGACGTGCTCTACGGCTCCGAATATGATTCCATCCTGCCGATCCTCATTCACGGCGACGCCTCCGTGGCCGGCCAGGGCATCGTGTACGAGATCCTGCAAATGAGCCAGCTGAAGGGGTACAGCACCGGCGGCACCATGCACTTCGTCATCAACAACCAGATCGGCTTCACGACCGACTTCGACGACGCGCGCACCTCCGACTACAGCACGTCCATCGCAACGACCATTCAGGCACCGGTGCTCCACGTCAACGGCGACGACCCCGAGGCTGTGGTGAAGTGCGTCGACATCGCCACACGCTACCGCCAGGAATTCAACGCCGACATCTTTATCGACATGCTTTGCTACCGCCGGCATGGCCACAACGAGGGCGACGATCCGAAGTTCACGCAGCCGCAGCTTTATTCGCTCATCGACAAGCACGCCAACCCGCGCGAGCAGTATGTAAAGTACCTGCTCGAGAACGGCGACACCGACGCGCAGACGCTGGCAAAGGAAATGGAGCAGAAGTTCTGGAGCGACCTGCAGGAGCGCCTCGACGAGGTAAAGCAGAACCCCCTCCCGTATAAATACCAGAAGCCCGAGCTCGACTGGCAAAGCCTGCGCAAGGCCGCTGCCGGCGATTTCGATGCCTCGCCCGTAACCGCGATCACCGAGACGCAGTTCCGCAGCCTCTTCGAAGGCCTCATGAAATGGCCCGAGGGCTTCAAGCCCCTGCGCAAGGTGGAAAAGATCCTGCAAGACAAGGTGAAGCTGTTCGAGGCGGAGCAAAAGGTCGACTGGGCTACCGGTGAGCTGCTGGCCTATGCCAGCCTGCTGGCCGAGGGCCACGACGTGCGCATGAGCGGACAGGACGTGAAGCGCGGCACCTTCTCGCACCGCCACGCCGTGATCTACGACGAAACGAACAATACCACCTATAACCGCCTCAACGGGGCGAGCACCGACGGCGCCGAGTTCCGGATCTACAACTCGCTGCTTTCCGAATACGCCGTACTCGGCTTCGAATACGGCTACGCACTTGCCTCGCCGCAGTCGCTGGTGCTGTGGGAAGCCCAGTTCGGCGACTTCGCCAACGGCGCCCAGATCATCATCGACCAGTTCATCGCCTCGGCCGAAACCAAGTGGCAGCGGATGAACGGCGTGGTGATGCTGCTGCCGCACGGCTACGAAGGCCAGGGGCCGGAGCACTCCAGCGCCCGCCTCGAGCGCTTCCTGCAGCTGTGTGCCGAAAACAACATGGTGGTGACCAACATCACGACGTCCGCCAACTTCTTCCACGTGCTGCGCCGCCAGCTGGCCTGGCCCTTCCGTAAGCCGCTGATCAACTTCTCGCCCAAGGCCAACCTGCGCCTGTCGGCCACCTACTCGCACATCGGCCAGTTTACCGAAGGCGGCTTCCGCGAGGTGATCGACGATGGATTCGCTACCGATCCTGCAGCGGTGAAGAAAGTCCTGTTCTGCAGCGGCAAGGTATACTACGACCTCGCCGAGCGCCAGCTGAAAGAGGAGCGCCGCGACGTGGCCATCGTGCGCGTGGAGCAGCTCTACCCGCTGCCCGCGCAGCAGCTGCAGGCACTTTATGCGCGCTATGCCGGCGCCACCTGGTTCTGGGTGCAGGAAGAGCCGCTCAACATGGGCGCCGCCTCCTTCCTGAAGATGAACCTGCATGGGATCAACTTCGGCATCATCAGCCGCCAGGCAAGCGCCTCCACGGCTTCGGGCTACAGCAAGATCCACGCGCAGGAGCAGGCCGAGATCGTGGACACCGCGTTCCGTATTTAACGAGATTGTGAAACGACAGATAGATATAACCACCGAAAATCAATAACCGGATGATTGAAATAAAAGTGCCCACCGTCGGCGAGTCGATCAATGAAGTGACGCTGGTGAAATGGCTGAAGCAGGACGGCGATTACGTGAACCGCGACGAGGTGATCGCCGAGCTCGAGAGCGAGAAGGCCACCTTCGAAGTGAATGCCGAGCAGGCCGGCGTGCTCAAGACCGTAGGCAAGGAGGGCGATACCCTCAACATCGGCGACGTGATCGCGCAGATCGACGAGACGGCCGCCAAGCCGGAGGGTGCACCTGCTGCTGCACCGGCCGCCGAGGCACCGAAGGCTGCGCCCGCTGCCGAAGCGAAGCCGGCCGCCCAGCCCGCCGCTGCCGCCGCCCCCGTTACGTCCGTTCCCAACGATATCAAGGCGACTCCCGTTGCTTCCGCCATCATCGCCGACAAGAAAGTCGATCCGAAGTCGATACAGGCAAGTGGCTACAACGGCAAGATCCTGAAAGAGGACGTGCTCGACGCCCTTTCCAACCCGGGCCGCAAGCCAGGCATCACCGCCTTCAGCCGCGAGGAGAAGCGCGAGAAGATGAGTAACCTGCGCAAGACCGTCAGCCGTCGCCTCGTGGAAGCGAAGAACACGACGGCGATGCTCACCACCTTCAACGAGGTGGACATGGGCAAGATCATGGCGATCCGCACGGCCAACAAAGACAAGTTCAAGGAGTCGCACGGCGTGAACCTCGGGTTCATGTCGTTCTTCACCAAGGCCGTTTGCTTCGCGTTGCAGGAGTGGCCCGCGGTGAACGCCTATATCGACGGCGATTCGATCGTCTACCACCAATACTGCGATATCTCTATTGCCGTGTCTGCGCCCAAGGGCCTCGTGGTGCCGGTGATCCGCAACGCGGAAAGCCTGAGCATGGCCGAGATCGAAAAGAAAGTGATCGAGCTCGCCGGCAAGGCCCGCGACAGCAAGCTGACGATGGAAGAGATGCAGGGCGGTACGTTCACCATCACCAACGGCGGCGTGTTCGGCTCGCTCATGTCGACGCCCATCATCAACATCCCGCAGTCGGCCATCCTGGGCATGCACAAGATCCAGGAGCGCCCAATGGTGGTAAACGGAGAGATCGTGATCCGCCCGATGATGTACCTCGCCCTCAGCTACGACCACCGCATCATCGACGGCCGCGAGTCGGTATCGTTCCTTGTGCGCGTGAAGGAGCTGCTCGAGAACCCCGAGCTGCTGCTGTTCGGCAAGGATCCGCTGAAGGCGCTGCTGGAGCTCTAAGACGCCCGGCCCCCTGTCCCCCGGTAGGGGAACTTAGGTTGGAGATACTCTATTGTAAGACTTATTTCTCAAAGTATTTAGCTCAAAAAGCCCCGACGCTTGCGCCGGGGCTTTTTTGTTCCGGCACTTCCCGACTGGGCCGATGGCTGGATGGCTGCGTACTAAGCGTACCGGTTTCGCGTTTCTAACGGTGTACGCCTCCGTATGCCTGCACTTTCATTACCCAATTCCAGCGACTATGCAGCCACGTTCACTTCTTCGGAGCCTCCTCGCGTTATCCTGCTTTGTGCAAGGATGCTTTTTTGCGGAGGATTCTACAAAGCCGGTACCGGCGGGAACAGGCAAGGAAGCGCCCGCTCCGGACTGGGCATTTTCGAACGGGGAACTGTGGCGCCTTTTGCAGGCACCCGGTGATACGACAACGTTGAAGATCCCGGTCACAGGCAGCATCACGGTAGACTTGCAGCTTACACTGCTTGGACCCCTGACGGAGTTTGCGCAAATGGCCTTTACCGTTTACTACCCCGATGGCAAAACCGAAACCCTCCGGATGAGTGAATCCTACGGTGGCTGGAATAGAGGTCGCCGCCGCCCCTGTATACAGGCCGCTGACCTGAATTTCGATGGGCACAATGATCTCCTGCTTTTCAACAACTCAGGGGCGATCAACGTCTGGTACGATTGCTGGCTCTGGAACCCAGCCAGCAGGCGCTACGAGTTCAGCGAAGACCTGTCGGCGGCGTCTTGCCTGTCGGTGGACCCGATCCGCCGGGAGCTCGGTAGTTATTACCGGTTTGGTGCCTGCGAGGAGTCGGCCTCTTTTTGCCGCTGGTCCGGTACGCAGCTGCTTCCGGTAAGGTATTTCTACAAGGAGCAGCGGTGGGCTGCAGACAGCACGCGCGAATGCATCACCTTCGAAAAGGTACTGGAGGGCAAGCATTGGGTCGCGCGCCCGATCGAGGCAGGTGATAGCTCCGTCTTGGAACTGTACGATGCACGGGGCTGGGGAGTGCAGCCGGCGACGGTAGAATAGCAAGCCGTTGCGGCTGATTTTACAGCACCTTTGTACGCATGAAAATCGAGGCTTACGTTCGCTCCGCTGCCACCTTGCTCGGCCAGTACGATGGCGCGGTGCCGTTCGCATCCTGGCTCAAGGAATATTTCCGCAAGGAGAAAAAGTTCGGCTCGCGCGACCGCCGGATGGTGAGCACATTGTGCTATGCCTACTTGCGGCTCGGCGGACTATTCTCAGAACGATCGGCGGAAGAGCGGATCGCGCTCGGCTGGCTGCTGACGGAGCAGGACCCGGCTTCGCCGCTCTGGGCCTGGAAGCCGGAGTGGGCGCTGCTCCCGGACCGTAATTCTACGGAACGGCTGCAAGCGATCGATCCCGATGCCGACCCGCTGGCCATCTTCCCGCTGCACCGGCACCTGAGCCGGGAGATCGACAGCAAGGCCTTTTCGGCGGCGCACCTTGTGCAGCCATCCGTATTTCTGCGGCTGCGCCCGGGGCAGGAGGAGCCCGTGAAGCGGAAGCTCGACGCCGGCGGCATCCCGTTAACGGTGATCAACGATCATTGCCTGGAAGTGCCGCAGGGAAGTAAGGTCGATGCCGTGATCGAGCTGGACCGCGAGGCGATCGTGCAGGACCGCAATTCGCAGCGGGTGCCGGAGCAACTGATGGAGGCCGTTCCGGTAGGGAAGAAGTTTACGCTTTGGGATTGCTGCGCGGCCTCAGGCGGCAAGTCGATCCTGGCCTGGGACCATTGGTCAGACGTACAGCTCACCGCATCCGACATCCGCGAAACCATCCTCCACAACCTGCGGCAGCGCTTCAAACGCGCGGGCATTTCGAACTATCAAAGCTTTGTGGCCGATGTGGCGGCTGCCGGGTTCAATAGTCGTCGTTACTACGACGCTGTTCTCTGCGATGCGCCCTGCTCGGGCTCGGGCACCTGGGGCCGCACGCCGGAGCAGCTCGCCTTTTTCCCCGAAAGTCGCATCGCGCATTATACCGACCTGCAGCGGCGCATCGCCGCCAATGCAGCGCGCTTTCTCAAGCCGGGTGGCTACCTGCTGTACAGCACTTGCTCCGTATTCACCGAAGAGAATGAAGCCGTGGTGGCATACCTGCAGCAAGAGGGGGGCCTTACGTTGCGTTCGATGAAGTACTATAAAGGCTATGATGAGAAGGCCGACACACTGTTTGCGGCGCTCCTGGTTCGTCAATTTTAAATAGGCTGCTGTTGCGCATAGCTTTCGCTTGCATTCAAGAGGCTTCGTCAAAAAACGAGAAAGGCCGCGAAGCATTGCTTCGCGGCCTTTCTTTGAAAGATGTATTGTGTAAGGATTTCCGAACTGTGAGCCGCTCCTTCACGATTGACGATTCACGCTCTTACAGCTTGATCAACTCGCGCGTGCCGAGCAGCTGGCCGTTCGCGTACAGCACCACGAAATATTTGCCGGCGGCGAACTGCGACACCGACACGGGGATGTTGGTAGTGCCCGCGGAGAGTGAAAGCTTCCGCTGCGTAACCAGTTTTCCAGCCGCGTCAGTAACCTGCAAACGCACCTCCTGGAAGGACGAGCGTACTGTGACCCGCACCGAAAAATCATTCCGCGCCGGGTTCGGTACCAGCACGATGGAGCCGTTGTCGAGGGCCGGGCCGTTGATGCCCGCAGCACTGCAGGCGGCGTCTACATTGACGGTCATTTCGTCGATGATGGCGGAGGCAGGGTTGGCCGCCGTTGTATCAAACACCTGGCGGATGCGGTAGGTAACGGTTCCGGCCGGTACACCCAGCACCGGGTTGGTAACCGAGTAGCTGCGGGCCGCGCCGAAGACGGAGCCGCTGCCCGGTTGCGTCAGCACGGTACTGAAGCCCGACTGGCCGGGGATCTTCCGCTCGATCTCGTAACGCATGCCCGACACGTCCTTGCTGGTCCAGGTAATTGCTGTGTTACAGGCATTGCCCAGCAACGCAGTGGCGCTCGAGAACTCTGTCGTCAGGTTCATCAGCGCCAGGCGCACGTCGGGAATCCCGTAGCCCACCGTATCGTTGGGTGTGTTGAAGCGGTGACCGGAGCGGCGCAGCGCCTCGAGGATCTTCATATTGTTGTACTCGGGAAAGCCCTGCCAGAGGCAGGTAACGAGCCCTGCGAGGTTGGGCGTGGCGAAGGAGGTGCCGTTGCCGCCCCCGATAAATCCGCTGGGGTACTGGATGATGGTACCGACACCCACCGACACGAGGTCGGGCTTTACCTGGCCATCGGCAGAAGGGCCGCGGCTTGTGAAGGAGGCCGGCGTTCCCGACCCATTGACAGCGCCTACGGCGAGCACAGAGTCGCCGTCGGCCGGGGTGATGATGCGGCCCCAGGAGTTGCCGCCTTCGTTGCCGGCGGCATTCACCACCATGATGCCTTTTTTCGCGGCCAGGTCGGCGCCGATGGCCGGCATCGTGGTGTTGCCGTTCATGTCGGAGAAGGTATGGTTGAACGACCCGTACGGTGCGTCAAAATCATAGTAGCCCAGCGAAGAGGAGATGAGGTCGCCACCCACCGAGTCGACGCGCTCGGCGCCGCAGACCCAGTTGTGCATCTCGATGGGCGTTTCGGAGCCGGCGTCTTCCGTGCGGTACAGGTAGAAGTTCGCCTCGGGCGCGGTGCCGACGAAAGTGCCGGGGATATTCGCTGCGATGGTGCTGAGGCAGTTCATGCCGTGGGAGTTGTCCTCGTTCACGCTGCCGTCGAGGGCTACGAAGTCGTAGACGCCGAGGATCTGGCCGTTGATCCGGATGGAGTCGAGCGAGGGAACGGAGAGGTAGTTCTGGTAGCCGGCGTCGAGCATGCCGATCACGAAGCCTTCGCCGTGCAGCCCGATGTTGTGCAGGAACTGCCCGTTATGGATACGCACCTGGTTGGCCGACTGACCGTAGTTATACACTTCTGCCTCGGTACCCGTGAAGCGGCCGGCAACGGCGCTGCCTTCGGGCTGCGCCAGCTTATCGCGCCGCAGGGGGCTACCGGTGGCAACACCGAGCCGCGCCGAGACGGCGGCTACCGACTGCACGAAGGGCATGGCATTGATGCGGGCGATCGCTGCCGCATCGGTGGTGCGGATCGACACCTGGTTGAGCCATTTCGAAGCATTGAGGATCGTAACGTTGGGCACGCTGCGCAGGGAGTCGAGGTAGCGGGGCGTCACCGGAAGGTCGGTGCTGTCGTAGGCGATGGCGTAGCGCGTGCGGCGGTCGATGCTGCGCTGCGACAGGTACGTTGCGGGGTTGGCAAGGGAATGCGTGTTGAAGCCCTTGTTGCGGAACTTCACGAGGTAGCGCGTTTGCGCCTCTGCGCCCAGCAGGGCAAAGAGGCAAGCGAGCAGCAGGAGGGCTTTGTTGTATTTCATGGTCAGGGTTAATTGTGATCGATGATGCTCCGCTCTACGCCGAAGCCGATGCGGTAGGGGGTGCCGTTCGGGTTGGGCTGGTATTCCCAGAGAATGTAGTTCTGGTAGATCATGCCTACGCCGCGGGCCCACTGCTCGGTGAGGAAACTGCGGTAGCCAAAGGAGGTCGGGATGGTGATCGGTACGTTGAGCGATTCGTCGACCCCGTTGACGGTAGCTACGTTTTCGTACACCTGTCCGCGGATGGCTACCGACTCGCCCGACGAGGCGATGGTGAAATCCCAGTCGCCGAAGCCGGGCGCATCATCGTTGCTGAAGTTGTAGAGCAGGGTATAGGGCTCGGTAGCGAGGAAGCGGTGGCCTTTCCAGGAGGTGCCGGCGGTTACCGGAGTGGCGAGCCGCACGGTGCGCATATTGTCTTCGATGCGCTCGAGCGTGCCGTTGGTGAGGGTCACCAGGTAGGTGCCGGCGGGCTCCCAGGCACGGGTGCCGGCCGAGTCGCGGAGCGAGCGGAAGATGCGCCAGGAGGGGCGGCTGAGGGCATCGGTAACCTGTGCGTCAACCGTATGTTTTTCCTGGTAGCGGTGATTCTCTTGTACGCGGCCCGATTGTACGAACACGGTAGAGTCGAGCAGGTAGGTGATGTATTTGCCGGGGGCGAGCTGCACGTAGGCGGCAGGCGTCTCCGGCACGAACTCGTCCTTTTTGTCGGTACAGGCGCCCAGAAGCAGGAGGAGCCCGCAGCAGGACGGTAGGGTTACTTTCATAAGTTTCATGGTATTCAATCCGGATGCCATGGGCTTCCGCGCTTTAAAACTACGCAAATCCGGGCACAGGAATGGGGGAGGGACACGCAGAAAACGCGGAAAACGCGGAAGAATTTATGTGGGAGTGCCTTTCGCCTGAAACCGGTCGTTTGACTAAAACAAAGTTGCTGGTGCCCCATCCCGCTAAAGGCGGTTAACTCATCCGGCGCGGAGTTGCAGGAGAAAACGCGGAAGTGAGCCGCGCTCACCGGTGCTTTGTCTTTTTGTGAAAGCTTCTTTTAACGGGCTTCGTTTACGAAGCATTTCTGCGTTTTGACGAAAGCGCCATCTCCGGTATGCTTCAGTGTAGCGTGTGCGGCCAGCGGTCAACGCGCAAGAAAAAACGCGGAATACCAGTAAGTATTCCGCGTTTTCTGCGTTTTCTCCGTGCCGTTCTAGTAGCGTTGGATGATGCCGCCGCCGATGACGTCGTTGCCGTCGTAGAAGACGGCGCTCTGGCCGGGGGCAATGCCCTTGGCGGGCTCGAAGAAGCGTACCGACACGCCGCCTTCCTCTGGGCGCAGCAGCGACATCGAGCCGGGATCCTTGTAGCGGATCTTGGTGCGGGCCTCGAGCTCGCCGTCAATGCCGTCGTACTTGAGCCAGTTGACCTTGCCCACGAACATTGCGTCCTTGTCGAGGTCGGCCTCATCGCCGAGCACCACGGTATTGGTGTCGGGGTCGATGGCGGTGACGTACACGGGCTTGCCGAGGGCGATGTCGAGTCCCTTGCGCTGGCCAATGGTATAGAAGGGGTAGCCCTTGTGGCGGCCCAGGATAGTGCCTTCTTTGTCCACGAAGGCGCCGCCGGCCACGCGCTCCTCGAGCCCGTCCACCTTGCGCTTCAGGAAGCCGCGGTAGTCGTTGTCGGGCACAAAGCAGATCTCGTAGCTCTCGGCCTTTTTGGCCAGCTCGGGGTAGCCGAAGTCGTGCGCCATCTGGCGGATGGCTGTTTTGCGGTAGGTGCCCAGCGGCAAGAGGGTGCGGCGCAGCAGGTCCTGCTCCAGGCCCCACAGCACGTAGCTCTGGTCCTTGGTTTCGTCGATGCCCTTGGATACAAAGAAGCGTCCGTTCGTATGCTGCCCGACCGATGCGTAGTGGCCCGTAGCGATGAAGTCGCAGCCGAGGGCGTCGGCACGCTTCAGGAGGGCGCGCCACTTGATGTGCGTATTGCAGAGCACGCAGGGGTTGGGGGTGCGGCCGGCGAGGTACTCATCCACGAAGTTCTCGACCACGAAGGAGCCGAACTCGTCGCGGATGTCGAGGATGTAATGGGGGAATCCGTGCTCCACGGCCGCCATGCGGGCGTCGTTAAAGGAGTCTACGTTGCAGCAGCCGGTTTCTTTCCTGGAGCCGCCCGAGGCGGTATAATCCCAGGTCTTCATCGTAATGCCGATGACCTCGTACCCTTCTTCGTGCAGCATGAGTGCCGCCACGGTGCTGTCGATGCCGCCACTCATGGCGACCAGCACTTTTCCTTTTTTGCTCATGTTTTTGGTCCGCCCGGGAGTTCAAAGCTCCGGCCGGGCGGCAAAGATACGGCGGCGCTCCGGTGCCGGCAGCGTTTTAAGAATTTGTAGCGAACGCTATTGTTGGAAGGGCTACGTTGTTCGTCGATATTCCCGATCCCTGGCTCCTCTGCAGACGCTTCCACCAAAGAAGGGCTTTAAATTTTTGCATTCTTTTTGCAGTACCCTCAGCCACGATTGTTCCTACGCCTTCACCGGTGATTTGCTAACCTAAAATGTTGACCGATGAGTGAATAAGCCCTACCCACACCGGCATGCCCATGCCCGAAGCTCCCATTACTTTTCCGCCGTTCCTGATCTTTTTTGCTAACCTAATCACACCCTACATGGAGCAACACAACTCTACCCCGACCTTCCCTCTCCACCGTTTCTTCCTTTTTTGTCTCTTCTTCTCTTTTACCCTGACTACGTACGCTCAAAGCTCCCCTGGCAGCCATGGCCCCATGGCCGCCATAACAGCAACCAGCGCAATGCCCGTGGCAAACGCAGGTCCCGATAAGACCATCACCGCGCCCGCCAGCTCAGTCACCCTAGACGGGTCGGGCACCGATGCTGACGGCACCATCGTACGCTACCGGTGGAGCGATTATGAGAACCCGAACCGCGCCACCTTCAGCAGCGACACCGTTGCCAACCCCACCGTAAGCGGGCTCATCCCCGGGCATTACGTCTTCTTTCTGACGGTCACCGATAACGAAGGCAACGAGAGCGAGGCGGATGCCGTGTTCGTGACCGTAAACCCGCCCCCGACCACCGACCAGCACGTGAGCTCCTTCACCCTCGTAAACGCGGATACGGACCAGGACATCATGACGCTGACCGACGGCGCCACGCTCAACTACTATTCCCTGCCCACGCAACGGCTGAACATCCGGGCCAACACAGCGCCGGGTCCCGTGGGCAGCGTGGGCTTTAACCTGACGGGGGGCCAGACGAGAAATTATATCGAATCGACTGCGCCCTACGCGCTCTACGGCGATGCCGGCGGGAACTACAACCCCTGGTCGCTCGGCCCCGGCTCCTACACGCTGAAGGCAACCTCCTACACCGGTGCGCACAGCTCCGGCACTGCCGGTGGCTCCCTCACCGTACGCTTTACGATCATCAACCAGGGCGGTCCCAACCAGGCGCCTGTGGCCAACGCCGGGCTCGATTTCTCCACGTATACCGATAAGTCGCCCGCGCTGAGCGGATCCGGCAGGGATGCCGAAGGGCCCATTGCAAGCTGGCAATGGCGGCAGGTCAGTGGTCCCAACAACGCCACGTTCAGTAGTACTACGGTAGCGGTTCCGACCATCAGCGGACTCGCACAAGGCACCTACGTGTTCTCGCTGGTGGTAACCGATACCGCCGGCCTTCGGAGTACACCCGACGAGGTTAACGTAACCGTTTACGCAGCGCAGTCAACCGCACCATCCGTGAGCACCTTTACGCTGGTGAATGCCGACACGGAGCAGGACATCATGACCCTGAGCCACGGTGCGACCCTTGACCTGGCTACCCTGCCGACCCGGAACCTGAACATCCGCGCCAACACCGCGCCGGCAACGGTGGGCAGCGTCCGGTTCGTCCTCGGCGGGGCGCAATCGCATTTCCCTACCGAGTCCGGGGCTCCGTATACCTTGTTCGGAGATGCGCAGGGTAACTACAACGCCTGGACGCCCGCAACCGGGGCCTATGAGCTGAAGGCAACCCCGTACACTGGCTCGGGTGGCGCAGGCACCGCGGGCACGGCGCTCACCGTGCACTTCAACGTCGTGGATGGCAGCGCTACCCACATCGTGACCAGCTTTACCCTGGTGAATGCAGATACGGAGCAGGACATCAGGACGCTGCAGACCGGCGATACGCTGAACCTCGCTACGTTGCCGACGCGCAACCTGAACATCCGTGCCAACGCCGGATCGGCCGCCGTGCGGAGCGTAGTCTTCAACCTGTTGGGTACACAGACCCGGTACTATACTGAATCGACGGCTCCCTTCACGCTCTTCGGTGATGTCGGGGGCAACTACCATGCGTGGACGCCGGTGCCGGGTCCCTATCACCTGAAAGCAACACCCTACAGCAGCACCGGCGGCTCGGGTACGGCAGGCTCCGCGTACACGGTAAACTTCATCGTAGTGGATGAAAGCAGTAACCAAGCGCCGGTAGCCGACGCGGGATCCGACAGGTCGCTGCAGCAGCCGAACAATTCCACCACGCTGGCCGGGCGGGGCACCGACGCCGACGGCACCATAGCTGCCTACAACTGGACGCTGGTGAGCGGGCCGAATACGCCCACCTTCAACAGCAGCATGGCACAGCCCACGGTGAGTGGGATGGTCAACGGTACCTATGTGTTCGCGCTCGTGGTGACCGACGATAAAGGTGCGCAGAGCCAACCCGACGAGGTCACGGTGACGCTGAGCGGAACGGCCACGGCCACGCAGTCGATCAGCTCCTTCACGCTGGTGAATGCCGACACCGACCAGGATATCATGACACTGACCGACGGCGCCACGCTGAACCTGGCAGCCCTGCCCACGCGCAACCTGAATATCCGCGCCAACACCGCGCCGTCGGTAGTCGGCAGTGTGATCCTGCGCCTCTCGGGCAGGATGGTGCGCACGGTTACGGAGTCCGGAGCCCCGTATGCCCTCTTTGCCGAAACGGGAGGCAACTATTCCGCGTGGACGCCTCTTACTGGTCCGTACTACCTTTCTGCAACGCCCTATACGAATTCCGGCGGCGCGGGCACGGCCGGTGCTTCCCTGAACATCAGCTTTAACGTGGTGGACCAGCCGGCCAGCACAACGTCGACGGGCCGGCAAGCAGGCGCTGCTACGGCCGTTACCGAACGCGGGAAGGGGCCCGGCCGCAGCACGGCAGCAGGCGCTGCAGACGACTTCCGGCTCAAGGTGTTTCCGAATCCCTCGGCTACAGGCCGGGTAACGATCCAGATGGCAGGTGCGTGGAAGGAAACGGTCACCTATTCACTCTATACAGCCAATGGCGTCCGGATCCTGTCGGGCCGGGCTGCCCTGCCTTCCGGCACCGCGCTGCTTCCGGTGGACCTCGGTGTGCATGGCCTGACCGGTGGTGCCTACCAACTGGTGGTGGAGGACGGTACGCACCGGAAGACCGTCCGGGTACTGTTGTCGGGAAAATGATGGACGCAGTACACACAGGCCCGTACAGCCGGCTTACACTGAAAATGGGTGCCTCAAAGGCACCCATTTTCATGAGCAGAAGCGCCGGGTATTTCGTGCAGGTGCAGCGAGCTTACCTGGCCGCCTTGTCGAAGTCGAGGGGGCGCTGGCGGGCCTGGAAAGCGGCGCGGTCGCCGCAGGAGCCGATGTAGCGGGCGCTGCCAACGCCGGGGATGGGCCCGAACACGCCGCCGGGCAGGATCATACTTGCCGTAACGCCTTCCTCCTTGCCGAAGCTTTTGGAGGTCATGTTGTACATCCGTACCATCACCACGATCGGGACGACCGGAGGATCATCGGCAGGAGCCGGCACCAGGGCTTGCCGCCGGCCGGGAGCGGCACGATGATTTTTATCGATCGGGATGATGGGGGGGCAGCCGGGTTGCCTGGCTTGCCCGGACACCTGCGACCTGGCGGCCAGGAAGAGCAGCACAAAGGCGAGAGCAGGAACAACCAGGCGGAAGATCATCAGCTTCTGTTTTTGGTTGCCTTGATTTCTTCAAAGAACCGGACTGCCCCATGTGGAACTACGGAAATCCTATTGATTTATCTTCCGGATGAGCTATGTACTCGATGTCGGATCAATATCTTCGCTCCATGAAAGGATTCATCGGATTTCTGGCCATGATGACGCTGCTTTCGTGCAACGGGCAGTCGAACGGCGACAAGGGGAATGCGGCTGCGGCCGACAGTACGAAAAAGACGGGCGCAGCAGCCACCGCCGCTGCAACGCCCGGGGCACCTGCCGGCAGCGGCGGCACACTCGATACGGCGCGTTACGACTACCTCCTGAAGTATATGGCCAATGGCGATACCACGGGCCGTTGGCCGGTGAAGGGGCCCTACCCGCTGCCGGGTGCGATCCTGCCCTTCTACCGCCCCATCGCCTACTACGGCAACCTGTATTCCAACCGGATGGGCGCCCTCGGTAAGTGGCCGAAAGCGGAGATGATCCCGAAGCTCCTCGAAGAGACCCGGCTCTGGAACGAGGCCGATACGGTCATCAAGTCGATTCCCTGCCTGCACTATATCGCTGTAACCGCGCAGGGTGCGCCCGGCAAGGACGGCATGTACCGCTACCGGATGCCGCACCACCAAATCGACACCATCCTGAACTGGGCCAAGGAGATCAACGCCATCGTATTCATCGACGTGCAGATCGGCCTTTCGACGTTCGAGAAAGAGATCCCGCTGTTCGAGAAATACCTGTCACTGCCCAACGTGCACCTCGGCATCGACCCTGAGTTCGCGATGAACGGCAAGGGCGGCAAGAAGCCCGGCTCCGTGATCGGTACGGTGACCGCTTCCGAGGTGAACTACGTGTCGGGGTACCTCGCCGACCTCGTGAAGAAGCACAACCTGCCCCCCAAGATGTTCATGGTGCACCGCTTTACCAAAGGCATGGTGCAGAACTATAAGGACATCACCCTGCGCCCCGAGGTGCAGATCATCATGGACATGGACGGCTGGGGTCCCCCGGACCTGAAGAAAGGCACTTACCGCTACTGGATCAACGAGCAGCCGGTGCAGTTCACGGGTTTCAAGCTGTTCTACGTGAACGATACGGAGAAGTCGAACCAGAAGGAGATGATGAGTCGCGAGACGATCCTGGGACTGAAGCCGAAGCCCGTATATATACAGTATCAGTAAGAAGTTGAAAAGCCCCGGTTGAAGCCGGGGCTTTTTATTGCAGATTTGTGATTTGTGATTTCAGATTTCCCGGGGGCAGCGTCACCGCCAGGGCTCCCGCTTGCCTGGGATAACAGGTGAACAAGGAATAAGGAACAGGGAACAACGAACGGTTGGCCTTGGCCACCCAGCGTTTCAACCGTGGAATACCGAGTGTCGAAATAACGACCCGCAATCCTGTGTCTGTTATCTTGGGCAGCGCGCTGATTGTAAGCACACATGAGAGAAGGAACGCCGATGATACGGATTTGATACGATTACCGCGGATCGTTGCTTACAGCGCTATGGGCTTCACATCGGTACACCGCGCACGCGTATGGTCTTCCGGTACGATCAAGTATGCTGCACCGAAACGACCCCTTACCAATCGACCAATCGACAAATAAACTACTCGCCCGACTTCATCTTGATGATCACGAAACCGATGATGGCAAGCAGGAGGATGAGGGCGATGGTGATGAGGAGCCAGGGCTCCAGTTGCAGGGGTGCCTTGCGGCGAGCCTGCCGCTTTTCGGTTTTCTTCCGCAGGTCGCGGTTGAGGCCTTCCACGAGGCCCGCGATCTTTTTCTGGTCGGGGAGGGCCTGCAGGCCTTCGAGCGCTTCGGCTTCGAAGTCGTTGTCGAGGAGCTGCGCCTCCAGCTCCTGCTGCTGCTCGGGCGCCAGATGCCCCTCAAGGTAGCGCAGGAGCTCCTCCTGGTCGACCTCGGAATGCAGGTTGGATAATATGTCCTTGAGGCGCTCGTTCATTTCGTGTGTTCTTTCAGCTTGCGCTCCAGCAGGATGCGGAGGTTGCGCTTGCCGTTCTGAATATAGCTCTTGACCTGCATCAGCGAGTAACCCGTAAGGTCGCTCACCTGCTGGTAGCTTTTCTTTTCCAGGTAAAACAAAGTTACGCACTGTTGCTGCTCCGGCCCCAGTTCGGCAAGGGCCTGTCCGAGGTAGCGGTAGGTCTGCTCGTTCTCAAGCAGTTCCTCGCGCCGGTCCTCGGGTGCGGCAAAGGCATGGTTGTCGATGTCCTGCATCCGCTTGCCCTGCTGACTCCGGAGCTTCATCAGGCAATGGTTCTTGGCCACCATGTAGAGCCAGGACTTGAAGAATTCTATCTTGAAGCGGCCTGCCTCTGTCAGTACCTTGAGGAATACCTGCTGCACGGCGTCGCGGGCCTCGTGCTCGTCTTTCAGGTATTTCATGCATACGCCGAGCAGGAGCAGCGTATAGCGCTCGAGCAGGTGCCCCAGCCATTGCTGGTCGCCGGTCGCGTAGTAGCGGGCGAGCAGGTCGGCATCGGTCATATCGTGAAGGCGTGCAGGGGTCACAGGGTACTCCGGGAGTATTTGGCTGCTGCTAAGATGCACCGATTGCTACATTGCACAAAAAAGCATTCATGGAATTTGCATTTTGTGCGGTGCCGGTAGCCCCGGTGCGCGGCGAGGCGGCCCACCGGGGCGAGCTCGTGAGCCAGCTGCTGTTCGGCGAGCCCGTGCAGGTGCTGGAGGAAGCTGCCGAGTGGCGGCGCATACGTGGGTTGATCGACGGCTACGAGGGTTGGGTCACGGCGCTGCAGCTGACGGCGACCGACGAGGCCCTGGCACGCCTGCAGCCGGCGTATGTCTGCAGCGATCCGCTGAACCCGCTCACCGGCCCCGACGGGCTCTATAACCTGCCGATGGGCGCCTTCCTGCCCGGCTACGATCCCGAAACGCGGCTGCTCTGGGACGGCGAGCACAAGTACCACGGCCTCCTGCGCGACCGCCGCGACCCCTTCGACGCCGACCTGCTGTGGCGCACGGCGCATGCATTCCGGAACGCCCCCTATCTCTGGGGCGGCAAGACGGTGCTGGGCGTCGACTGCAGCGGCTTTGTGCAGACTGTGTTCCGCTTGTGCGGCATCGGGCTGTTGCGTGATGCGTACCAGCAGGCGGAGCAGGGGCAACCCGTTTCAAGCGTAGAGGAAGCCCGCTTCGGCGACCTGGCCTTTTTTCACAACGAGAAGGGCCGCGTGACGCATGTGGGCATCGTGCTGGGTGAGGGCGGGATCATCCATGCTGCGGGCAAGGTGCGCGTCGACGAGTTGCGACAGGAAGGCATCGTGCGCCGCGCGGATGGCGTCCAAACGCACCCGCTGCATTCCATCCGGCGGGTGTTGGGCTAAAGTATGGTTCGGTATTCGTGCCTATTGCCGGCGAAGGGCTTACCGGTCCGCCAACGGGTCAGGGGAGCGCATTGTATTGATATTCGAGCGACAGGAACCAATCGTCACGGAGATTCTTCCCGAACCGGATGCGTAGATGCGGATCGGCGTGGTCCCGGTCGTTGATGGTATACACACGCACCTGGCCAGCGGTGCCGGAAGTCTGCTCCCGCCAGATACTGTTGGCTAAAAACGGCTGAACGATCTCCTTGCAATACCGCTTCCACTGTTTCCAGGTAAAGTCTTTCCCGGGAGCGCTGTATTCCTGGATATAGGTGTAATAGGAGCTTGTCAGCACCGTGGCACCGGTACTTATGTTCTTATGGTAAGTGTTCACCCGGCCAAAAAGCAGGGTAGCAGTGTCTGCACCTTCGATCATTCGTGGATTGTGAAAGCGTCCGCGGAACAGCCAGTTCGGCGCGGGTACAGGCGAAGGCACCACGGCAGGGGCGGCATTGAGTTGCTTCACCCACTCCTGCGGGTCAGTTCCCTCCGGCAGCAGGTGGAAATACCGGCGGGCAACGGCGTCTAGCCCGGGGCTCAGCTGCGCATGGCCGGCGGTGCAATAGCAAAGCGCGATCAGTAATAATACAGGCTTCATCAGGATCAGGATCTTTATTGACGGTGAATCTTCATTTAAGGTTGTTGTACCGGCGGCTCGTGCATCAGCTCGATCAGGAAGAACCAGTGATCACTGTGCGCGGCCTCTCCAAAACGGATGTTAATGTCGTTGGTGCGAAACTCACGGTCCGAGAAGGTAAAGCCGCGCACCTTCAGGTCGGTGATCAGGTTCAGGTCTTTCCGATTGGTAACGCTCCCCAGGTCGCGCACGATGGTCATGCAGCGGTCTTTCCATTCCTTCCAGGTGAACCGGTCTTTCGGAACGCGGTAGACCTGAATGAGTGAGTTGTAGCTCGTGCCACGGTAGGTAGCACCGGTGCTTCGGTTCTTCCAATAGGTTCCGTTGCGGCCATATTGAATACCCGCCGAATCTGCTTCCGGAAACAGGCGGTTGGACCGGAAGCGCGCCCGGAAACGCTCAGCGCTTTCCTTGGGATCCACGATCAGCGAGGTGTCGGCGGCAAGCTCCTGCAGGAAGGCCGTTGTGGTCTTACCGTAGGGAAGTGCGATGAAGTAGCGGAGTGCGGCGCTGGCGAGCTGCTGGCTTGGCTGAGCGTAGGTCACTCCGGACCAGAGCAGGATACAGGCGGTCAGTAATTTTTTCATGGCGTCAGTTTTGGTGCGGAGGTGCGCAGCGGGAAGGTAATAAAAAACTCCCGCCGGTGGGCGGGAGCAAACAGATAAGCGGGGGAGCAAAGGGGTCAGACCTTTTTTTCGATAGCCTCAACCGGCGCCGTATTCCGAGCGGCCGTTTCCTTGATCTTCTTGTCGAGGAACAGCATCTTGAACGCGGTCAGGATCAGTACGGCGGCGAAGATCTTCTTGACGGTGTCCTGGGGCAGGCTGAGGGCGATGCGGCTCCCGAGAAAGCCGCCGACCACGAAGCCCGCGGCCACGAGCCACACGGCCTGCATATTAAGCTCTCCGGCCTTGTGGTATTGCCATACGGCCAGTATTCCTACGGGCAGCAGCAGGATGCCGAGCGAGGTGCCCTGGGCCATCTTCTGGGAGTAGCCCATGAAGTACACGAGCGCCGGAACGATCACGATGCCGCCGCCGATGCCGACGAGGCCGCCAAGCATGCCGGCCACGAGTCCTACGGCCAGAAGGGCCAGAACGATCTCAAAGTTCATGGGTCGTTTTTTTTGATCAGCCCTCATGGGTGAAGGTTTCCTTGTAGAGCGCGATGGCGTCTTCCACGATCTTGTAGGCCACTTCGCGGGGCTGAAAGTCCTCGATCACCACCTCCTTGTTTTCCAGCACCTTGTATTGCTCGAAGTAATTCTTCAGCTCGTTGAAGAAGTGGCGGGGCAGGTCGTCGATCTCCTGCATGTGGTTCACGGAGGGGTCCTTGGTGGCAATGGCAATGATCTTGTCGTCTTCCTCGCCGTTATCGATCATCTGCATGTTGCCGATAATGGTGGCGTCCACGAGGCAGAGCGTCTGGATGGGCTGCGAGCAGAGCACCAGGATGTCGAGCGGGTCGCCGTCGAGGCCAAGCGTCTGCGGGATAAAGCCGTAGTTGACGGGGTAGTGGAAGGAGGAGTAGATCACGCGGTCAAGGCGCAGGAGGCCCGTCTCCTTATCGATCTCGTACTTGGTGCGCGAGCCCTGCGTGATCTCGATCAGCGCGTTGACGCGCTGCGGGGCTTTAGTGCCGAAGTGGGCGCCGTGCCAGGGGTGGAGTACTTGTATGGTCGGGGTCTTTTTCATCGTCATGTCATCAGTTTATACCCGGCAAAGGTAGCGAGCAGACCGCCAGCCACCGTGGCGAAAGTATAGAGGAGGAAAGTGCCGGCGCGACCGTCCTGCAGGAGGCCGTTGCTTTCGAGCGTAAACGCCGACAGGGTGGTGAAGCCGCCGCAGAAGCCGCTCATCAACAGGTGCCGTCCATCGCTGGAAAGGTTGCGGTCCGATAGTGCCCAAAGCACGCCGATCAGGAAGCAGCCGAGACCGTTCACGAGCAGGGTGCCCCAGGAAAAGAACGGCGCGTTGAGCCAGCGCTGGATCAGAAAGCGCAGGATGCCGCCGCTGCCGCCGCCGATGCCCACGAGCAACAGTGTGCGGATCATGGCTGCTGCGCGGTGCTGTCGTTGAACGAATATTTGAGGTCCACGAGCCACTGCCCGCCGCTGCGTACGACTTTAAGGTCGCTGCGCTGCTGCTTGTAGGAGTTGTCGTAGGTCACGATGGACGTGCTGTCGTTAAGCGGCTTCGTGTCGAAGATGCGGATGGAGGCCTCGTGGTATTTGCGGTTCTCGGCTTTGTCCATCCCGGCGCGCACGCGGCGCGTCGTTTCGAGGTATTCGAGGTTGGTGGAGTCGGGCACCAGGTAGGAGCGCGCTGCGTCGTAGTTGTTGTCGAGCGAGGCGCGGATGAAGTTGCGGGCGGCGTCCACGTCGCTTTCCGACCCGGTGGGCCCTTTCTGGTCATTACCGCCGCAGGCTGCCAGGAGGAACAGTGCCAGTGGCATCAGGAATAGTCGCATGCGGCAAAGATAACCCATCCCCGGCCCATCCCCCCGACCCCTTCCCAAAGGGAAGGGAGACCCCTGCGGGTTGGCCAATGTTCGATAGAAGCAGGATGCCGCTCCCTTCCCCTGGACACCGAGCAAAAAGCAAAGGTTGCGCGCGGAGCACAGGCCGGGGATGCATTGCTCCCATCCCTTCGGGAGGGGCCGGGGGTGGGTCCTCCCATCCCTTCGGGAGGGGCCGGGGGGGCCTCCCTTCCCGTTGGGAGGGGCTGGGGATGGGTCAAAAAAAGGCCGCGGATCATTCCGCGGCCTTGTACGATGTTACTGGCTTTGTTGTCCTTGCGATCCCTCGTCGGATCGGCGCGGGGCGAAGCGCTGCCGGCGCTCGGCGCGCTCGGCCTCTTCTTCCTCCATTTCGCGCTGGCCTTCCTTGTCATACGCTTTCAGGATGGCCTTCACAAGGCGGTGACGCACTACGTCTTCCTCGTCCAGCTCGATGTAGCCGATGCCGTCGATGTTGCGCAGGATCTTGCTCGCCTTGGCCAGGCCGGAGCGCTGGTTGCGCGGAAGGTCCACCTGCGTCAGGTCACCGGTGATGATGGCCTTGGCGTTGCCGCCGATACGCGTGAGGAACATCTTGAGCTGCAGATCCGTGGCGTTCTGGGCCTCGTCGAGGATGATGAAGCAGTTGTCGAGCGTACGGCCACGCATGTAGGCGAGGGGTGCGATCTCGATGGTGCGGGTGGACATATAGTATCCGAGCTTGTCGGCCGGGATCATGTCGTCGAGCGCATCATAGAGCGGGCGCAGGTACGGATCGATCTTCTCCTTGAGGTCGCCCGGGAGGAAGCCGAGGCTTTCGCCGGCCTCTACCGCGGGACGCGTGAGGATGATCTTCTTCACTACCTTGTTCTTGAGGGCGCGCACGGCCATCGCCACCGCGGTGTAGGTCTTACCGGTACCGGCAGGGCCGATGGCAAACACGATGTCGTTCTTTTCCGCGGCCGTTACCAGGCGTTTCTGGTTGGCGGTGCGGGCGCGCACGGTCTTGCCGTTGGGTCCGAACACGAGCACGTCGTTGGGGTTGCGCTCTACGAAGTTGTCGACCGTCTCGGCATCGTCGCCGCCGAGGACCTGCTCGAAATAATTCTCGCTCATGTGGCCGTTGCGTTCAAGGTATTGAATAAGGAGTTCGATCTTTTCCTTGGCCCCGTCTACCTGCTCGGGAGCGCCACTCAGTTTGAGCTGGGTGCCGCGCGAGAGGATCTTGAGCAAGGGGAATTTCTTTTTCAGGATGTCCAGCTTACCGTTGTTGACCCCGAAGAATTCGATCGGGTTCACGGTTTCCAGGTTGATGATTGTGTCTCTCAATTCAAGTAAGGTTTAAGTCATGTGATCCGGGCGTGCCGGCTTACTTCACAAGTTTTCCAGCCTACAAGTTATAACACACTGTGTTAAGGAAGTGTAGTCGCTTGCATACGCCAATGTTAATTAAAATTCCGTGCCGGAACCGCTGCGCTGGCGACGACTTTTTCACAGGCACACGGGCGCTTTTGAAGGCACTTTCCGGCGGTTCCGAATCTCCTTCCCGTGCGCGCGGGGACTGCATTTCCCAATCCGTAGCATTACGGGATACCGGCTGCTCCGGCCAGCAAGTTATACACACCCGGCAGGAGGGCGAAAGCGGAAGGATGTGCAGAACTATCCGGCGTGGCTGCGGGCTGCAATCCGGCAACGGACCGCAGGCGCTGCTGTCGGGTAAAAAGGGCCCCGTTTTCTGGATTTTAGCGGCTCAGGTACTGCGTTGCGGACCGCTATTTGCGGTACTACCCAAAAATCAACAGTTATGGCAAATACCAACCAGGGTGGCAGCACCCAGAACAACCAGTCGTACGGGCACGAGGAAGGACAAATGCGCAACACGCCTGCAGGCTCGTCCAACAACAGCCAGGGCATGTCGGACATCATGAAGGGGCAGCCGCAGCGCCACTCGGGCACCAGCCAGGGAAACGGCGACAGCCAGCAGACCGGCTCCTCCGGCGAAACCGAAAGCGATCGCGCCAACCGCAACGAGGACGAGGGCGTCCGTGGCGGCAACAGCAGCATCTAGCCCCCTGTCCCCCAAAAGGGGGAACTTAGGTTGATCATTCTTTACTGAATGGCACCTTTTCTCAAAGCACTTTTTAAAAAAGCGACCCGGCGCTGCCGCCGGGTCGCTTTTTTAAAAAGTTCAACGCTCAATGTTCACGTAAGCGCGGTTCTGATTACTGGCACTTACCCGCTTTTGGGTGTGATGGCTACCATAGTGAAGGCCCAACCTAAGTTCCCCCTTCGGGGGACAGGGGGCCGGGGGACAGGGGGGCGGGTCCGTATCTTCACGCCATGCCAAACGATGGGCGCACCTTTTCGCGCAACTGCTTCCTGATCGCCTCCCTGTGGCTGCTGGCCGTGGGCTTCTGTTACTACCCGAAGTGGACGAAACCGCAGACCGAGGCCACCCTCAGCTGGGATGTTTCCGGGTATTATCTCTACCTGCCCGCGGCGTTCATTTACAAAGACTTCAGGCAACAAGCCTTTAAGGATTCGATCATGCGCCGCTATGTGCCGGCAAGCGATGCCTATCAATCCTACCGCGACAGCGCCAGTGGCAACATGGTCATGAAGTATTCGATGGGCATGTCGCTGGCCTACCTGCCGTTCTTCGCGGCCGGGCACGTGGTGGCCCACCTGTCGGGCCATCCTGCCGACGGCTTTTCCCCGCCTTACCAGGCTGCCATCGGCATCGGCAGCCTGCTGGTCTCGCTCCTCGGCCTCCACTTCCTGCGGCGCCTGCTCGATCGGTACGTGTCGTCCACCGCCACGGGCATCGTGCTGCTCCTGTACGTGTTCGGGACCCACTATCTTGAATACGCGGCCATTACCAATGCCATGAGCCACAGCTACCTCTTTACCTGCTATGCCGGCTTGCTGCTGCTGACGATCCGCTACTACGAGGAGCCCTCACGGTGGCGGGCCGCCGGCATCGGCGCGCTGGTGGGCTGGATGACGCTGATCCGGCCCACGGAGCTCCTCGCGCTGCTGCTGGTACTCGGGTGGGGCATCGGCAGCGGTGCGGCGCTCAAGGCCCGCCTGCAGCTGCTGGCCCGCCACCGGGGGCACCTGCTGCTGGCGGCCGCGGGGCTCGTGCTCGTGGGCGGATTGCAGCCACTCTACTGGAAGCTGGTGGCAGGCCGTTGGTTGGTCTTCAGCTATACCACCGACCACTTCGACTTCGGGGCGCCCCACTTCAGCAACGCGCTCTGGAGCTTCCGCAAAGGCTGGTGGATCTACACCCCGCTGATGTTTCTCTCTGTGGTCGGCTTCGCATTCCTGTACCGGCGGCCGGCGCTGTTCTGGCCGGTGCTGCTGTTCGTGCTCCCGTTCTTCTACGTCACCTTCAGCTGGAGCAACTGGTGGTACGGTGGGGGCCTCGGGCAACGGGCGCTCATACAGGTCTACCCGGTGCTGGCCTTCCCGCTCGCCGCCCTTATCGAGACCGTGTACCGGCGCCGTGTGCGCTGGCTCCTGCTGCCCGTCGTGCTCTTTTGCACCTATTACAATCTCTGGCTGCACCACCAGGCGCACCGGGGCGGGCTGCTCGAGCCCGAGTTCATGACCTATGCCTATTGGAAGAAGATCTTCCTGCGCTACGAGGTAGCTCCCGATGCCCGCAAGCTGCTCGACGCCGACGAGGAATATGCCGGCGTGCCGGCCTGCCCGGAGCTCGTGTTTCAATCGGCCGATACGATGCTGCTGACCGCGCAGGTGCCATACACGCCGGCGGTGCGGGTGGCGCCGCTGGAGCCGAAGCGCTGGGTGCGGGCCGAGGCGGTGGTGTGGAGCGCCGACCCGGAGCGCTACCTCTGGACCATGAGCCAGCTGGTGGTGCGCGAGTGGAAGGGCGGCCAGGTGATCAAGCAGAACCAGCTGCGGGCGGAGCGGCTCCTGGAATACGGGTTCGGTCCGAAAAAGGTCTGGCTCGACCTCGAGCTGCGCGACCCGCGCGACAGCGCCGAAGTTTTCTTTTACAACACCGGCAGCGCAAAACAACTTAATATTACAGGCCTGAAAGTCTATCGTTTTTGATGCAACCCGAACAACTGCCCCTGCTCACGATCCTGATCCCCGTATTCAACGAAGAGCGCTTTATCTACCAGGTGTTACAACACGTGGCCGGGGCCAGCCTGCCCGGCCTGCGCCGCGAGCTCGTGGTGGTGAACGACTGCAGCACCGATGGTACGAGCAACGAGGTGCGGCGTTTCCAGGCCGACCACCCGGGGCTGGCCGTGACCCTGCTGGAGCACCCGGTGAACCGGGGCAAAGGGGGCGCGGTGCAAACCGGCTTGCAACAGGCGGCAGGCGAGTTCGTGCTGATCCAGGACGCTGACTTCGAGTACGATCCCCACGATTATCCCGACCTGCTGCGTCCGCTGGTGCGCGGCGTGGCCGACGTAGTGTATGGCTCGCGCTTTATCGGCAGCAAGCCGCACCGCGTGCTGTTTTTCTACCACTACATGGCCAACCGCATGCTGACGGTGCTCTCGAACTGGTTCACCAACCTGAACCTCACCGATATGGAGACCGGCTACAAGGCGTTCCGGACCGAGATCGTGCGCCCCATCCGCCTCTACGAGCAGCGCTTTGGCTTTGAGCCGGAGATCACGGCCAAGGTGTCGCGCGTGCCCAAGGTGCGTATCTACGAGGTCGGCATCAGCTACTACGGGCGTACCTACGAGGAGGGAAAAAAGATCAACTGGAAGGACGGGGTAAAGGCGATCTACTACATCATCAAATACAACTCCTGGGCGCGCCGCGGCTAGGGCCGGCGACCCGGAAAAACACCGGGTGTCCCGGTGAACAATCACACCGTTCCCTGTGGAAAAAATCAGCGGATTTTGGGAAATCCTACAGCCTCCGTCCGCCCCGGAATTCGTATCTTGTGGACCTAATTTGAGCACTATGATTAAAATGCAAGTAATCGGCAATCTGGGTAAGGATTGCACAGTAAACACAGTGAACGGTAAGAACGTGATCAACTTTACGGTGGCCCACACCGAGAAGTACAAGGACAGCCAGGGCAACCAGCAGGAAAAGACCACCTGGGTGGATTGCGCTTACTGGACCGACCGCACCGCGGTGGCTCCCTACCTCACCAAGGGCAAGCAGGTCTTCGTGGAAGGCCAGCCTGAAGTCCGCAGCTTCACGCGTAACGACGGAACCGCCGGCGCCTCGCTTTCGATGCGCGTGCGTGAGCTCCAGCTCATTGGTGGTGCCCGCGAGGAAGGTGGCGGCGGTGGCTACAATGGTGGCGGCCAGCAGCAGTCTTATGGTCAGCCCCAGGCCGCTCCCCAGCGCCAGGGTGCACCGGCAGCAGCCGACGACATGGCGGACGACCTGCCGTTCTAAACAACCTCTGAATCCCCGAAAGCCCCGACCAAAACGTCGGGGCTTTTTTTTACCCTTCGACAGGCTCAGGGTGACAAGGTCCGCTAAGCGTGCAGGATCGTGTCAGGTATCGTATCAGTATCCTACCTGGAAATCATAAGGAATGATCGGGCAGGAGCAAGAAGTCAAGCAACCGTTCCCGATATCTGCGCTTATCGTATCGATCATAAGAATCTGCGTTCTTTTTCTCCAATGAGCCAACCACTTCGCCGCTGCTCAACATTACACACGGCGCTCTAATATCCCTCGGTTCTTTTCCATCATTATCCCATTACCCCATTCCCCTATTAGTACATTAGCACATTACCCCATTAGCACATTACTTTCGCGCCATGTCTGCCACCTTCTCTTACGACGCGCTCGTTGCCTTCTCCCGTTCCGTGTTCACCGCCATCGGCTGCCCCGAAGAAGATGCGGTGCTGGCTACCGAAGTGCTCCTTTCGGCCGACCTGCGCGGCATCGACTCGCACGGCATCGCGCGCCTCAGCGGCTACGTGCGCCTCTGGGACGCGCAGCGCGTGAAGGCGGCGCCCGATGTTCGCATTCTCCACGAAACGCCCTCCACAGCCACCGTCGACGGCGACAGCGGGCTCGGACTCGTGGTGGCGCCAAAGGCCATGCAGATCGCGATCGACAAGGCAAAGCAATGCGGCTCCGGGTGGGTGAGCGTGCAGCATTCCAATCACTTCGGCATTGCGGGCTACCATGCCCTCATGGCGCTGGAGCACGACATGATCGGCATCGCCATGACCAACGCCAGCCCGTTGGTGGCGCCTACTTTTTCGATCGAGCGCCTGCTCGGCACCAACCCCATCGCGGTGGCCGTACCGGCAGGAGCCGAGCCGCCCTTTGTGGCCGACCTCGCCACCACCACCGCCGCCAACGGCAAGCTCGAGATCCTGCAGCGCAAGAACGGCGTGGCCCCGCTCGGGTGGATCCAGGATAAGGAGGGACGCCCCGTCACCGACCCGCACAGCCTCAAGGCCGGTGGCGCCCTCCTGCCGCTCGGCGGCGACCGCGAGCACGGCTCGCACAAAGGCTATGCGCTCGGGGCCGTGGTGGATATTCTTTCTGCGGTATTGAGCGGCGCCAACTACGGTCCCTGGGTGCCGCCCTTCCCGGCCTATGTGCCCATGCCTACGGGCATGCCCGGCAAAGGCATCGGTCATTTCTTTGGCGCGATGCGCGTGGATGCGTTCCGGCCCGCCGATGAGTTCAAGCAGCACATGGACCAGTGGATCCGGCGCTTCCGCTCGGCAAAGACGGCCGAGGGCTACGATAAGGTGCTGATCCCCGGCGACCCGGAGCGCGAGATGGAAGCGGTACGTCGTGCAGACGGTATCCCGCTGCTCGGTCCCGTGGTCGATGATCTTCGCTTCCTTTCCGAGAAATTCAGTATCCCGATGCCGCCAGCCGCTGATCGATCGCAGATCTAAGATCTCAGATCTGAGATCAAAAGATCCTCCTCCTACCTTTGCGGGCCTTATGAAGATCATGAAATTCGGCGGCACCTCGGTAGGTAAGCCGCAGCGCATGCACGAAGTAGCCCGGCTCATCACTACCGACCGTGAAGAAAAGATCGTGGTGCTCAGCGCCGTGAGCGGCACCACCAATGCCCTCGTTGCCATCTCGCAGCAGCTCGCCACCGGCGACCGCGCGGAGGCCCGCCGCCTCATCGACGCCCTCGAGGAGCAGTACCGCGCCTTCGTACCCGAGCTCGTTCAAACGGATGCCGCCCGCGCTAAGGCAGGGGCCATCCTCGACGAGCATTTCGACTTCCTGCAGATCATCCTGCGCATCTCCTGGAGCGAGGCGCTCAATAAAGACATCCTCGCCCAGGGCGAACTGCTTTCCACGAAGCTGTTCTCCACCTGCCTCGACGAGCAGGGGATCCGCCACGCGCTGCTGCCCGCGCTCGACTTCATGCGCATCGACGCGCACGAGGAGCCGCAGGTGGACGTCATCCGCGAGCTGCTCTCCGCACAGCTCCGGGCGCACGAAGGCACTCCGCTTTTCGTCACGCAAGGGTTTATCTGCCGCAATGCCCGCGGCGAAGTCGACAACCTGAAACGCGGCGGCTCCGACTACAGCGCCTCGCTCATTGCCGCCGCCATCCGCGCCGACGTCTGCGAGATCTGGACCGACATCTCCGGGATGCACAACAACGACCCGCGCGTGGTGGACCGCACGGTGCCCATCGAGCAACTGAGCTTCGACGAGGCGGCCGAGCTCGCTTACTTCGGGGCCAAGATCCTGCACCCGGCTTCCATCTGGCCCGCACAACAATACAATATTCCCGTGCGCCTGCTCAACACCATGGAGCCCGCCGCTGCCGGAACGCTGATCGCGCAGGAGGCGGCCGCCCCCGGCGCCAAGGCCATCGCCGCCAAGGACGGCATCACGGCAGTAAATATCAAGAGCTCGCGGATGCTGCTGGCCTACGGCTTCCTCCGCCGCGTGTTTGAAGTGTTTGAAAAGCACCGCACGTCCATCGACATGATTACGACCTCCGAGGTAGCCGTCTCCGTTACGATCGACAATGCGTCCGCGCTTGCACAGATCCAGGACGAGCTCGCCGCACTCGGCACCGTGAGCGTCGACGGCGGGCAAACCATCATCTCCATCGTGGGCCACGAGATCGCCTCCGACGCCTCGCTGCTACACCGCATCTTCCAGTGCCTCGAGGGCGTAGAAATACGGATGGTGTCCTACGGCGGCTCGCTGCACAACATTTCGCTGCTGGTGGCGGCCGATAAGAAGAAGGAAGTGCTCCAACGGCTGAATAAAGGAGTGTTTGATTTATAGATTGAGGAGGGTAATACTTGATTAACTGAGTACATGAATACTTGATTACGTGAGGGGAGGATCGAATGAGAAAAGGGTGAAGTTTCCTTCACCCTTTTGCTTTTTCACTCCCTCGTGAATCGATTATTCATGTACTCAAGTAGTCAAGTAATTCCCTCAACTACGCTAACCTAATACTTCTTAAATAATGAGCATGGCGTCTCCATACGAGAAGAAGCGGTACTTGTCCTTGATCGCCTTCTTATACGCTTCCATCATGAGGTCGTAGCCGGCGAAGGCGCAGGCCATGATGAGCAGGCTCGTCTTGGGCAGGTGGAAGTTGGTCACCAGCGCGTCGGCGATGTTGAACTCGTAGGGCGGGTGGATGAAGGTGTTCGTCCAGCCTTCGGAGGGCTTCAGCAGGCGCTGTGCGGTGAAGCTCGACTCGAGGGCGCGCATCGTGGTGGTGCCGATCGAGCACACACGGTGGTTTGTTTCCTTGGCCTTGTTCACGATCTTGCAGGCGGTTTCCTCGATGCGGTAGTATTCGGCGTCCATCTTGTGCTTGCTGAGGTCTTCCACCTCGATGGGGCGGAAGGTACCGAGGCCGGTGTGCAGCGTTACTTCTGAGAAGCGGATACCCTTGATCTCGCAGCGTTTGATGAGCTCGCGGCTGAAGTGCAGGCCGGCGGTGGGTGCGGCTACGGCGCCTTCGTACTTGGCGTACACGGTCTGGTAGCGCTCGCGGTCCTCATCATCGGGCTTGCGCTTGATGTATTTGGGAAGCGGGGTCTCGCCATGCTTCTCGAGGATGAGGCGGAACGCGTTGTCGTCGCCCTCGAAGAGGAACTTGATGGTGCGGCCGCGCGAGGTCGTATTGTCGATCACCTCGGCTACCAGGTCCTCGTCGTCCCCGAAATAGAGCTTGTTGCCCACGCGGATCTTACGGGCGGGATCCACGATCACGTCCCAAAGACGGTGCTCTTTGTTCAGCTCGCGCAGCAGGAAGACCTCGATCTTGGCGCCCGTCTTTTCCTTGCGGCCATACATTCTTGCGGGAAATACCTTGGTGTTGTTTACTACGAAGGCGTCCTTGTCGTCGAAGTAGTCGAGGATGTCGCGGAAGTTTTTGTTCTCGATCTCGCCGGTCTTGCGGTGGATCACCATCATCCGGGAGTCTTCACGTTTTTTAGAGGGGTTCTGCGCGATGAGGTTCAGGGGCAGGTCGAACTTGAATTGGGAGAGCTTCATGGAGGAACTTCTGTTTTTTTGGGCTGCCGGGCTCGGCGCCGAATTGGGGGGCAAGGAGGCGCAGCCGCCGTTGCGGCATGCGATGGGGTAGAAGGTCCTCCCAGTCCCCGGTCTTACGGCACCGGGCCTGGATACGCTTTTTCAGGGCGCAAAGGTAAGGGAAAAGATGTCAGATTTGGGATCTGGGATCTGAGATCTGGTGTACGGGCGGGCTTTACTTCAAAGCGGGCACCTCGCTGTGGGGGCTATGGACGGCTACCGCGTTGAAAGTGTTCAGCTTTTTAAAAGACTTCTTCTTCGGTTTCCAGGTGATGCTGGGGCCGGTGCCGAACTCAGTGGAGGTGATACCGAACTGTACGGTCTTGGGCCGGATCTTATGCAGCGCGGGAATGCCGATGCCCGCCACCGAGCCTACGAGGAAGCCGATGATGACGTCCGAAGGGTAGTGGGCGAGCGCCTTGATCCGCGCATAGCCTACGAAAAGGGGCGGTACCGCCGCCAGGCCATAAAGCAGGAAGCGCTTCTTCCCGATCTCCGGGTGGTAGTCGGTGTACACCTTGGCGGCAAAGAAGGTGGCCGCCGCGGCATTGGCTACGTGGCCGCTGAAGAGCGAGTTGCGGTTGCCGCCGCGGAGGCGGAGGCCGTCGTTGAAGCCCTCGTAGTAGACGATCGGGCGGAAGCGCGACTGGAACGAAGGCCCGAGCGGGCTGAAGTTATAGGTCGTAAAGGTCACCGCCTGGGTCTGGTAGAACATCATGAGGATCTTGGTCCAGTCCTTCCGTACGTTCTTGTCGAGGAGCACCGAGAAGGAGGCGAGGAGCGAGCCCTGGAGGCCGAGATCGGAGATCTTGAACCATTGGTCGCGCTGGGCCGGGTTCTGGCGCAGGGCCCAGCGGTCGATACCGTTGAACAGCTCGGGCCGCAGGGCCGCGATCTCGGCGGGGCTGATCGGCTCCTTGGCATGCAGGATGTTCTTGATCGCGTACATGTTGCCGAGGGTCATGGCCACGCTGGAGCCCAGGGTGCCCCAGGGGTTCACCTTATAAACGATCTGCTTCAGCTCACGATCGCCTGGGGCTTTGGCGGCCCCCTCTGCCGTCATCGACACCACCGTATCCACTTTTTTCTCCTGGGCCCCTGCCGGTGCGGCGCAGAGGACCATCAGGAGGCCGGCTACTCCATAACGCCGGCCATATATCCTGCCTTTCCTTAGAATTTGCTCAAGCATGCCCCCACCCGATAAAAAATGATGCCACCGGAATTCCTGCCCGCGCGGAGGGAGCGCTTCGTGGCATCCGTTCAAGTAAAAGGGATCAAGCCTGGTCTTTTGTCACACACCCGGGAACGCGCTGCGTCCCGGAAGGGCTTCGAGGAGGGTTTGTGTGTATGGATGAGCGGGGTTGTGGTATACGGCTTCGGCATCGCCGAGCTCTACGATCCGGCCGGCCTGCATCACGGCGATGCGGTCGCTCATATAGCGCACTACCGAAAGGTCGTGGGAAATGAACAGGAGCGTGAGGCCGAGCTCGCGGCGCAGGTCGTTGAGCAGGTTGAGCACCTGTGCCTGCACGCTCACGTCGAGCGCCGACACCGACTCGTCGCACACGAGCAGCGACGGGTTGAGCGCCAGGGCACGGGCGATGACGATGCGCTGCCGCTGCCCGCCCGAGAAGGCATGGGGATAGCGCCCGCCGGCGTCTTCGGGAAGGCCTACCTGGTCGAGCAGCTGGCGCACGCGCTGACGCCGCTCGCGGCCGGGGAGTCCCTGCTGCACCTGCAGCGGCTCCTCGAGCGCATCGGCAATGGTGAGGCGCGGGTTGAGGGAGGAAAAGGGATCCTGGAACACCAGCTGCACGTTCCTGCGGAAGGAGCGGAGTTGCTTGCGGTCGAGCTTCAGGAGGTCCTGGCCGGCGAGGGCGATCGTTCCGGACGTTGGCTCCACGAGGCGCAGGAGCGTCCGGCCCAGCGTCGTTTTGCCGCACCCCGACTCGCCCACAAGACCCAGTGTTTCGCCCCGATACAGGTCGAGGTCCACCTGATCCACCGCGGTAAAGGACTCGAGGGTGCGGCCCCAGAGATTGGTGCGGGTGGGAAACTGTACGGTCAGGCCGCGGGCGCGGAGCAGCACTTCGGATGCGGCCGGGGCCTTCGCGGCGGGCTGTTCGGTGGGGCGTTCCTTTCCTTCGAGGAAGTCGGCCACGAGCGGCAGGGGCGCGCCTTTCGGGTGCAGCGCCGGGCGGCAGGCCAGCAGGGCCCTCGTATAAGGATGCTGCGGTCGTTGCAGCAGCGTGTGTTTGTCGGCCACTTCGAGCAGGTCGCCGCGGTAGAGGATGGCGATGCGGTCGGCGATATCGGCCACCACGCCGAGGTCGTGGGTGATGAAGAGCACCGCCATGCCGAGTTCCTGCTGCAGTTCTTTGATCAGCTCGAGGATCGTCTTTTGCACGGTCACGTCAAGGGCGGTGGTGGGCTCGTCGCAGAGCAGGAGGGCGGGCCGGCAGCACAGGGCCATGGCGATCATGACGCGCTGCTTCTGCCCGCCGGAGAGCTGGTGCGGGTAACGGCGGCCGATGCTTTCGGGGTGGGGTAGCCGCACTTTGCGGAACCATTCGGTGGCCTCCGCCAGTGCTGCCTTCCGGCTCAGCCCGCGGTGTTGCTGCAGCACCTCGGCTACCTGACGACCGCAGTTGAGCACGGGGTTGAGGGCGGTCATCGGCTCCTGGAAGATCATCGCGATCCGGTTGCCGCGGAGGGCCTGCAGGTCGCGCACGGGTAGCTGCAGGAGGTCGACCTCTTTTTCGCCGTCCCGGAACAGGATGCGCCCGGTGTAGCGGGTAATGGCTTCAGGCATCAGCCGGAGGATCGAGAGCACCGACACCGATTTGCCGGACCCCGATTCGCCCACCAGTGCCAGCAGCTCGCCCGGGCGGATCTGGAGGTCCATGTTGCGGACCACGGTGGCGGCCTCCGGGCCGGTGCCCAGCCGCACGCTCAGGTCCTGGATATGCAGCAGCGGCGGGGTCATTGGCAGGGTTCCGACTGGATGCGGATGTTCAATTTCTTTTCCGGCGTCGGGTAAAAGGCCATGCAGCGGATGCAGTCCTGTTTGCCGCTATTGTCGATCAGGAACCAGAACTCGTCGCCGGCGTTGAGGCGCTCCGGAAAGACACAGGGGTTGCCGAGCGCGAACACGTTCTCGTATTCTTTCCCGGTGGTCTCGTCGGTCCATTTGGCCTGCACGAGTGCCGGGTCGATGGTGCCGGAAACCACCTTGATGGTATAGTTCTGGCAGAGGCCCTTTACTTCGAGGCGGCCCTTGTAGCAGCCGGGAACGCTTTTCTGGTTTTGCCGGCAGCTTGCCTGTACCGACAAAACAGCCAGGAGCACCAGCGTGATGGTCTGTAGTTTCATGTTCGGGTGTTTCGGGTGAGTATAGCTGCTACCGGCGTTTGCATGGATCAGAAGCGCAGGTGCCTTACCGTGAGGCCGTTGTTGGCGAGCTGCTTCAGCGAGTCGATGCCGATGCGGATGTGGCGCTCCACGTACTGCTCGGTCACCTTGCGGTCGCTTTCCTCGGTCTTGACGCCGTCGGGTGTCATCGGGGAGTCGCTCACGAGCAGCAGCGCGCCGGTCGGGATCTTGTTGTAGAAGCCCACCGAGAAGATGGTGGCCGTTTCCATGTCGATGGCGTAGGCGCGCACTTTCTGCAGGTATTCCTTGAACACTTCGTCGTGCTCCCATACGCGGCGGTTGGTGGTATACACCGTGCCGGTCCAGTAGTCGATCTCCTTTTCGCGGATGGTGGTGGAGATGGCTTTCTGGAGGGCGAAGGCAGGCAGGGCAGGCACTTCGGGTGGGAAGTAGTCGTTGGACGTACCCTCGCCGCGGATGGCCGCGATGGGGAGGATGAGGTCGCCGAGCTTATTGCGTTTCTTGAGGCCGCCGCACTTACCGAGGAAGAGCACGGCTTCCGGCTCGATGGCCGTGAGCAGGTCCATGACGGTGGCCGCCGTAGGAGAGCCCATACCGAAGTTGATGATGGAGATATTGTCGGCCGTGGCGCATTGCATCGGCTTGTCGGTGCCTACAATGGGAACGTTATGCCATTCGGCAAAGAGGCGTACATAGTTGCTGAAATTGGTCAGCAGGATGTATTTGCCGAACCGGTCGAGGGGCTGGCCGGTGTAGCGTACCAGCCAGTTCTTGACGATCTCTTCTTTTGTCTTCATGCACAAATATAAATCATTAGGTTTGAAGCATGATCGATGTGCCTTTCCCGGAGCCGCGATTCCGGTACCGCGAGGCGGGCGGGAAGCGGCAGGTGTTCGATGCGTGGCGCCGCTGCTGGGTGGCGCTGACGCCCGAGGAATGGGTGCGCCAGAATTTCGTCAGCTACCTCGTTTCGTGTCTTCACTATCCTGCTTCCCTGATCGCCCTCGAAAAGGAGATCCGCGTCGGTGAGCTCCGGAAGCGCTTCGACGTGCTGGTGTACGACCCGAACCATCAGCCCTGGATGCTGGTGGAGTGCAAGGCGCCCGAGGTGCCGCTGGCCGCGCACGTGCTGGAGCAGGCGCTGCGCTATAATCTCTCCGTGCCTGTGGATTATATTGTGATCACGAACGGAAGCGGCACGATGGCGTGGAAGAAGGAAGGCGCGTCGTTGATAGAGTTGAAGGAGCTGCCGAAATGGGCGGGAGGACAAGGAAATATCGAATAGCGAACATCGAATAACGAATATCGAAATGCGCTTCCGGCACACAGGTCCGGCAATTGGGCGATCGGTTAGGAATAAGGAACAGGGAACAAGGAACAGGGAACACGGAAGAGAGAATTACCCCACTTTATTTTGGCATTATCCCATTAGCACATTATTTCCCGGTTTTCTCATCGAAGAGTCCTTCGTACAGCGGGGATTCGGTTCCTTTCCATTTATCCCAGAAAGTAAAGTACAGACCGTAGTTATACTTGAACTGCTTGTGGTGCAGCGAGTGGTGCGTGGCGCCGATGAGCCAGCGGCCGAGCGGGTGGCGGGCAAAGCCTTTCGGGTATACCTCGATGTCGAGGTGGTTGATGACGGAGGAGAAGGTCATGATGGTGAGCTGCGTGAGCACCACGTAGAGGTGCATCGGCAGCACCAGCAGGAGCGCCGGCAGGAAGAGGGCCTGTAGTACTCCTTCGAGCGGGTGAAAGGAGAAGGCCGTCCAGGGCGAGGTGATGTTGGAATCATGGTGCACCTTGTGCACGATCCGGAATACGCGGGGATGATGCATCCAGCGGTGGAGCCAGTAGTAATACGTTTCGTGGGCGAGCATGGCGATGACGAGACTCAGCGGCAGCCACCAGAGCGGGTACTCGTTCACGTCGAGGTAAACCCGGGTACGACCTTGCTGCCACAGCACCAGCAGGGCTGCGCCCGCCACGGCAAAGAGCCCGGCGGTGATGGTGCTCCAGTACACCTCACGGCGGAACTGCCCCGGCTTGTGCGCACGCTCGTTGATCTTGCGTGCGGCGTAGCGCTGGGGCTTCCAGCGGTAGAAGATGCCGAAGAAGAGCCCGGCAATCAGGAAGTAGCGCCCGATCACGACGGCGAAGATCACCAAGGTGGCAAGGAGGAAGTAGAGCGGCTGGCTGAAATCGGGTAGGGTCATGGGTTCGGTAAAGATAACAACGGAGGGAGGGAAATGGTTTTGGAATGTTTTGACAGGGTTCTTAGGAGCTTTTTGGGTTATTCGATCATGGCACATGTGACCGTGCAAGCAGGGTTTCAGGCTTTGCAAGGGCTTCGGCTGATGGAAAGCGGGGCTGGCGCCCCTTGGCACGACGACACGACGGCACAAAGGCACGACGAAAAACGGATAAAACAGATTGTTTTCTTACGCCGTGCCGTCGTGCCTCCCGAAGCGTCGGGGGGCGTTGTGCATCGGGGCCGACTGCGGCCATCCATTTCCCTTTTTCGGAGGCTCGTTTACTCAAACAGGCTCTTAAGGTTTTGGGAAGTTTGATTACTGCGATGAGCAGAAGCCGCCTTTTCCGTGAACGCAACCCTCCAAAACCCCGTATTAAAACCCTTTCTCTTCCTCCGGCAATTGAATTACGTAGCTTTTTCCGGCGCTAACCGGGAGCGAGCGGCCGCGGAGCCAGGGATTGAGCTGGCGCAACATCTTATAGGTGGTGCCGTTGGCCTGCGCAAAGGCCGCGAGGTTCGGTATGGAGCTCGTTACCGTAATAGTACGGGTGGCCGGCATCGTGTATTTCTCCTCGTCTTCCACCTTGAAGCCGAGCGCCTCGCTGTTCTCGAGCAGGTGCTTGAAGGCCAGGATCCGGAAGATGTAGCGGTTCGTTTCCTCGGGCAGCAACAGGTCGTAATACTGTTTCGTGCCCTGGTAGGTGGCCTGCCCGTTGTAGCCACCCTGTCCGCAGTTGTACGAGGCCGCGGCGGCCGTCCAGGAGCCGAATTTCTGGTAGGCGCTCTTCAGGTAAGCCGACGCCGCATCGGTAGCGCGGATGAGGTCGTAGCGATGGTCCACTTCCTTGTTCACCTCGAGTCCGTAGCCCGGGGCCGTGCCGCTCATAAATTGCCAGAACGAAGCCGCACCAACCGAGGAGATGGCCCCGGGAAGGAGGTTGCTTTCCGCGATGCAGAGGTACTTGAAATCTTCCGGTACCCCGTTGGCCCTGAGGCGCTCGGTGATGACGGGAAAGTATTTGTTGGCCGACTTGATCAGGAAGAGGATGTTGCCGTGGTTGTAATAGTTGATCATGACCTCACGGTCGAGGCGCTCGCGCACATCCCAACGGTCGAGCGGAACGGCTTCACCGGCAAAGGAAAGCTGCTTCGGCAGCACCGGCGCCGTGATGACGTTGCCCGTAGGCGTACGCTCGGAGGGGCGTCCGTTGAAGGCAAGCTGGCCGATGACGCCGATGCCCAGCAGGAGGCCCGCCGCCACGTTGAGCGTGTTACGTAGAATGGGTTTCATGGTTAGCATTTTTCCGGTGAGGAATACCGGAGCCGGCTCAAATAGGGTGCCAGCCCCCTGTCCCCCAAAGGGGGAACTTAGGTCGTAGATGCTTTACGGTAGCAGTTTTCACGTTGTTTGAAGGCCGTCAGGTCGCGCAAATTTTAACAGGCTTTGCCCGCATTTTCGTGCACACCTGTTTCGGTGCATCCTGTTTTTGTTTTTTGAAGAGAAGCAAAATAGAAAAGCGGGCAGGGCCCGCTTTGGTCGTTACATGATCTCGATGCGGCGCGGCGGACGCTTTTTTACTTCCTCGCGCTTTGGTACCAGCAGGTGCAGGAGGCCGTTTTCGTAGCGGGCCTCGATGCGGTCCACGTCCACCACTTCTTTCGGCAGCTGGAGCGTGCGCTGGAACGACGCATAGCTGAACTCGCGTCGGCTGTACCGGGGCTCATCCGTATGCTCAGCCTCCTGCTTCCGCTCGCTGCGGATCGTAAGCCGGTTGTCTTCCAGCTCTACCTGGAAGTCTTCCTTGCGCATGCCCGGCGCCGCCACCTCCACCTCGAAGTGGTCGTCGGTTTCGCGGATGTTCACCGCCGGCACCGTCGTGTTGCTGTTCGAAGAATTGCCGAGGCTCCATTGGAGCAGGTCGCGCGTCCACCCATCGTCGAAGAAGGGGGATGCCATCAGGGGATTCCTTTTGGTGATCGACATAAGCACCTCCTTTTTAACGGTTAGAGAATTGGTTATCCCGGTACGCCCACAAGCAAAATGCCGGTGCGGAACAGGCTGCAATTTTTTCGGAATTTCTGTCGCCGTGGCAAGCAGACTGTAAATTTTTCAGAAAGGATGCTTTGGAATGAGGGTGCCTAATAAAAAGGACGCATCGTGATGCGTCCGAACCGATTCAATATTCAATATTCCTTGTTCCTTGTTCTGCGGTTCTCTAGGGTTGCGGGCGCTGCTCGTTGAGGTCGTTCTCGCCGCTGCCGAGGCTGTAGTGCTGGTTCTCCTCGTCGCCCTGGCCCATGGCGTCGGTGCGGGTGGCGTCGGCGGCGCCCGGTACGTCGAGGTCGGCGCCGGTCTGCTCCTCGCCGAAGGAGGCTTCGTTAAGCGCCTCGCCGTCGAAGTCCGTATTGTCCATGGCGGCCTGCTGCAGGCGGTCCTCGTCGCGGGTGGGCAGGTAGGTCTCGCTGCGCTCGAGCAGGCGGCGCTCCTCCGCGCTCACATCGGCCTCGGTGCCCATCACCAGATCGGTCTCGTCTTCCTCGTCGTCGTCGAAGAGGCCTTCGCCCTCCTCGTCGGCAGACGAGATCGTGGTATCGGCGAGCATGCCCAGCGGCGCGGGGTTGATGAACTCCTGGCCGGGGATGTCCTTCACATCAGGCAGCTCGATGATGGTCTCTTCGGGCTTCAGCTTCTCGCGGTCCTGCTCGGAGTCCTGTATGTCGGAGTGGACGCGCTTATCGTCGGTGGCGGGACGGCTGTCGCGGCTGCGGTTCTGCTCATCGTAGGGGTTGGCACTGTCGTTACGCATGGTCTCGTCTTTTCCTGTGCGGAGAAAAATCTGTGCCGGGCGTCGGAACTGGCATAAAAGTGTACGTAGACTCTGAAAAGACGATCATGAGTACGAAGCACAACGAAGACGAGAACCAGCGGGCCCGGCCCACGGACGAAGGACGGCGCAACGACCCCAACATCCGCGACGAGACGGCTCCCCAGCCCGGTGTCAATACACTCAGCAGCAGCGTTTACGACGAGGAGAACCAGCGCACCACCAAAAGCGGCGGCGACGGATTCAAGACCCCCTTCGGCGATAAGGCCGACAAGACCTTCGATGACCCCGGTGGCGGGGCGGACGGGAAGTGATCTCAGATGTCGGATCGCGGATCTGAGATCTCGCTTACGCACGATATTGTGCGGGCAACGCTTGACATCCGTTTACATTAACGAACAGATCCGGGTACAGGGGGAAGTTCGGTTGGCCAGGGATCTGAAATCTTAGATCACACATCTGAGATCTCCGCCGCCGGGCTCTTCTCCTTTGTCAGTATCCGGTATGTGAGCACGCAGCTCGTGAGGAGCAGCGCGGCGCCGAGCAGGAAGGGCGCTCCGGGGAAATACAAGGGCGCCTTCGGGGCCGTGCACCAGGCGAAGAGGTTCGTCATCAGCAGCGGCCCGACGATGGAGGTGAGGCTCATGATGCTCGTGAGCGAGCCCTGCAGCTCGCCCTGCTGGTTGGCCGGCACATGCCCGGTGATGATGGCCTGCAACGCCGGGCCTGCAATGCCGCCCAGGCAATAGGGCACCATGATCGCGAACAGCATCCAGTCCTGCGTGGCAAACGCGAAGAGCAGCATGCCCGTGGCATACAGCCCCAGCCCCACATACACGCTCTTCTCGTTGCCGAAGTGCGGGATGATATAGCGGGTGAGTACGCCTTGGGTGAGCGCGATAAGCAATCCAAACATCGCCAGCGAATAGCCGATCATCCTGGAGTCCCACCCGAAGCGCTCGATGCTGAAAAAGGTCCAGTTGCTTTGGATGGCGTGCGCGGCTACGTACACGAGCGTAAGGGCGCCGATGAGCCCGGCGATCGCCGGAAAGCGGCGGAGAAGGAGTACCGGGCCCACCGGGTTGGCGCGGCGCCAGTCGAAGGGTCGACGCTGCTCCCGCGGCAGCGACTCGGGCAGCACGAAATAACCATAGGCGGCATTGGCGAAGCAGAGCGCGGCCGATACCAGGAACGGCACCCGCGGTCCGAAATCGCCGAGCAGCCCGCCGAGGAAGGGCCCGATGATAAAGCCCAGCCCGAAAGCGGCACCGATGAGCCCGAAGTTCTTGGCGCGGTCGGCCTCCGAACTGACGTCGGCGATATAGGCCGACGCAGCGGTAAATGAAGCACCGGTAATGCCGGAGATCAGACGCCCTACGAAGAGCCAGCCGATGTTCGGCGCTATGGACAGGAAGAGGTAGTCGATCCCGAAGCCGACGAGCGAGGTCAGGAGCACGGGCCGGCGTCCGTAGCGGTCGCTCAGGTTGCCGACGATGGGCGCGCAGAGGAACTGCATGACGGCATACGCAAAGGAGAGGAGTCCGCCCCACTGCGCGGCAGCGCTCACATTGCCACCGGTAAGCGACTCGATGAGCCGCGGCATCACCGGGATGATGAGGCCGAGGCCCGTGACGTCGATCAGCAGGGTGAGGAAGATGAAGGAGAGGGCAGCCTTGCGGGGTTCGGGCATAGTGCGATCGGTTGCCGCAAAGGTGCGAAAAACAGGCGGTGTAAAAGCCCATGCACCCGGATAGCGGCGGGATGTGGGGTCTTTTTGCAACACATTCCGATCCGGCCGGACCGGGCAGGTGTTCGTTCGCGGAACGTTTTCCGGCAGGATGTTCCGGTTTTGCTGCCTTTTGCCGCTGAGTTTGTACCGCCGGTGCTGAATTCGCCCGGCCCCGCAACAGGCGGCACCCTATTTGCGACCATTAGAGTCTAAAGCCGCTCCTCTTATGACCGTCCCGTACTTCAAAACACTGCCGAACCGTCAAAAAAAGATCGCCATTCTCCGTACCGGCTCTTTTCTCTGCGAAAAAAATGCAGGCCTGTTCCGTAAGATGCTCTACCAGGTAGATGGTTTTTACGTAGAGATCTGGTTCCTGCGCTTCGGCAAGGAAGCCCTTTGGTACCGCGCCTTCGAGGACACACAGTTACTCAGCCCTTACCTGAAGACCATCGATATTTCCGCGCTGCTCGGCAACCTTGCCCTCAGCAACGGCGACTACAAATAAGCTTTTCCATGACCGAACGTACTACCGGAGCCCCGGAGCCCCTGCCGCCTGTTGATCAGCCGAAGCTGTCGGATTTCGAGGAGCAAAAGAACGCCAACCCGAAAGCGAATGAGAACATCCCCGCCGGTGGCGACGAGGGAAGCGGCGACATGAACGGGTCGGAGATCACCGACGGCGCAGCAAGCTAGGGAATAGCGAATAACGAATGTTGCATAACGAATGAAGAAGTAAGGACCCTTAAATAGCGGGGTCTTTTTTGTTTTGGGGGAGGAGCAGGAGAACAAAGAACAGGGAACAAGGAACAAGGAACAGGGAACCCGGTGAGGGGCGTGCACGTGCGACCAATCCATCCTGTACCTAATAAACCTTAAGAACCTTAAGGACCTCAGGAACCCTAAGAACCTTAAGAACCCTTTTTTACCTCAAAACCCCTCATCGCTTCCTTCGCAGGAACCTCTTCCACCTGTACCCCGGTTACTACCGCACGGCGCGGGCCCTGGTGGCACCAGGTAATAAAGGCTTCTACCTGTTCGTCGGTTCCCTGGGCGAGTGCTTCCACGGAGCCGTCGGCACGGTTGCGCACCCAGCCGGCGAGTCCGAGCTGCTCTGCTACCTCATGGGCAGTGGCGCGGTAGAACACACCCTGCACGGTGCCGGTTACCTGTATATGTACGGTACGCATCCTACAGTCCCTCCTTTTCTTTTTTTGCTTTGGCGGCGCGGATCATCTCGGGATAGCCCCAACCGCGTGCCAGCGCATCCACGGCCATCGCGATCCGCTTGCTCAGGGTCGCTTCCGTTTTCGCCTCCCCGATCCAGCGGCCGAAGTAGCGCTGGTGGCCGGGTGTCAGGCTATAGAAATAGTCGTGCGCCGCCGGCTCGTCGCGCAGGCACTCCTCGAAGGCAGGAGGGAGGGCCGTCTCCTCTGTATCCACCGCGAGCCGCACCCGCACGGTAGCTCCCTGCACTTTACGGATGGCCTTGCGCATGGCGGCATTTACGGCCAGGATAAAGCTGCCTTCGCCCATCGGGATGAGGGCGACGCCGGCGATGGGGTGCGCGTCGAGCTTTCCCTTGACGCGGTACGAGGTGCGCACCCCCGGCTTCAGCTGGGCAGCGAGCTCCGTGGGCACTTCGATATAGGTCCAGCCGGTCTTTTCGCCCTGGCTGTCGAATCGTTTCAGTTCCGTATCATACGTGATCATGAGCGGCAGCTTTGCGCACCAATTTACTGCCTTCCGGCGGGGAACAAAAAACATGGGAAGCCGGCTCTGATTCAAGGGTACTCTTGAAAAGCGTCAGGCGTGAGGCCCCACCGAAGCAGGGCAGGCTGTGAAGCGTCAGATGAAACCTACCGTTGGCGGTATGCTCCTTCTCACGCCTGACGCCTCACGATGTCTGTAGGACAGTTCGGTTCAGAGACGCCTTGTAGCGTTATGGCATAGGATTGGCGACGATACCCGCAAACGCAAACGTATGAATCGGGACAATAAGAACGGGCGCCCTGCCAGGCAGGATGCGCCGGAAGAGCAAGGGCAAACGGGCCGCGACGCACAACAGGGGACGGGCAGTGAAGAGACGCCGATCTACCTTACGGGCAACAGCACGCTGCAGTCGCCCGACGAGCATGCCCGCGACTCTGCCATCGATCCGCGCGACGACAACCGCACGGACATCGGTAACGACGACCTGCACGAGGTGCGTCTCGGCCGTATGACCGGCTGGGATGTGGATGGAAACGATTCCGATCAAGTTTAAAAACAACAACAACGATGAATGAGCAACAGCAACGGGACGGCCGCCGCGAGGAACCCAACGCGATCCCCAGCCCCAACCACGGCCCACAGGGCATCGACAAAGCTCCGGGCGAGGAGCCGTCGCAGGACAATGTAAACTTCGTGGCCGAAACGCAGAAGGGCAAGCAGCAGGTAGATGCCGACCCCGACCGCGAGCAGGACCGCGCGATCGACCAGCAGGATGTATAAAGAATTTGAAGCTTGTAGCGGAGGCGACGCCACTGCTACGACGGACCCAATAAAACCTTTTTATGAGCAAAGAGCAACAGCAGCAACCCCAGCAGGGGCAGGGCGCCAATGGCGTCGTTACCGTGAACAACGAACGCAACCCGGGCCAGGAAGAGCGCGATGCCGCGATCGGGCAGGAGCCGGACACCGAGCGCCTGCGCAGCGAGCGGGAAAGTGTGGAGCAATCCGGCAAGCAATAGGTCAGGGCTGATACCGGAGCCGGAAACAGGTGCCGCGGTCCGTAACGACCGCTGTACCCGTTTCTGCGCTATCATTGCAGCAACAACATCAAACAACAAACTTCAAACAGCAAACACGCATGTCTTGTAACTTCTCCCTTCCCATCAGCGGTGAGCCGCAGGCCACCCTCGACAAAGCCCGCAAGGCCGTGCAGAGCCAGGGCGGCACGTTCAACGGCGATACGGCAGCCGGCAACTTCAGCGTGTCGGTATTCGGCAACACGATCTCCGGCTCCTACACGGTTTCGGGCGGGAATATGATCGTGGACATCTCCGAGAAGCCGTTCCTCCTCCCTTGCTCGGCCATCGAGGGCTACCTCAAGAACGCCATCGGCAGCTGAGCCTTAAGAAAGCTTTAACGGGAAAAATCCCGGATCCGCCGCCCGCAGACCCGCATTAGCCTAAGGAAATGCACGTTGACCCGAAAAGGATACTATCTTTAGTGTGTTCTAAGGGAGATCACTGATTTCCTTCGCCCAAATGGGGGTCGCAACCAAACTTCTGACTATTCGTGCTTTGATCCGGGATCAACGAATTTAAGAGCCGCTTCGCGGCTCTTTCCATTTTGGTCCCACGGTTAAATCCGTGGGTTTGTGGAATATTGGACACCCATGGTTAAAACCATGGGCTGGTGGGATATCGAATACCCATGGCTAAAGCCATGGGCTGGTGAGGCGCCAACCTCCAAAAACCTTTCAAAACCTTTCTCTAACATCTTGTTAAACACCCGCCCTTCCCCGGGCTGGCGGTTTACTTTTAGGGGGCTTATGTACCTCCGCCACCACCTCCTGCTGCTGCTGCTCGTCTTTTGCTCCATCACCGCCATTGCCCAGGTACCGCTGACCGTAGCGGTGCAGGACAGCCGTAAGGCCCCGGTGCCCTATGCCAGCGTGCGCATCGTAGCGTTTGCAGACTCTTCGAAAGCGCAGGAGCGCGTCACCGACAGTAACGGCCGTGCACGCTTCGAGTTGCCGGCCCCGGGTGCCTACAAGGTCAGCGCATCGTCGGTGGGCTACGCCGAAGTGCAGAAGGCGCTCCGCCTTACGGAGAAGCCGGCCACCTTTACCCTCACCCTTGAGGGAAGCGCCGGGACCACGCTCGGCACCGTCGTAGTCACGTCCAACCGCCCGCTCATCCGGCAGGAAGATGACAAGACCATCGTCGACCCTGAGAACCTTGCGGCTACCTCCACCAACGCCTACGAGCTCATCGAAAAAACGCCCGGTCTTTTCATGGACCAGGACGGCAATATCTACCTCAACAGCACTACGCCGGCCACCGTCCACATCAACGGCCGCGAGCAAAAGATGAGTACGGCCGATGTAGCCACAATGCTCAAGAACCTGCCGCCGAACGCCATCTCCCGCATCGAGATCCTGCGCACGCCCTCGGCCCGCTACGATGCCTCCGGCTCCGGCGGCATCGTGAACGTGGTGCTCCGCAAGGGCGTTAAGCCGGGCCTTACCGGCTCGGTCAATGCCGGCGCCAACCAGGGCCGCTATGGGAACCAGTTCGTGGGCCTGTCGCTCAACAACAACGGCGGCCGCCTGCAGTCGTATATCAACCTCCAGTTTAGCCGGCGCGATTCGTACGAGGAGCTGCAGTCGCAGCGCTTCTTCCGGCCTGACTCGGTGCTGCGCCAGTCGTCGTTCACGCGCTACCCCGGCGAGACCTATTATACGGGCTTTGGCTTGAGCTATGCCCTCACGAAGCGCTGGGACCTGAATTGGGACGGACGCCTCAGCATCAACCGCACCGCCAACCGCAGCACCAACCGCTCGGAGATCGCCGCCGCCAGCACCGGCGGCAAAACGGCCGATAACGAGGCGATCGTTGCCAACAGCGGCCGTAACTGGAGCCTGGTACAGGGGCTCTCGGCCAAGTACCGGATCGACAGTGCCGGCTCCGAATGGACCACCGACCTCTCCGTGACCCATGCGCCCAACCGCACGGAGCAGGACCTGCGCACCGTATTCCTGCTGCCCGCCGGCCCGGAGAACAGCTTCGACGGGCTCATCGACAACAAGCTCACCTTTTTCTCGACGCAGTCGAACGTGCTCAAGAAGCTGTCCCGCAACTGGACGCTCGAGGGCGGTCTCAAGACCACCGCGGTGGACTTCCGCAACAGCACCACCTACCGCCGGAGCAATGCCTACCGCTACCGCGAGTCCATTCATGCCGCGTACTTCCAGGCGTCCAAAAAGATGGGCGCCATCCTCGTGAAGGCCGGCACCCGGGTGGAGAACACGAATATGAACGGCCGCCAGCTGGCGCCCGACGATACTTCGTTCCGACTGCAGCGCACCGACCTGTTCCCGTATATCTACGTATCGCGCGATATCATGAAGATCATGGGCTACCAGCTGCGCGCCTACCTCGTATACCGCCGCAGCATCAGCCGCCCCGCCTACGAGTACCTCAATCCCTACCCGCGCATCATCGACCCCTACCTGCAGGAGAGCGGCAACCCGTCGCTCCGCCCGCAGTTCACGCAGAATTACGAGGCCAACATCTCCGTCGACGAGCGGCCCATCATTGCGCTGGGCTTCAACGATACGAAGGACATTTTCACGCAGGTGCTCTACCAGCCCGACAGCAACAGCCGCAAGGTGGCCTACCGCACCTACGACAACCTCGGGCGGAACCGGGAGTTCTACTTCCGGGCACTGGGCGCCATCCCGCCAGGCAAGCGCTACTTCCTCGTGGCCGGGGTGCAGTACAACCGTAATTTTTACGAAGGACTTTACGAAGGCGCGCCGCTTTCGTTCCGCCGCGGCAGCTGGACGATCTTCTCGTACCAAACCTTCAAGATCAGCCCGCTCACCCAGCTTACGCTCAATGGCTTTGTGCGGATGAACGGGCAGATCCAGTTCTACGAGCTCAGCACCTTCGGCTCGCTCAACCTGAGCGTGACGCAGCAACTGTTCAAGAAAAAGCTCGCGCTTACCCTTAGCGGCAACGACCTGTTGTACACCAACAACAACCGCTTCACCCTGGTGCAGGGCACCGTCAATGCCGGGGGCGAGCGCCGCTCCGACACGCGCCGCTTCGGCATCAACCTGCGCTACCAGTTCGGCATCCGCAAGAAGGAAGAAACGCCGCTGCTCAACCTGGAGTCGCCGGAGCGGTAATAGTACGCGATTAGCTCCGTCTCCTTTGTGAATGGCTACAAAGCGTTTTCAGCCTAAAAGCCTGTTTGAGTTATTATATGGCCCCGATAGGCCGCAAGCGGCCTTTTTCTCGCGGCGACGCAGCGGGTGGGGACGCAGCGAGGTAGAAACGTGCTGAAAACTCTTCTATGCATTTCATCGTCGCGCCGTCGCGTCGTTGCGCCGTCGCCTGCCAAGGCCGCTTGCGGCCGCCCATTTCAGCATTTCCAGAAGGCATATTAATTCAAACAGACTCTAAGTAATTTTTTGCTCACGCCTCATGGCTGCTGTGTTATTCAGGCCAGACTTCTAATATTTTTCTAATTGATACGACCGGGAGCGCGGGCTAGTTTTGCCTTGCTTCTTTTACAGTAGGAAGCAGTTTTTCTGGTCAGTTAGTTTTGGTTTATAAAGCCCCTTTCAAGGGGCTTTAACTTTTCCGGCGCCCTGCCCGGTGGACAGGGAGTGCTGGCGAATGCTTAAATTGCCTGTGTAATTGCCTATGAACAATCCGAAGATCCTAATCGTAGAAGACGAACAGAAGATTGCCGACGCCCTGCGTCAGGGGCTGGCGGAGCATGGCTACGACGTGCAGGTGGCCTACGACGGGCGTCTTGCCCTCAAGCTGTTCAGTGCCGATGCGTTCGACCTGCTGATCGTGGACATCAACCTGCCCGGCCTGAGCGGGTACGAGCTGTGCACCCAGGTACGCGCCGGAGGCAGCGACGTGCCTGTAATCATGCTGACGGCGCTGCGCTCCCTCAACGACAAGATCGAGGGCTATGATGCCGGCGCCGACGACTACCTGACGAAGCCGTTCGAGTTCCGCGAGCTGCTGATGAAGGTGCGGGTGCTGCTGAAGCGCTCCGCCGGGCAACAACGCGACACCGGACATATCCTGCGCGCCGGGGAGCTCGAGGTGAACCTGCACAGCAAGGAGGTGAAGCGCGAGGGCCGGGCCATCAACCTCACCGCCAAGGAGTTTCAACTGCTCGAATACCTGCTGCGCAACAAGAACCGCGTGGTGTCGCGCGCGGACATTGCGCTCAACGTGTGGGACATCGACTTCGACACCAATACCAACGTCATCGACGTGTACATCAATTACCTCCGCAACAAGGTCGATAAGCCGTTTGCCGACCGGCTCATTCACACTCAGGTAGGTATGGGCTACATCCTCAAGGAAACCGCCTGATCATGCCGGTACGCCTGCGCATCACCCTGCTGTTCGCATTCCTGGTATTCCTGATCCTGGGGGTTGTATTTGCCGGCGTTTACTACTTTTCCTGGCAGGCGCGCCTGCAAACGATCTCGACCCGCCTCAGCAACCGCGCCATCACCACCGCCCGCCTGCTGAGCCAGGAAGAGCTCTTCACGCCCGACGTGGTCAAGGGTGTGGACTCGCTTACGACGCTGACCTATAAGCGGAAGGTGGTGCAGGCCTACGATTTCCAGAACCGCCTGATCTACAGCTATGCCGACCTGCCGGGTGATTCGCTGACCCTGGACCGCGAGGTGCTCAACGAAGCCCGCCTGAAGGGCCGCCATTATTTCACCATCAACGGCAAGGAGGCGATCGCCTATCATCACAAAGACGCGCACACCCGGCTCGTGATCGTATCGGCGGGCGTCGACGGCGATGGCGAGCTGTTCCTGAGTCGCCTCGCGCGCCTCCTTTTGCTTACCTATCTCACTGCTGTGATCCTCGTGCTTGTGAGCGGCTATTTCTTTGCCGGGCGCCTCATCCGTCCGGTGCAACGGATCACTGCCGATGTGGCGGACATCTCCGCCCAGAACCTCGCCCGCCGCCTGGCTACCGGTGACACCCGCGACGAGTGGAACGAGCTCGCCAGCACCCTCAATGCGCTGCTCGACCGCCTCCAGGAAAGCTTCGAGATGCAGCAGCGCTTCGTGGCCAACGCCTCGCACGAGCTCTTCACCCCGCTCACCTCGCTCTCGAGCCAGCTCGATGTGGCGCTGCAGCGGGAGCGCTCCGCGCACGACTACCGGGCCGTGCTTGCCTCCGTGTACCAGGACGTGCAGCACATGAGCAAGCTGACGCAGACCCTGCTCGAGTTTGCCAAGGCCTCCGGCACCCGCGGCGGCCTCGAGATCCAGCGGGTGCGTATCGACGAGGTGCTCCTGCGCCTGCCTGCCGAGATCGCCAAGGCCGACCCCGGCTACGTGGTCACGCTCGACTTCGAGGACCTGCCCGAGGACGAGGCGCAGCTCTTCGTGTATGGCAATGAAGCGCTGCTGTTCACGGCCATCCGGAACCTCGCGCTGAATGCCTGCAAGTATTCGTCGGACAAACAGGCGCAGGTGCTGTTGCGTGCCGACGGCCGCCAGATCCGCATCGGCGTGTCCGACAACGGCATCGGGATCCCGCGGGAGGTGATCGACAAGATCTTCCAGCCTTTCTTCCGGGTGGAGGAGAACCTGGCTGGCGGCTTCGGGCTCGGACTGTCGCTCACGCAGCGGATCATCAAGCTACATAAGGGGAGCATCGAGGTCGCCTCGGAAGTAGGCCGCGGCACGCAATTCCAGGTCATGCTTCCCTGCGCATGGTAGGTTTTAATTGGCTTTTAATGCCCTTTTAACGCCGGGTTTAGGTGGGGGGTGCATCTTACAGGCTACATGGAGCGAATGAATTGGAGGCGTTACGGCGCCCGGGTAGCCTGGGGTACGGTGATCGTGCTGCTTGGGGTGGGGCTGCTGGCCACCACCGCGCAGATGCGCAGGGTACAGGCCCAGAACCGGCAACTGCTTTTGCAGAACGACTCCCTGCTCTCCGCCAACCTCTTTCTGCGGCAGCAAACCCGCACCGATTCAGGCGGCGGCGCCATGTCGGCCCGGCAGCCCTGAGCCTGCAGGAACACAGTATTGCCGGTCGGCCAGCTCTTCGGTTCTCTGGCATAATCTTTTATCTTGTACCTTCATCTCAGGCAAGGCAAAGCTTACCGGAAGAACGAAACCCATGACGACAGCGAACACAAAACCGACCTTTCTATATGCGGAGGACGATCTCGACGACTACGAAGCGCTGAAGGACGCACTGGAACAGATCACCGATAAATATGAGCTGGCCCACGCCAAGAACGGCAGTGAGGTCATCAGCTACCTCGAGGGCGAGAAAGGCCCCATTCCCTGCCTCATTGTGCTCGACCTCAATATGCCCATCATGGACGGCAAGGAAACCCTGCTTTGGCTGAAGGAAACGGAAGCCTTCCGCGAGATCCCCACCATGATCTTCACCACCTCCTCGCGCGAGGAGGACATCAAGCTTTGCCAGAGCCACAACTGCACGTTTTTCAGAAAGCCCACCTTATACCGCGATCTGCTGCATGTAGTACAAATTATGCTACAAATGTGTGGCGAATCCAAGGGCTGATTTTCAGGCTCGTTGTTTGTTTTTCCATAGCGATCGATATGTGTGGATCGTAAACTGTGGGTTATGGAAAATCGGGAAAGACACCAGCTGGAACGGCTCTACGTACAGCAGACCAAGCAATATCTGCAAAGCCTGCGTGCAGGCGCATCCAGTTCGGAATTGGAAATGCAAAAGGAACGCATCCTGCAACTGTCGCAGCAGATGGACAAAGGGGGGCATTATGGCGACCCTTCGGCTCATCGCCTGCGCGGTCATCGCTGATGATGCAAGAAATGTGAAGAGGCGTCGCAAGGCGCCTCTTTTTATGTGGTGGGATGCCGCAAAAGAAAAGAGGCCCCGCGGAGCCTCTTTTCCTGGTGAAAGGTACTGCTTACGGGTTCTGATGCAGACCGTCGGTACCTTCCAGCTTAACGAGCTTGTTGTACAGGCCCATGATCAGGAACGCTGCCGGCCACTGGCCGATGAACAGGCTCGTCTTCTGCTTGCGGAACAGCTGCAGCGCCAGGGATACACCCATACAGGCTACTGCCGTCCACAGGTATACGTCCGAGGGAATCTTCGCTGTTTGTTTCTCGATTGCTGCGGCCACTTTACCTTCTTGATAGGCCGGGTTGTAGTTTGTCGCCATAACTTCTGCTTTTAGTGCTTGTTTTAAAGTCAAACTCCTTGCCAACTGAAAGGGCAGAGTTGCGCGCCAACCCCTTGTTGAAGCTTTCGGAAGCCATCGGCCCATTTCTTCCGCGTATCCGGTACCGTGAGTCGGCTACTTGTAGAAGCACGGCCGCGCCGCTTCTTATTCGCCCCACAAAACGGGAGCTGCAGTGTGGCCACAAGCCCTGCCGGCAGTGCCCCAAACCATCGGTGCGGGTGCGCCGCTCCGAAGCTTCGGAGGGCGCCACAAACGGGCGTCGCCGCATCGGGCCCCAACAAGCTGAGAACCCCCGTACATTTGGCTATGGCCGATTATGTACCCGGAGATAATATCGTGCGCCAGGTGTGGGGACGCAGCGAAACCGTGCTGTTCATCTTTGCCGGCGCTTCAGCCGAGTTTGCGCTCAATAAGGCCGTAGACTGGCTGTATTTCACGGGGAGACTGCCGGCTGATCCGCTCGGGCGCCTCTTTTCCACGGTGCAGTATGCGCGGCGGATCGTGTTCTCCGAAAAAGCTGCGGCCGAAAAGGCCATCGATACGATCGCGGCCATCCACAAAGGCGTGGAGGCCGCCCGGGGTGCCGTCATCCCCGACTGGGCCTACCGCGACGTGCTCTACCTGCTGATCCACTACTCGGTAGCGGCGTTTGAGCTCATCGAGCGCCCGATGACCGACCCTGAGAAAGACGATCTTTACGCAGTATTCCTGGGTATCGGCCTGCGCATGGGCCTGAAGGAGCTGCCGCCCGACTACGCTGCCTGGCTGCCCTCGAGGGCCCAGCACCTCCGTAACGACCTCGTGCGCAGCAAATACACCGACGACCTCTACCGGCAGTACCGCCGCCAGCTGGGCGGATTTCGTTATACCTTGCTGCGCGAGGTGCAGGTGCTGCTGGTGCCCGCAAGCGTGCGGGAACTGCTGGGGCTGCGCCGCTTCTCACCGCTTCGGCTCGCGGTACCGTTGTATAAGCTGGGCAGTGTATTCGGCATCGACCGCTTCATCCGGCTATTACTCTTGCCCAAAGCCTACAAGGCGCAGATCGACGCACTCGACGTGCATCCTCCATCCTCCGTATAAATACGGTTCGCATTATGTGCTGATGATGGGGGCTTCCGCCTCGAAGACCTCCAGGTAGCGGTTCACGGATGCCTCCATCGATTTTTTGGCGTCGCTGCGGATATACAGCCCGAAAGCACCGTAGATCGCGTCGTATTCGAATGGCGCCACCGCGTCGCGAATGCCTTCCACATCCCGCTTCGGGAGCGGGATCATATTCGGGTAGCTGTACATGAACGAAACGCTGCTCCGGTTCGGCGCTACTTGTATGGTGTCGCCGGAAAGCAGCATGCCGCCGCCCTTGTTCCAGTGCAGCACGGAAGCGCCCGGGAAGTGACCGCCGCATTCGATCAGCGTTACATCGCTGCCTAAGTTCTCCCTGCCGTTCCAGGTGAGCACTTCCGGCCCGGTGCGGGTGAGCCAGCCGGCGTCTTTTTCGTTCACGAATACCGGCGCGTCGAATGCCCGCGCCCACTCGATGAGGGTACTGAAGTAGTGCGGGTGGGAGAGGGCGATGGCGCTGATGCCGCCCAGGGCCTGCACCAGTGAGCGGGTGCTTGCGTCGAGGTTGCTGATACAATCCCACAGGATATTCCCTTCAGGACGCAGCAGCAGGTGGGCGCGCTGGTTGATGCCGAAATGCGGCGTGGAGTAAAGGGCGTACAGGTCTGGCGCCACGAGCTCCAGGATGTTGCGGTGTTGCGCATTGACGGTTTCGAGTGTGGTCCAGCGCTGGCCGCCGGGGCCGATGTATTGGCGATCGTCGGCGCAGATGCGGCAGGAAGAAGGAGGTGCCGCGCTGGCTTCATATTGGGCGCCGCAGGTAACGCAGAGGTAATGGGTGAGCGACATGGCTTCAGGCTTTCAACAAAGTTCCGGAATGCACCGACGCCAAAAAAGGCAGTCCGGATGGACTGCCTTTTTTCAAGCGCTGACCGTATGGTGCTTATCTGCCGCCGAAGTAGCGAAGCCCGTCGGCGCTGGCTACATACAGCGACGGGATACCCTGGTCGTCCTTGCCATAGTAGCCCACGAACCACTCCTTGCCCGATTTGCCTTTTGCAATGTGGATGGGGCCGCGGTACTGCGAGGGCGACGGGTTGAGGTCCCAGGTGCCTTCGATCACCTCGCCGGCGGCCGCATTCCAGACAAACGTTTTGTCGGCGTTGATCGTGAGCGTCCCGAGCCCGGCGTAGGCATTGGTTTCGGTGATGACATGCGTATCGTTCGAGCTCGTGGTTTGTGTTACCGTGGAGAGCTTCCAGGTGCCATAGGCATCCTCGGGCTTGTTGGAGTAGGGCTCCGCATAGGACTTTCCGCGTGGCTTCAGGCGGCTGATCTCCTTGCAGGCGTTGGACGATGCCGGGTCGTCGTATTTCACTTCGTAGCAGTTCTTGCCGGCATCAAAGGAAACGATCGTAGCCGGGTAGTAGGAGCCTGCATAGAGCACGTCCACAGGGTCGCCTGCCTTGAACTCGATCTTCTCCTGTTGTTTGCCGACCGTTGTGTTGTTGCCCGATGCGCTTTGCTGCCCGGCGGCACGCGGCTCCGAGGGATTGTTGTTGCAGGCCAGCAGCAGGCCCGCGGCGAAGAAGCAAAATACCTGTTTCATAAGCGGTTTTGTTTGTTTAAAATAACGAATTATCGACAGCGGTAGGCAATAAAAAAGAGGCGGCACTGCATTGCAGTGTCGCCTCTTTTTGCAGTTCCTTTGTTCAGGCGTTCCCGGAGCCGTCGCTCTCCCGGTCGCCGTGCACGGGGCGGTTGCGGGCATCGGTGGGCTGCATCTGCTTTTTCATATTCGCGGCATTGGCGCTGTCGGGCATCAGGTTCGTTAAGACTGCCATCATCTTGTTCTTCGCGCCGGAAATGATCCGGCTGTCGCCGCTCATCAGGGCAGAGTAGCCGTCACGGGCAACGTCGGCCGGGTCCGACAGGGTCGCTTCCTGGTATTCTTTCGTAGCTTCCGCGCCGGCCTTGTGGAAGAAGTCGGTATCGGAGGCCCCTGGCTGCAGCACGGTTACGGTGACGCCGCTCCCCTCGAGCTCCTGTGCCAGCGCCTCGCTGAACTTCAGCACAAAGGCCTTGCTGGCACCGTACACGGCCATCAGGGGTGTGGGGATCTGCCCCAGCAACGACGATACCTGGAGGATGCGCCCATGCCCCTGCGCCAGCATGTCTTTTAAAAAGAGCTTCGTCAGCACCAGCACCGAGGAAACGTTCAGCTGCACGAGGTCGAGGTCGCGCTGCAGGTTGGTGTCGGCAAAGGAGCCATAATCGCCCTGCCCGGCGTTGTTGATCAGTATTTCTACCGGGAGCTCGCGGCTTTTCACTTCCTCGTACACGCTGAAGGCGGCGTCGGCTTCAAAGAGATCCTTCGAAAGCGTCACCACATCCACGCTGTAGCGGTCGCGCAGCTCGGCGGCAGCCCGCTCCAGCTCCTGCGTATTACGGGCCACGAGCACCAGCCCGTAGCCGTCTTTGGCGCAGAGCTGCGCGAATTCCCACCCGAAACCGTTCGAGCCGCCAGTGATGACGGCGTATGCCTTGCGTTGATACATAGTGTTCTATTTAGGGATAGAACCTGTCGCAATCGGGGTGCCAAAGGGATCATATGCGGGCTTCGGCTTCGCTCAGACTGACAAGGTGTTTTGTCGTCCCGGACGTAGCCGAGGGAGGGCAATGTGCTACTTGGGTGATAGGATAAAGGGCCGCGCTCAGCCTGACGAAAGGCCCGTGTCATCGTGGGTAGAGCGCAGCGGCGTCGGGGAGGGCACTGGTTTCCGGTCAGGCCTCATCAGTTCATCTTTGGATAATGCACGGAACTGACCCGGCCGACATGGTACTTCAGTCCTTTCTTCTCCCACTGGTAGGGCATGCTGAGCTCAAAGCCGGCGAAATGCACGCTGAGCGGCACGTGCGGGATGCGGTAAGCAAAAAGCATTTCCTCGTTGAGGTAGAACGTGATGTTGTTGAATTCATCCTTTTTTACCGTGATCTCGTTCCAGTCGCCTTTGCGCCAGGCTTTGGCGGTGCCGGATTCCACTTCCCGGTATTGCTTCTCGCAGTTGTCGCAGAATGCCTTGATCAGGAACTTTCCCTTGTCGTTGATCTCCAGGTCGAGGCGGTCTTTGCTGTTCACGAAGGGGAAGCTGGTGGTGTATTTGATGAACATGCCTTCCGGGCCTTCCTTCCGCTTCACCCAAATGCTGACGGCCCTGCTGAACTCATAAAGACGGCCTGAAGAAATGCTGGTCTTCGCAGCACCGGCATAGGACGACAAGCGGTTCAGGGTATCAAAAACAGGGAAGGGGATCCCATCGTTCACATAACCGGGAAGGCGTTTCAGAAAAGCTTCGCACTCTGCCTGCTTGCTGCTGCTCCACGCGTTGCCGGCCCAGGGAATGGTGCCCTTCCCGCTGAAGTCGTCGGAGAAGACTTCCGTCTCGGCGGGGTAGACCTCCCGGTGGTACCCGATCTCGGATGTGGATTCGTCGTAGTTCGACCTGCTGGTCGACGCCGGGCGAAAGCGGCAGTATCCGTCGACCCAGAACTCACCTTTGCCGTTGTAGCCCTTCTTCGGCTTGTCGAATTCCTTTTCCAGCTTCGCCACGGTGCGGGCGCTTTCCTCGGCCTGGATCTCGCTCTTTGGCTTCATCACAAAATTGCCATCCTTGTATTTGAACGGGCTCACATAACCCTGTGCCTGCAGGGCCCCGGGCGCCGCAAGGAGCACCGAAAAAGACAAAAGGGAAACGATTCTTTTCATGACGTTTGGTTTGCAGTGAATGTTTCCCGGAAAAGGAGACGCCCCGTTGTGCACCAAGAGTAGTATTTATGGGGGATAGAGAAGCCGGAGGAGCTTCACAGCCGGCGTGGCAGGCTGCGGATGTCAAGGATCGGGTTACGGATCGTGCGGATGATCTTCGCGCTTACTTATCCTGCCCGCCGTGCCTGGCCTCCGATCGACGGAAGAATGGGAGCGATCTGCTGGCACGGCTTCCGCGATGCAGTCCGGAAGCGGGTACTTTGCTCGCGTGGGTCCGGATCTACGTAGGTTTCTCTGATTCCGCGGCACACTCAAAGAAATCTTCCTGCCAGCAGGAAGGCCATGCACAGCAGGGTGAGCCAGACCATAAGCATCCGGACCAGTTTCCACCAGGCGGTATAGCTCACGCCCACGAGTGCCAGCGAAGGCAGGATGAGCCCTGTAGGCGTCAGGAAGCCCATGATGCCCATGCCGAAGAGGTACGCATTCACGAGTTCGCTGCCACCGACGCCGGCCATCAGCGCCAGCGCGCCCATGATCGGCATGGTGAGTACGGCCATGCCGGAAGAAGAGGAAATGAACAGGGTGAACAGGAGGTAGGTCCCGAACACGAAGAGCAGGAATACCTCGGGCGACAAGCCACGCAGTCCGCCAGACGTGTAGTAGAGGATCGTATCGGAGATCGCGCCGTCGTTGAGGATCAGGGTAACGCCGCGGGCGATGCCCACGATAAAGGCCACGCCGAGCAGGTCTTCGGCGCCTTTCAGGAACGAGCGGATAAAGGTCTTTTCGGGCAGCCGTAATAATACGGCCAGCAGGATCGACGCGCCGAGGAACAGCGTCGTCATTTCGGTGAGCCACCACCCGAGGCGCACCACGCCAAAGATCATGGCGCCGAAGGTGCCCAGAAAAAGGAGCAGCAGCAGCCCGTCGCGGCCGGCAAGGGAGGGCGCCGTGGCCGGGAGCGTCGCGTCGAAGGGCGGTGCCACGGCCCCGTCAATGCGGCGTACCCAGGAGCGCGACGGGTCTTTTTTGACGCGGGCCGCGTAATGCAGGGTATAGCCGATCAGCAGGGAAGCGGCCAGCACAAAGAGCAGCAGCCGGCCATTGAGCCCGTCGGCCCAGTTAACGCCGGCGGCATTGGAGGCGATGATGGTGGAGAAGGGGTTGGTGAAGGAGGCGAGCGTGCCGAGCTGCGTGCCGCCGAAGATCACCATCACGGGTACAAGCAGGTCGTAGCCGGCGGCCAGGAACAGCGGTACCAGGATCGGGTAGAAGGCAAGGCCTTCCTCCGACATGCCGTAGGAGCCGCCGCCGACGGCGAACAGGAAGGTGAGGATGATGATGAGCCAGGACTCGCGCCCGCGCATGCGGTAGGAGAGCGCCGCCAGTCCCCGAACGAGTGCCCCCGACTCGTTGAATACATTCATAAAGCCACCGATGACTAGGATGAACAGGATGATGTCGATCGATTCGTGAATCCCTTTGACGGGCGCCATCAGCACGTCGAGCGGGCCCTGCCGGTTGGCGGCGATTGGTTTATAAGTGCCCGGCACGGATACGGGCTTCCGGATGTCGCCCTTTTCGAACGAGGCAACGGGAATCCGGATGCCGAGGGAGTCGAGCGTGCGCTGGGTACCGGGCACGCTGCTGGTGGATGTGGAGCCTCCCTCCATCGCGGTGATCGTAAAGGTCTTATCGTCGTTGTACGACAGCGTCGCGTACTTGCCTGCCGGCAGCAGCCAGGTCGCGATCGCGGCCAGCACGATCACGATCATCAGGATGGTAATGGGATGCGGGATGCTTCTTTTGGTGGGGGCCATGGGCGGCAAAGTAGGAAAAAGGCCGCAAGCGGTGAGCAATAGCGTCAGGGCTCCGGACTTGTCGCTTCTGTCTTCCCGGCGCAAGCGCCTGGCATTCTTTTCACTCCGACGCGGGTTTCACGCAAAGGCGCCAAGACGCCAAGGCGCAGAGGAAACAGAAGATTGGCCGTGCTATCCGAAAGCCGTTTCGTGCCGCAGCGCTGTATCGGGCGATACCTCTTTCTTTACACGTAAGGACTGCTGGTTGTGGTCATTGGGAGGAGCTTTCCTGCCGAAAGTAAGAGGCCGACAAAGCATTGTCATCCTGAGCTTGTCGAAGGCTCCTCTGTTGCGCGTGAAATCCGGCAAAGCAGCACATCGCATTCAATTGCCAGGTTAAACCGCTCCTACTCTTTCAACAAGTTGCGTAACGCCGGTTTCCGGAACACCTCGCAGAACGTAGGAGATGACTTCGCTGCGCTCGCAATGACATGCACTCCGTGTGTCGCAAAAATTTTTGCGTACCCCGCGTCTTTGCGTCTCCGCGTGAAACCCGCTAACGCTTTAAGAAACGCAAGCCGCTTGCGGCGATCCATTGTATCTAAAAAGCAAAGCAAAGCCCCGCCAACGGCGGGGCTCCATAAATCTGAAATCTGAGATCCTACATCGGCGATCCTTATACGCTTTGCGCCTGCTCCACGTCGTTGCGGAAGACCACCACGCCGTCGAACACGTCTACGAGCACGGGGTGGCTCTTGTCTACCGCGCCGGCAAGGATCTTCTTGCTCAGGGCGTTCACGATCTCCTTCTGGATGAGGCGCTTCAGCGGGCGCGCGCCATACTGCGGGTCGAAGCCGTTCTCGGAGAGGAAATCGACGAGGTAGTCGGAGAAGTGCAGTTGGATCCCGCTATCCGAAACAAGACGCTTCAGGGCCTCGAGCTGGATGCGGATGATGCCGCGGATCTCGCTTTTCATCAGCGGGTGGAAGAGGATGATCTCGTCCACGCGGTTGAGGAACTCGGGGCGCACCGTCTCGCGCAGGCGTACCAGCACTTCTTCCTTCGTACGCTCGATCACGGCGTCCTTGTTGCGCTCGGTCACGTCCGCGAAGTTTTCCTGGATGATGTCCGAGCCCATATTGGAGGTCATGATGATGATCGTGTTCTTGAAGTTCACCACGCGGCCCTTGTTGTCGGTGAGGCGACCGTCGTCGAGTACCTGTAGTAATACGTTCCAGACATCCGGGTGCGCCTTCTCGATCTCGTCGAGCAGCACCACCTGGTAGGGCTTGCGGCGCACGGCCTCGGTGAGCTGGCCGCCTTCCTCGTAGCCTACATAGCCCGGAGGGGCACCCACGAGGCGCGACACCGTATGCTTCTCCTGGTACTCGCTCATGTCGATGCGGGTCATCATGTGCTCGTCGTCGAAGAGGTAATCGGCCAGCGCTTTCGCGAGCTCCGTCTTACCCACGCCGGTGGTGCCGAGGAAGATGAAGGAGCCGATGGGGCGCTTCGGGTCCTGCAGGCCGGCGCGGCTGCGGCGCACCGCATCGGCCACGGCGGTGATGGCCTCGTCCTGGCCCACTACGCGCTGGTGTAGTTCCTCTTCGAGGTGGAGCAGCTTCTCGCGCTCACTCTGGAGCATCTTGCTCACCGGGATGCCGGTAGCCTTGGCCACGCTTTCGGCGATGTCCTCGGCATCCACCTCCTCTTTCATGAGGCGGCGGCTATTGGTCGAAAGCTCGTCGAGCTCCTGTTGTAGTTTTACGATCGCCGCTTCCTGTTCCTTGATGCGGCCGTAGCGGATCTCGGCCACCTTGCCGTAATCGCCCTCGCGCTCGGCCTGCTCGGCCTGCTGCTTCAGATTCTCGATCTCGGCCTTCGCATTCTGGATCTTGTCGACGAGCTCCTTCTCCTCGTTCCACTTCGCCTTCAGCGTATCGCGCTCCACGGCGAGGTTGGCGATCGTGGTATTGAGGTCGTGCAGCTTGTCTTCGTCGTTCTCTCTTTTAATGGCTTCCCGCTCGATCTCGAGCTGGCGGATACGGCGCTCGAGCTCGTCGAGCTCCTCGGGCATCGAGTTCATTTCGAGGCGCAGCTTGGCCGCGCTTTCGTCGATGAGGTCGATGGCCTTGTCGGGGAGGAAGCAGTCGGTGACGTAGCGCGTGGAGAGCTCCACGGCGGCGATGATGGCCTCGTCCTTGATTCGTACGTGGTGGTGCGTCTCGTAGCGGTCCTTGAGGCCGCGCAGGATCGAGATCGCGTCCTCCACCGAGGGCTCGTCGATCATCACCTTCTGGAAGCGGCGCTCGAGGGCCTTGTCCTTTTCAAAGTATTTCTGGTACTCGTTGAGCGTAGTGGCGCCGATGGCGCGCAGCTCTCCGCGGGCAAGGGCCGGCTTCAGGATGTTGGCCGCGTCCATCGCCCCTTCGCCGCCGCCCGCACCCACCAGGGTATGGATCTCGTCGATGAAGAGGATGATCTCGCCCTCGGAGGTGCTTACCTCTTTGACCACGCCCTTGAGGCGCTCTTCGAACTCACCCTTGTACTTGGCCCCGGCAATGAGCTGGCCGAGGTCGAGGCCGTAGATGGTCTTCGACTTCAGCGTCTCGGGCACGTCGCCGTTGACGATGCGCATGGCGAGGCCTTCGGCGATGGCGGTCTTACCCACACCCGGCTCACCTACGAGCATCGGGTTGTTCTTGGAGCGGCGCGAGAGGATGTGCAGCGTGCGGCGGATCTCCTCGTCGCGGCCGATCACCGGGTCGAGCTTGCCTTGCCGGGCGAGCTCGTTGAGGTTCCTGGCGTATTTCTGGAGCGTGTTGTACTGCGTCTCCTGGGTTTGCGAGGTCACGGTGCCACCCTTGCGGAGGTCCTTGATGGCCGTAACGAGGCCCTTCTCGGTAAGACCCGAGTCTTTCAGGAGTTTGGCACTGCTATCGTTGCCCTGCACGAGGGCCAGCAGGAGGTGTTCCGGCGTCACGAACTCATCGTTGAACTGCTGGATCACCGAGCCCGCGCGGAGGAGCGTGTTGTTGGCGTCGCGGCCGATGTTCTGGGCCGGCTCGCCGCCCTGCACGCGCGGCAGTCCGTCGAGCTGCGTGGCCAGGCGGGTCTCGAGGCCCGTGATGTTCACCGCGTTCTTTTTGAGCAGGAACTCCACGGGCGAATCCTTCTGGTCGAGCAGGGCGCCGAGCAGGTGCTCCGTTTCGATATTGGCGTGCTGCCGGTTGAAGGCGAGCTGCTGCGCCGCCTGGATGGCTTCGGCCGCCTTGATGGTATAGTTGGACAGGTTCATCTGCTGAGCTATTTAAGGTTGTGTTAGCGTATTTTCCTGTATGTTCACAAATTAAATTCCAAGCCCCCAATCCGGAAATTATGACACTGTTTTCTCGTTCTTTCTGCCTGAAAGTCAGTTCAGTAGCGGCTTCCCTGCTGCTTTTTCAGGCCGCGTCCGCCCAGCTCGATACGGCATCGCTCAGTGGCCTCATGGAGCAAAAGGTACGACAACTCAAAAACAACAACGTTGTGCTCGCAGTGGCCAGCAAAGACACGCTCGTGTACAAAAACGACATCAAGACCTTCAACATTACCCGCGGGCAAGGGCAGGCCGGCTACGTCAGCCAGCTGCTGACCACCGCCGTGGTGCTGATGATCGCCGATGAAGGCAAGATCAGCCTCGACGACAAGATCACGCAGTACCTGCCCGAGTATGCCAAATACGGAAAGAACTACATCACGATCCGTCATTGCCTGACGCACTTCACGGGCATCCAGGTGCCCTCGAAGCTGTCGCTGTTCGAGAAAACGAAGGGTTTGGAAGACGAGGCCAACAGCTATGCTGCCAAGGAGATCCAGACGAACCCCGGCACCGAGTGGCGCTGGAGCGAGCGCGGCTATGCCATCGCGGCCCGCATCTGCGAGCTCGTGACCAAGAAGAAATTCGAGATGCTGGCGCAGCAGCGCCTGTTCCGCCCGCTGGGAATGCGCAGCACCACCTTCAATACGATGGACGGCTCACAGCCCAACTTCAACCACGGCGCGCGCACGTCGGCCGCCGACCTGCTGCTGTTCGGCCGCATGCTGCTCAACGGCGGAAAGCTGAACGGGCAGACCGTACTAAGCGAGGTTGCCCTGAAGGAGCTGCGCCGGGTTTCGGCCGCCAGCACCGACCTGAAAGGCGCACCGAAGGAAATGGCTTCGTACGATTATGCCATGGGTGCCTGGGCGCCCGAAGCAAAAGGCGGCAGCGCCAGCGCCCTGCTGGCCCCGAGCCTGGGCGGCACCGCCTTCGTGGTGGATTTCTGCCGCGGCTATACGTTTGCCTACCTGATGAAGGAGCTTGAAGAGGAAAAGCGCGGCAGCATGCTGCAAGACATCAAGGCCACCCTCGATGGCGGTCGGGAGGTGAGTTGCCAGTGAGGGCGGCAATCGGGAATAGGGAATCGTGAAACCTCGCTGCTTGAAATAGTCCGACCGATCTGTCCAATACAAGAAAAGCCTGTGCGTTGCACAGGCTTTTCTTGTATTGGACCCGGTAAGAAATTTTTGTTCTTTCAGGCTCTATTCCCGATTCCCGATTTACGATCCCTGCTTCACCAGCACCACGGCGGCCGCATCGGCCTTGTGCATACCGTTATAGAATTCCTTCAGCTCGTTCCACCTGGCGGCAGGGAAGAGGCCCGCAAAGGCCTTCCGCTCGCGCACGAGTACCACCTTGTTGCCGCGCACCAGCACTTCGCTGCGGAAGGTGCCAAAGGGTGTGCTGAGCTGCACCGGCTTGGGCAGTACTTCTACGGTGTAGCCTGCCGGCACCTCGATGCTCACCGAGTCGATGTCGTGGAATTCAGAAGAAAGACGGATGTCGTAGCGGCGCTCGTCGGCCGGGAGCTGCCGGCCCGAGCGGTTGACCACGTTGGGTACGAGGAAGAGGCGCTTGCCGGTGAGCGAGGCATAGTTGCGTACGGTGAGGTCAAGGTGTTCCTCCAGCGCAGGCAGCGCACCGGGAATGGGTTTGTACGCAAAGCTATTGACCTCGTAGCTCGGGAGACCGATCCTTTCGTTCAGGTATTCCTTTAGCTTGTCTTTCGAAAGCCCGTTCACCAGTGAGTGCAGCTGGTCCTGCTGTTCGGCATAAAAGGTGGTGCGGGTTTGCAGCGAGAGATTGCCTTCGGCGTCGATGCTGCCGGCTACGTTGCGGACCTGCAGGTTGTCGCGCCAGCCGTAGCGGGGCGTCGCCACCAGCTTGCCGCCTTCGGGCGTGATGAGCAGGGCCTTGCGGTTTCCGGTGAAGGAGCCCATATAGCCGGCGGGTACCGACTGGTTCGTGCATTCCAGCCACATCGAATCCTTCGCAAAGGGAACGCAAACGATCACGTGGTTGAACTGGTTCGAAGGAAAATCCTCGAGCAGGAGCCGGTCGGAAGGCGCGTCGCCGGCACGCACAAGCGTGTAGTAGGCGGGGATGCCCGCTTCCTTCAGCAGCGAGTACATGAAGTTGCTGAGGGCCTTGCAGTCGCCGTAGCCCTTGCTGGCCACGAATTCCGCGTCGAACGTCTGCCAGCCGCCGATGCCCATCTGGATGCTGATGTAGCGCGTGTTTTTCTGTAGGTATTCGTAGAGCACACGCACCTTTTCCTTCGGGTCGCTGAGGCCGCCGACGAGCGACTGCACCTTTTGCTTCAACACCGGCGGAAGTCCGTCGCGTCCCTTATTGAGCTCGTTGAGGAAATGTCCAAGGCCTTCCCAGCTGGCGGCATCGCCGCGGTACTGCCCGATTTCGAAAGGGCCGGGCGCAAAGTGCACCACCGGTGCCAGCTCGCGCCACAGTGGCGAAGCGAAGGGGCGGACCACCGCCTCGAGGTTGCTGACCTGCCAGGTACGCAGCACCTTCCCTTTTTCCTTGCTGGTAACGGGGTCGCCTGCACCGCCGCTGTTGCGGAAGCGGTAGGCATATTCCTCCGGGCAGATAAACGTGAAGCTGCTTTTCTGTACCGACAGGTGCTCCTCGTCCAAAGGCATCCAGGTGGGGTACAGGAAGGTATTGTTGAAGCGCTGGGTGATGGTGTACTCGATCGTGTAGGGGTAAGAGGAGTGCTCGAAGCGATGGGCTTTCACCCGGGTATCGCTCATGAGGCTTTCGTCGCCCACGGCGCTGAAGTCGGCCAGGTCGCGCTCCTTGAGGCGGCGCTGCAGCCGGCCCTGCGCATCATAAAGGGCGCCTTCGATATCGGTGATCCGGTACAGGCGGCTGTAAGGCTCCTGAAGGGTCGCGGCTCGGCGGCCGTTCTCGTCGAGGATCGTGAGTACGTAGCGTTTATACAGCACCGCCTCCCGGGGGCTGTGGACCTCGTAGCGCTGCTCTTCGATCCGTTTGACCACGTGGGCATTGGCCAGCAGCGGCGCGGGGATGGCCGACACGGAAAGGTCCTCCGTGCCGGAGGCACACAGACAGGCTGCGGCGGCGATCAGGAGCAAAAAAGGGCGGCGCATCATTTTTTCTTTTTAAGTACGATCTGTTCCTTTTGCTTGGCCACGATCATGGTGTAGAATTCGCGCAGGTTCTCGTATTCCTCGGGCGTGAACACCGTGCGGTCGAGGCGGATCACCGAGCGCATCGAGATCACACCTTCCGACTGCGAGATGAGGTATTCGAAGCCACCCTCTTTGGCCTCGTTGAAGTGCAGGCGCATCGACTTGGGCAGCTCGTCCACCTCGTACCCGTCCGGGATATAGATCGTGAGCGAATAGGTCTGGTTGAGTGTATAGGGCATCTCCACCGGGAACAAGCGCTCGGCCGACTTGAAGGGATTCTCCTTGATGCCTTCGCCGAACATCGGGTCGATGTAGAGTACGGGCTCTCCTTCGTATTCCATGCCGAGCTGGTGGCGCACCGTCACCGGGTGCTCGTACTGGTCGAGCGAATCGATGCTGAAGCCGCTGGCGAGCACCTGGCCGCCGATGTCTTTTCGGAGGTCGGCAAACACGGCGTCCTTGCCTTTCTCCTGGTGCAGGCGACGCAGGTCGCTGGATTCGTAGTAGCCGGCCGTACGGGTTTTCGTGCCTACCCATTTCTTCTTGTCGTCCATGGTCAGGAACACCGAGGTGAAGCGGCGCTCCCGGAGGGAATCACTCACCAGCATTACCGGGTCGGCCGTGTTGTTGATGGTGCGGGCCATGCCGTTGTAGCAGTTGTACTGCAGGCGGCCGAAGCCGAGACGCGGCTTGCTGGCGTCGAGGTAGAAGGTGCCGGCATCGGTGCTGCAGGAGGCGATGACGTAGTTGAAGCGCGTCAGCAGCGGGTAGATCGTGAACACCTTGCCGTGCTCGAGTGTGCTCAGCATCACCGGGTCCGCCTGGATGTTGGCGTAGCGCAGCATCGTCACCAGCAGGAGGTTCACGTCGGCTACGTTGCCGGTGCCGTTCTTGAAGACGTTTTTCACGGGTTGCGACAGGAAGACGCCCTGGCCGCCGGTGCAGGTCACATGGTCGCGCACGTAGTTGTAGATGTTGCGGGCCTGCTCGGTGGGCGTGCCTTTCATGAGCGGCGTCATCACGTCCTTCAGCCAGCCGTTGTTGGCATCCAGCTTCTTGCCGAAGGCCTCCGAGTTGAGCAGCGCCCGGGTCATGCCGCCCCAGGAGGGAACAAGGTTGCGGTACTGCAGGGGGGCGCGCATGGCCGACAGCTGGAAGTCGATATGGCTGATGTAGTTGCCGGGAGTGGAGAGGAAGGGCTCCGTCCGGAAGGCGGGCACGTCCTTGGCCACCCAGCGGTGATCGATGATGTTGGCCTGCAACGAGAAGCGCTCTGAAGGGCCGGTGGCATTGGGCTCGGTGATGTTGAACTGGCCGGTGCGCTCCTTCTTGTCGCTGATGTAAAAGGGGGTGTAGCCCTTGTAGATCTTGTTGTAGTCAAAGAACTCAGGGATCGATACGGTGTAGTCGCTCCAGAGGCAGGGGATGAGGTCCTGGAAGCTCCAGGGCTGGAGCAGCGAAATATAGTCGGAGTGCACGCGGTACTCCACGTCGATGATGGTGCCTTCCTTTACGTTCGGCAGCGTGAACTTCTTGATGTTGCGGTAGTCGCTCTCCTTTTCGTTGAAGATGTTTTCCTTGCTGAGGCGGGTCTCCACCACCTTGCCGTTCTCCAGGTTGTAGGCTACAGCCTTGAGGTTCTCCACGCGTTCTTCGGTTTCGAAGCCGCTGTGGTCGAGTACGATGCGGAAGGTAGCTTCGTCGTAGCCGTTCTTGTCGAGGATGTGTACCCGCTTGTGGCGGCGGAACAGGAAGGAGAACCAGCCTTTCGTGTTGCCCTCGATTTCGGTGCTGCCGACGTCGGCAAGGATCACGGCGTGGGCATTGCTGTCGATGGGGTATGCCCGACGCTCGAGCATTTCGGGTGTGATCTTTTCGAATTTATAGGCTTCGGCGCGTTTCTGGGCACTTGCGCTCAGCGAAAGGGCAGCGCACAGCAAGGGCAGGATGTATTTTCTCATGCAGGTGAATTGGTGGCCCAATGTATACATAAAATTCAACATGCACGGGCGAATTGCCGCAAACTTTAACGGGCTGTAGTTCTACACTAAAAAAAGAAAGCGGGAACTTCGCCGCCAAAGCCCATGTCGCCCCAGGAAACCCATACCCGCTGGCTCAAGGAAGCCGCCCGCCGCCATGGCTTCGACCACTGCGGGGTGGCCGCCGCCGTGTTCCTGGAAGAGGACGCCCGCCGCCTCGAGTCCTGGCTCCATCAAGGGATGCACGGAAGCATGGGTTATATGGAAAACTATTTCGACCTCCGCACCGACCCGCGCAAGCTGGTTCCCGGCGCCCGCTCGGTGATCACGCTTCTGAAGAACTACTATCCGGCCGAAGCGCAGCAGGGCGACCTTAAGATCGCTCGCTATGCCTGGGGCGAGGATTACCATACTGTGATCCGGCGGCAGCTCAACGCACTCGTGGAAGAGGCGCAGGGCGCCATCGGGCAGTTCGGTGGCCGGGGCTTTGTAGACTCGGCGCCCGTGCTCGAGCGGAGCTGGGCACGCCGCAGCGGCCTCGGCTGGGTGGGCAAGAACGGCAACCTGATCACCAAAGAAAGCGGGTCGTTCTTCTTCATCGCCACCCTCATCACCGACCTCGACCTCGTTTACGACGATCCGTTCGCCAAGGACTTCTGCGGCTCCTGTCGCCGCTGCATCGATGCCTGCCCTACGGGGGCCATCCTGCCCGACAAAACCGTCAACGGCAGCCAGTGCATCTCTTATTTTACCATCGAGCTGAAAGACGAGCTCATCCCGGCGGAGCAGCAAGGGAAGTTCGGCAACTGGATGTTCGGCTGCGACGTCTGCCAGGAGGTGTGCCCTTGGAACCGCTTCAGCAAGCCGCACAGCGAGGCGGCCTTTGCGCCTATTTCCGAGGTGCTGCACCTCGGCACCCGTGAATGGGAAGCGCTGTCGGAAGAAGCCTTTAAAAAGATCTTCAAGCGCTCTCCGCTGAGCCGCGCCAAGTACAAGGGCATCCGGCGGAACCTTAATTTCCTGAAACGCGGGTGATCAACTCTTGTTCGATCCTTGCGCTCATTCGGAAGCCAAAATTCAAAATTCAAAAGTCAAAAGCTCCGGGTGCCGCAGCCATTCAAGGTTGTCATGGGCTGCTGATTGAAGAAAGCGTTGCCGGCCACCTCTCGTTTTCCAGATTTGATATTCCCGTTCGAACGGATTTCCGAAAAAGCAAAAGGCCTCCGAACTAATGACACCCTTTTTTGAATTTCGACTTTCCGGAATAAATGCTCGAAACAAGAAGCGGCATTGACTCTAAGGACACTCTTTTTGAATTTTGAATTTTGACTTCAAAACGAAAGCCGGTGGTCATCAAAGCAACCCCCGTTCTCATGCTCCCATCCACTCGCGGAACTCTTTCGCCCGGTTGCGGCTGATCATGATAGGGCCGTCGAAGGGCACCGTCACTTCCACACGGAGCTTGGAGTGCGGCTCGGGCTGCACGTTGGCGATGATGTCGTGTGCGAGGATCACCTGGCGGTTGGCGCGGAAGAAGCGTTGCCCGTCGAGCTCGCGCTCCAGGTCGTCGATCGAGTGGTCGATGAGGAAGCGCTGGTTATCCCGGGTCACGATGTACTGGAGCGAGTTGTGGACCATGATATAAGCCACGTCGGCAACCTCCACCGAGCGCATCTTCTGGCCGCGCCGCACGAGAAAACGCGTACGTGGCCGGGCGGGCTGCAGGCTGTGGAGCAGCGCCTCGAGCTGGTCTTGCAAGCCTGCTACTGCTTCGCGCGACCGTTGCCACTGGCGGAACTTCCCGAGCGCTGCGGCGAGTTCCTCCCGGCGCACCGGCTTGAGCAGGTAGTCGAGGCTGTTGACCCGGAACGCGCGCACCGCGAATTCGTCATAGGCCGTCACGAAGATGAGGGGGCTCGTTACCGGGTGCCGCTCCAGGATGTCGAAGGCCCGCCCGTCGCCAAGCTCGATGTCCAGGAAGATCAGGTCGGGTGCTTCGTTCCGTTGCAGCCACTCCACGGTTTGCTGCACGCTACCGGTGTGCCCGGTCACGCGCGCTTCGGGGTCAAGGTCCTCCAGCAGCGACTGCAGGCGCCGGCGCAACAGGGGTTCGTCTTCAACGATCAGGATATTCATGCGGGTAAGGGATGAATGAGGGGAAGGGTAACCTGGAAGGCGTCCGCGGTTTGCTCCACCACTACTGCGGGCTGCTCGAGCAGGCGGTATTTTTCCGAAATATTGCGCAGCCCTAACCGCTCCGAGGCGGCTGCCGATGTCCGGGGCTGCAGGTTGTTGCGGACCACAAGCGACAAGTCGTTCGTACTGGTGATCGTGATCAGCAGCGGCCGTGCGGGAAGAATGGCGTTGTGCTTGATCGCGTTCTCCACCAGCAACTGTAGCGTCAGGGGCGGGATGCCGGCCCCCCGTGCCTCGTCGGTCACCTGTTGCACGAGTTCGATGCCATCGCCGAAGCGGATCTTCTGCAGGCGGTAATAGGAGGCGATGAAGTGCAGCTCGTCGGCTACCGTGGTTACGGTCTTTTCATTCGCCTGCAGCAGGTACCGGTACACCCGCGAGAGCTCCTCCACGAATTCCACGGCGCGGTCTGGATCCTCGGGGATGAGGGAGGCCAGGGAGCCGAGGCTGTTGAACAGAAAGTGCGGGTTGATCTGCACCTTCAGCGAGTCGAGCTGGGTTTGCAGGTGCTCCTTCTTCAGCCGTTCGGCCTCCAGGGCGGTGCTGTGCCACATCCGCAGGTAGTAGGCGCCCTCGTAGATGCCGCCGATGACCACGATGAAGAGCAGGGCCACGAATACGGCCTGCAGGTAGCCCTCGAGCGGGAACTTGTACCCCCAGAGCAAGGTCTGGTCGTAGACCCAGATGTTGGCGATCCGTATTACTACGGCAACTGCTGTGGAGGCAAGCAGGCTGAGCACGATGCGCTTCGCCGTCTGCCGCAGGTGTGGGTACCGGCGACGGAAGTAGCCGATCACGAGGCGGGCTGTTTCCCAGAGTAGGACCGTCTCGAGCAGGCTGAACGCATAGATGCCCCAGAAGCCGAACGGGTCGCCGTCGCCCGCGTCGTTGCGGTTGTAGAAAATAAGATGGCCCATCATCGCCACGAGCGGTGCGCCCAGCAGCCGGAAACGGATGTCGTTGAGTTGTTTCTCCATGGCAGTGTTCCGTAAATGTAAGGTTCCGGGTGCAGACGCCCCTAGCGTTGCGACGCCACGTAGCGACACAGGTCGTTCTTGAGGTCGGTGATCGTGTACAGCATCGGGCCGGGTAGCTGGCGGCCGGCGTTCACATTGAGGTACAGGTAGGTCCCGTTTGCCGGTACATACAAGGCAAGCGTGCTGCAGCCGAGCCCATCGCCCTCGTGGCCCCACTGGGGCGCGCCGCCATTGCGATCGTATTGAAAGTATTCGATACCGAAGCCGTAATCCGGCTGCGTGGATTTGCTCCCCTGAAACCAGTGCTGCATCCGGCGTAGCGCCGTATCGGAAAGCAGCGGTCCGCCGGGGCGCAGGGTGGCGTAGAACCGGAGCACATCATCGGGCCGCGCCGCAATGCCGCCGTAACCCTCACTCCCGCGGCCGATCGCACTGTTCCAGGCCGTTCCGTCTTCGAGTTGTCCTTTACCCTGCCGGTCGAAGAAGGCCGATGGGAATCCCATCGTGCTGACCCGTGCTTCTGCTGGCGCATACCAGGTGTTGCGCAGCCCGGCAGGCTGCAGGATGCCGTCCCGGAGCAGGGTGGCGTAGTCCTTACCCGATACGCGCTCCAGCACGAGTTGCAGCAGCAGGTAATTCGTATTGGAGTAATCGTAATCGCTGCCGGGCTTGAAAAGGAGCTGCGTTCCTTCCAGCAAGGCGAGCCGCTCTTGCACGGTAGGCTGCTCCATCGGTCGGGTGAACTGTCGTTGTATAAATGCGGGCAGCGCCGTGAAGTTCCGCAGCCCGCTGCTGTGCTGCAGCAGCATTATAACGGTGATGGCTTCATGCCCCGGCACCGGCGGAAGCAGGTGCTTCGGCAGAATGGTGCCGATGGGTGCGTCGAGGTCAAGCTTTTTTTGTTCCCAAAGCTGCAGGGCCAGCACCGCGGAATAGGTCTTGGTGATACTGAACAGCCAGGACGGCGTTTCCGCCGTATAGGACCGGCGGCTGCCGGGGTCGGCATAGCCGGCGGTAACGTGTAGCGTACCGGCCGCATTGCGAAGCAATACCTGCGCGCCGGGAAGCCCCCGCCGCACCGCGCTGTCGAGCAGTGCCTGTATGCTGTCGGCCATCGGGTGGACGCGGTGCGGTGTTGCCTCGTTGAACGGTTGATCGTTGCCTGCGCCCCGGAACAGGCCGCTGTGACAGGAGGCGGTCAATAGGAGGATCGTTAGAAGTACAAGGGCGGGCCTTGGGGCGCCGATCCGGCGCTGCGGGTATGCCGGGAAAGCCTGGCTGGGTTGTGGTTTCATACTTGCTGTTTTGCATGCAAGAAACCACAGGCCGTTGCCGCGGGAAAGTCAAATCACCCCGAAGTGCAGGATAAGCCCTGCGAAGTGCCGGGAAGAGGCAACGGTGCGCAACCGCAAAAAGAAACCCGGGCATTTACGCCCGGGCTCCAATTCAAAGGTCAAAAGTCAAAAGGCGGACGCCGGCAATGAGTCGGTTTAGTTCCGTTGGTAGCGTAATAGTTTTTGACTTTTGAATTTTGCCTTTGCCAGTTGGCAAAAAGAAACCCAGGCTTTTACGCCCGGGCTCGAATTCCCATCTATATACCGACAAGAAAGGGACGATGTTCAAAACGACCAGCCGGCGCGGATCATGACGCGGCGCAGCGTGTGGTCGAGGCGATAGACGTTGTCGGGGCAGTTGCCGCCGGGGCAGAAGGTGGGCTCCGTAACCGTGGCGCCCACGGCTTTACGCGAATAGCCGAGGGCCAGCTCGATGGCATTGCGGCCCTTCAGCGCCACGGTGTAGCCGACGCCCGCGTCGAAGTACAGCTTCCCGTTCCAGCGGTGGTTGGCGCCGTCCTTGTTGGTGCCGGCGAGCACCAGCTGACTGCCCGCGTCGGCATACAGGAAGAAGGGCAGCTTCGCGGGGCCCACGCGGCGACGCAGGTCGAGGAAGTAGGGCACCGTGCGGATGCGGTAGGGGTCGTAGGCGATGCCGATACCGGCGTACCAGCCGTCCCACTGCAGGCCGTTCACCGTCTGGAATTGAATTGGCGTATCGTAGCTGCCCACCGTAAGACCGGCGCTGTTGATGCTGCGAAAGCGCGGGCCGCTGCGGGCACCCTGCGCGCCGGCACCAAGGGTGGCGCCGGAAAGCAGAAGGATCAGGAGCTGTCTTTTCATCGGGATCAGTTTTCGATGGCGATGCGGCTTAAGCGTACGAGGTTGCCGCCGGAGTTGTAGGAATACTGGTAGAGGCCGTCTTTCGCCACCACCAGCAACGTGCCGCCCAGGGCGATCGCGTCGTAGGTGTCGATACCGGTGATGTGCTGCAGGGGCACGAGTGCCGATGGCTGTGCGGCGTTATAGACGCGGAGGCCGTCGCGGCCGTCGCAGATGAAGAGCAGGTCGCCATCCTTGGCAAGGCCGTGCGGGTTGGTGAGCGCGTAGGTGCGCACCGGGGTGGGCTGCGAAAGGTTGGTGATGTCGAGTACGTCGAGCTGGTCGTTGACGCCGCGGCAGGCGGTGCCGGTGCGGAGCGTGACGAAGGCATTGCGGTCGTCGGCGATCACGGGGTCGCAGGCAGTGACGTGGGCAAAGGAGCTGATGAACGACGGGTTGGTGGGCACCGAGATGTCGTAGATCATCATGCCGTTGGCGGAGCCGATGAACAGCTTGTCGCGGAAGGGGAAGATGGTCTCGATGTTCCACCCACCGAGCTGGCGCTCGCCGAGACGCTGCGGCTGCGCGGGGTTGCTGATGGAGAAGGTGCTGAGCGAATAGGTAGACACGGTGTAGAGGTGATCGCCCGTGATGGCGAAGCGCGCCATGGAGCCGCCTGTGCCACCACCGCCGCCGCCAGCCGTGTTAAGCACGCCGCCGGGGCCGCTCATGGGCATTGCGCCCCCGCGGTCGAAGAATTCGGGGCCGCCGTAGGAGTCGCAGTCGACCACGGTATCGCGAAGCGTGTAATCCACCACCACCATCATCGAATCGGGGTTCGTTGTATTGCCGAAATAGTAGTTGGAGCGGAAGGGGAATACGTTGTCGACGAAGCGCACGGGGCGGATGTCGGCGAGGTTGCCCAGGTCGAACACGACGAGGTCGGCGTAGGAGTCGGCATAGAGGTATTGTCCTTTCACGGCGAGGTCCACGTTGCCGGGGATCGGGATGAAGGCCAGCTTCTGCGGGTTCGCCGGGTTGCTGTTGTCGATGACGTGGATGCCTTTGTCGACCTCGTTGAGGAACAGGTAGCCGCCGCGGGTATAGATCTTACCGGGATGACGCACGGGTTGGGCCACCCCGCTCCGCATGCCGTTGCGTACTTCGGTGAGCGAGCGGAACACCGGCATTTTCATCGTGATGGTTTTGCGGCAGGTGTCTTTGACGCAGCTGCCGAGGAAGAAAAGCGGCAGCAGGAGCGCGAGGAAGGAAGCGGTTCTGGTCAATTTCATAAAGAAGCGTTTTGTACCTGACACGGGGCGCGGTGCCCGCGTTGCATCAGCGGTGATCAAAATTGAAAGCCGGCCTGGAGGCCAATATAGGAGAAGCGTTTTCCGGTGCTGCGCTCGAGCGGGGAGAGGCCGTACTGCAGCACAGGGCCTGCATCGATTGAGCGGGCACCTTTTTTCCAGAATTGGTAGCGGGCGCCACCGAGCAGCGACACACCGGTCCGTTGCCACTCGGAATCATCTTTATACGAACGGCCATTCCCCTCGTCGAAGCGCAGCGCGTTGGTGGCCACCAGCCAGGAGATGCTGGCCCCGCCGGTGAGCGTGACGCGCGGGTGCGGCTTCCAGCCCAGCTGCAGCGGAAGCTGGAGCGTGTGGAACTGGTTGCGGTAGCTCGTTTGGGAGCCATAGCTGTAATAAGTGCGTGCGCTGTTGCTGGGCGTGGCGGAGCCGGTCTCGGCACGGAACGCACCCACCTGCTGCACGGTGCTCAGGTAGTGATAGCCGATGCTGGCTTCGAGCTGTACGTTCCTGCTGAGTGGATAGATCAGGCTGACGCCTGCCTGGAAGGAGGCCGCCGGGTCGCGGTCGGGAGTGGGGTAGGAGAAGCTGCCCGAAAGCGGAGGGTTGCCGCTGCCGCTGCCCACACCGCCACCGGTGTTTTGTACGACGTCGTAGCTGGACTTGGTGCCCGGGCCCGGACTCGTAAAGGCACTGCGGCCGGCTCCTGCCCAAACGCGCCATTGGAAGGGACGGGCTTTGCGGTGCTGGGGTGCTGCGGGAGGCGCAGCAGCCGCAGCAACATCGGGGGCCTGCGGCGTAGTGGCGGCAGTGTTTGTGCTGTCGGCTCCAGGCGCGGGAACGCCGGCCGTCGGAGCCTTTGCCGTAGAAATACGGGTTGCCTCCGTTGTTCCGGGCGCCGGGTCGGCTGTAGCGGTAGTTGTGGTTGCTTTCGTGGCAGCAGTGTTCGTTGTAGTGATGTTTGCGCCCGGGCGGTCAGCGTGGTGCTGCGCCGGTACCGGGCCCGCGGTTGCCGGCCCTGTTGTGCGCCGTGCAGCCGTTCGCCCGTTGCGGGAAGCGCGCACCGGCGACACTGCGCCCATGCGGGCCTTGCTTGCGCCTTCGCTGGTTGCCCGCGTAGCCGGTGCAGGGCTCGCCGTTGCGGTACGGGCAACCGCGATTTCCCCGGTAGCTGTTGCTACCGTGGGGAGTACTGTTTCTTTCGTTGCGGTGGTGGTACCGGCGTCCGCCGGTCCGTTGCTGCCGTTGCTCATGGCCCCCGTTGCGGACGGTGTTGCGGGAGCAGCCGTCTGCGTGCCCGGCGTTGTCGTCGGCTGTGTTTGCGGGAGCTGTGCCGAGGTATGCGCGAGGTTGCTGGCCGAGGGGCGGCCCTGCAGCAGCCAGGCGCCGGCCCCGCCGAGCAGCAGGACGCCGAAGAACATCCAGAAGAGGAGGCGGCGGCGCTCTTTTTTCTTGCGGATGCGCGCTTCCACCGCGGCCCACACCGGGGTTGTGGGCTCGAAGCGAAGCTCGCCCATCTTTTGCTGCACCTGTTTTTCGAAATTATTTTCCTGCATAGGATTGCGTTTTGGGGTGCTCCTCCGACCGCTGGATCCAGGTGATCAGCAGGGCCCGGGCGCGGGCGTACTGCGAGCGCGAGGTGCCTTCGCTGATGCCCAACAGGGTGCCGATCTCGGCATGGCTGAATCCTTCCACGGCATAGAGGTTGAAAATGGTCTGGTATCCGGTGGGCAGCTGGCGGATCAGGTCGGCCAGCTCCTTGGCATGGAGGCGCACCTCGGGATTCTCCTGCGACACGGGGTGGAGGTGGTCGCTGCCGAAAGAGAGGTCGGTGTTGTAGGGGTATTTGCGCTTCAGGTAGTTGAGGGCGGTGTTCACCATGATGCGGCGGATCCAGCCGCCCAGCTCACCCTGGGCGCGGTACTGCTCCAGGGCCAGGAAGGCCTTGACGAAGCCTTCCTGCAGCACGTCCTCGGCATCGGCCATGCTTTTGGTGTATCGGTAGCAAACGGCCAGCATGTCGGGCGCGAAGAGGTCGTAGAGCGCTTTCTGAGCGCTCGGCTTTCCTTTCAGGCATTGTCGGACGAGTTCACGTTGATCCATGCTGCCCCTCTGACATCGGGTTGGCGGCTTTCGTTGCAGCCGGGTGAAAAATTATTTTCCGTCGCTTTCGATGTCCTTTTTCAGGGTCTCGAGCCCCTGCTGCATCACGCCCCCGTAGTTGCTCTCAAACAGGAGGGAGCTGAATTTTTCCCAGGGATACCAGCGCAGGTGAAAGTCGATCCGCCACTGCAGCGTGGCCGAATCGGCGCCGGGGTAACTGTGCAGCTTCCAGGTGTTGTGCAGGTTGCGGGCACCGGGGTAGGTGAGTACTACGGTCGACTGCGTGTCGGTACGCTGCTGCCAGAGAAAGCGCACGCGGGCGTTCTCCTCGGTGCGCTGGGCGAACCACGGATGCCAGCGGTTCCATTGGCTGCTGTCGTTAATGCGCCCGAAAATGGCTGACGGCGCTGCCGCAATGTTGGTGGCCCGTGAGATCACCACGTGCGACGGGATCATGAGGGAGATCAGCGTCCAGAGGCCGAACAGGAGCACGATGGAGATCAGGATAAAGCGAATCAGGCGCACGGGCAGCGGGTTTTGGCGGCAAAGGTACCGCAATGGATCTCAGATCTCGGATCTGGGATCTCGGATCTTGGATTTCAGATTTCGGATTTCAGATTTTTGATTTCGCAAGCGACGCCACCAGCCCACGGCTTTAGCCGTGGGTATTCGATTTAAACCAGCCCATGGCTTCAGCCATGGGTTTTCGAAATGAACCGGACCTTGTCATCCCAAGCTTGTCGAGGGATCACCCATGGGATCGGATGGCCGCCATCGCTAACCCTCCACGCAACGGAGCGATTGTTCTCCGCCAACCGGCGGATCGCAATGACGGGACGCGCTACGCAATGACTGACCGAACAGAAACGCCCCTTACTAATAAACTAATAAACTAATAGACCAATAAACCGCCGCGCAGCGGCCTCACTCCCAGCGGAACACCTTCACCGTGGCAAAGAAAACGAGGAGGCCCCAGGCGAGGAGCACCGCGATTTGAGGGAGGCAGGAACCGAGTCCGGCGCCCTCGAAGGCGACGTTGCGCATGGCGTCGTTCAGGGCGGTCAGCGGCAGGAATTTGATGACGGGCTGCAGGAAGCCGGGCAGGGCCTCGCGTGAGAAGAAGGTGCCCGACAGGAAATACTGAGGGAACATGAAGAGGTTGGCGTAGATCGGGATCACGTTCTGATTGCGGGCCACCGACGACACGAAAAAGCCGAATCCCATGAACACGAGCAGGGCCAGGAAGCTCAGGAACAGCATGTACAGCACCGTCAGCACGCCCTGCGACAGGTAAAACCGGTAAAAGAAATGACCGAAGGCGATGAGCAGCAGCACCACCATCATCTGGAACAGCACCCGCGACAGGCTCTCGCCCAGGATGATGTAGCTTTTACGGATGGGCGTTGAGTAGAGGCGCTTCAGCACCAGCGTTTCGCGCATCGAGAAGAACACGAAGGCCACGCTGAATACGGCGGAGCCGATGAGCGAGAAGCCGATCATGCCGGGCAGAAAGAAGTCGATCATCCGGTACTCGCGCCCCTCCATCACCGTTTGGGTGATGGTGGCATAGCGCGGCCGGTCGGGGTACACACTCTTCTCAACTTCGTGCACGGCTTCCTTGAGCACCGTATTCAGCAGCTGCATGTCCTTCATGCTCGCCTTCGAGGTCCGGATATTGATCTCGAAGGGGGGCGATGCGCTGTCGGTGCGGGGGCGCAACCCGAGGATGGCCGAAATACGTCCCTTGCGCAGATCGTCCTCGACCGAATGGTCCGGACGGTCCTTCACCACGTGAAGCGGTGCCGTCAGCAGCCCCTTATAAAGCAGGCTCGTGGTGTCGGTCCCCTTTTCAAAGGCGATGTCCACCGAGGCGCCGCCGCCGCCGCCGCGCCCAAGCGCGCCGAAGATCACGATCAGCACGATCGGGAAAAACAGTCCGAAAAAGATCGACTGCGGGCTTTTGAACGTCGAGCGCAGGCTCGCCACGGTAATGGCGAGCATCGCCCGTACCTGGCTGTAGTGTCGGGACATACGGGTTATTGCGCCGCAAAGGTAGGGAAGGCGGTCTTTGGCGGCAGAATCCTTTCTTGATGCGGCTCTGCCGATGGATTCACGTCAAAATTCAAAAGCGTTCAATACGACCTAACCTGCAGCAGGCGAGACCATCCAAATGGAAAAGGGTGCTTCGTACTGAAGACACCCTTTTGACTTTTGATTTTTGACTTTTGAATTACCGCACCTGCAGCTGGAAGGGCACCCGCGCCTGCGGGATGCGGCAGAGGCGGTTGAGCTCCACGAGCTGGCGGAAGGCCGCGAACTGCTCGGCGCCGAGCTGCTTTTGCAGGTGCACGGCAGGTTCCTCCTTCTCCCGGTCCAGCAGCTCGGAAAACCAGCCTTTCTCCTCGGGGTATTCACGCAGGCGGTAGCCGTCGGTCTTTGCGAGGCGGGCCGCGCAGCGAACGGCGTCATCGAGCGAGCCGATGCGGTCCACGAGGCCGAGCTCGAGGGCGCGGGCACCGCTGTAGACGCGTCCCTGCGCGATGGAGTCGATATAGGCGATATCCTTCCGGCGGCCGGTAGCCACGCGCTGCTTGAAGACGGAGTAGATGCGGTCTACCTCGCGCTGCGCCAGCGCGCCTTCCGCGGCGGTCATGGGGCGGAACACGTTGGGGGCATCGGCATAGGTGCCGGTCTTGACGCCGTCGAAGGTGATGCCCAGCTTCTCGTTAAAGAAGCCGCCCATCTCGGGGATCATGGTGAACACGCCGATGGAGCCGGTGATGGTATTCGGCAGCGCGAAGATGCTGTCGGCGGCGGTGCCGATATAATAGCCGCCCGAGGCCGCCACATCGCCGAAGCTGACCACCAGCGGCTTGTCGGCCTTGGCCAGCGTGAGCTCGCGCCAGATATGCTCCGACGCCAGCGCGCTGCCCCCGCCCGAGTTGACGCGGAACACGATGGCCTTGATCGACTTATCGAGTCGGGCCTTGCGGATCCACTTGATGTAATCGGCATCGCCGATGCTCTCGTTGTCGCCCTTGCCATCGATGATATTTCCTTCGGCATAGATCAGCGCGATGCGGTCGCCGGATCCTCGGTAGGCGGCCACTTCCTTGTAATCATCGAGCGTGATGAAGTGCAGCTTGTCGTACTTGCCGGCGCCCACCTTTCCTTTGAGCTCGTCGCGCACCTGGTCGTCGTATTTGAGCGCATCCACGAGTCCTTCGCGGAGGGCGTCGTCGGCGTTCTGCACGAGGCCTTCGTTGGCGATGCGGCGCAGGCGGGCCGTGTCGGTGCGGCGGGCGGCGGCGGCGCGTTGCAGCACCACGTTGTACAGATCGTTGAGCCACTCGGTGGTCTGCAGGCGGTTCTCCGGGGTCATGCGCTCGGCGCGGAAGGGCTCGGTGGCGCTTTTGAACTTGCCCGCATAGAACACCTGCGGCCGGATGTTGAGGCGGTCGAGCGCGTTCTTGAAGAACAGTAATTCAACGGACAGGCCCTTCCAGTCGAGTGCGCCTTGGGGGCTCAGGTACACGCGGTCGGCGCCCGAAGCCACGTAGTAGGCCTTTTGCGACATACGGTCGCCGTGGGCGATCACGAACTTCTTTTTTTGGCGGAAGGCCAGCAGCTCGGCCCGGAGCTCCTCGCTGGCGGCATAGCCGTTGGCGTTGTCGTTGGCCACGAGGTAGATGCCGGAGATCTTTTCGTCGGTGGCGGCATGTCGGATGAGGCGCACCACGTCGTAAAGGCCGGGGGCGCTGCGCTCGCCGCCCGACAGGCGGCTCAGCGGGTTGTTGCGTGCCTGCTCGGAGAAGTGCTCGGAAAGATCGATCTGGAGCACCGACCGCTCGGCCACCTGCGGCGCGTCTTTGCTGGCCATGGCGCCCACGACGGCGATGAAGAAGAAGAACAGGATGGCCGTGAACACGATAAGGGCCAGGAAGGAAGCGAAGAAGATCTTGAAGAAGGCGCGCATAGTGATTCTGTTGCTGGGGCTCAAAATTAAAGATATTTGCCCCCCATGAGCGAAACGCTTCATACGGCCTACCTGCTGCTCGGCGGCAACCTCGGCGACCGTCCCGGCAATCTTGCCGCCGCACGTGCCGCGCTGGCAGATGCCGCCGGGCCGGTGATCGCCGCTTCGCCGCTCTTCGAAACGGAGGCCTGGGGCCTGAAGGAGCAGCCCGCCTTCCTCAACCAGGCCCTGGCGCTGCGTACGGCCCTCCCGCCGGACGCCCTGCTGGCGGCGGCGCTCCGCATAGAGGAAACACTGGGGCGCGTGCGGGCAGAACGCTATGGTCCGCGCACCCTCGATATCGACATCCTGTTCTACGACGACGCCGTGATCGACACGCCGACGCTCCAGGTGCCGCACCCGCAGCTGCACCTCCGGCGCTTTGCCCTGGAGCCCCTGGCGGCCATCGCGCCGGGCCTCCGGCACCCCGTGCTGGGCCGCCCCATCAGCGAGCTGCTGGCCGCCTGCGCCGACGAAACGCCGGTGTATAAATTCTCCTGAGCGGCAGCACGGATTTCCTTTATTTTGCCCGTTCGCAACGAACCCCCGGATCTGTGAAGTACAATTTCATCACCATTGAAGGCAATATCGGCGCCGGCAAGACCACCTTGGCGAACCTGCTGGCCAAGCACTTCGACGCCCGCCTCGTGCTCGAGCAGTTTGCCGACAACCCCTTCCTCCCGAAATTCTACGAGAACCCGGGCCAGTATGCGTTCCCGCTGGAGCTGTTCTTCATGGCCGAGCGCTTCAAGCAGCTCAAGGACCTCGTGAGCCAGAAAGACATGTTCCAATCGGTCACGATCACCGACTACCTTTTTACGAAGTGCCTGCTCTTTGCCCGCGTGAACCTGCCGGAAGACGAGTACCGCCTGTACCAGCGCCTCTTCGACATCATCCTCCAGCAGCTCGTGCAGCCGGAGCTGCTGATCTACCTGCACGCGCCGGTGAGCAAGCTTCAGAAGAACATCGCGAAGCGCGGCCGCCCCTACGAGCAGAACATTCCCGACGATTACCTGTTCAGCATCCAGGAAACCTATACGCATTACATCAGGCAGCACAACATCAAGACGCTGATCGTGGACGTCTCGAACGCCGACTTCCTCTACAACCCGGCGCATTTCCAAACGATCCTCGATGCCCTCGGCCGCGATTATACGGACGGGCAGCATTACCTGACGTTGCCGGGGTAGAAGGGGGAGGAGGTTTTGAAGGGTTTTGAAGGTTGGTGGCTGGAGACGGTGGGATGTGCTCCGTAGGAAAGAAGTCATTCCCAGAAGCCGCTAAACTTCGGGCGGCAAACAACCTGCTTCCAGCTAATTTTGCCCCTCACCCCCGCGCTATCCCGCGGTAATCCCTTCTTCATGGCGGAACAAGCAACGCCTCCCCATAGCCTCGCGCCCCTGTACGTGCCGGAATTCCGGATCTTTCTCATCGCCCGCTTTTTCTATACAATGTCGCTGCGCATGGTGGGCACCGTGGTTGCCTACCAGCTCTACCAGCTCACGCGCGACTCCTTCGCCATCGGCATCTCCGGGCTTGCCGAGTTTGTGCCGGTGGTGCTCCTCGCCTTGTATGCCGGCTACCTCATCGATCGCTCCGACAAGCGCACGCTGCTGTTGAAAGGTATATGCTCTTACAGCCTGTGCGTTGCGGCGCTCGTGGTGCTTACGCTGCCGCAGGTGCAGGAGTCGATCGGCAGCAAGACGCTGCCGCTGTTCTTTTATGCCGTCATCTTTTTCACCGGCGTCATCCGGGCCTTCGCGGGACCAACCTCGAGCGCCATCATCGCGCAGCTCGTGCCGCGCAACATCCTGCACCTCGCCTCGGCGGTGAGCTCCTCCACCTTTCTCATCTCCTCCATCGTGGGGCACGCCAGCGCGGGCTTTTTCATAGCGGCCTGGGGCGTGCACGTCACCTTTATCATCATCCTCGGGTACGTGCTGCTGGCCGCGTTGCTCATCTCTTTTATCGCGAAGAAGCCCGTCATGCATACAACCGCAGGCGTGCGGGCCTGGGACAGCGTCAAGGAAGGATTGCGCTTCGTTGTGAACAACAAGGTAATGCTGGGGGCGATGTCGCTGGACCTGTTCGCGGTGCTCTTCGGCGGTGCGGTGGCCCTCATCCCGGAGATCGCCGACCGTATCCTGAGCGTGGGCCCGAAGGGCTTCGGCTTCCTCAATGCGGCCATCGACATCGGGGCCGCCACCACGCTGCTGTTCAACACGTTCTTTCCCCTGCGCCGGAAGCAGGGCACGATCCTGATGTTCGCGGTCTTCGGCTTCGGGGGCTGCATCGTGGTGTTCGGTCTCAGTTCGGCATACTGGATGGCCTTCACTGCGTTGCTGGTAGCGGGCATGCTCGACGGCATCTCGGTGGTGATCCGCGGCACGATCCTGCAGCTGACCACGCCCGACCAGATGCGCGGCCGCGTCAGCTCGGTGAACTCGATGTTCATCAACTCCTCCAACGAGCTCGGCTACTTCGAGAGCGGCTTCACGGCAAGGCTTATGGGCCCGGTGCGGGCGGTCATCTTCGGCGGCTGCATGACGATGCTCGTGGTGCTCCTCACCTGGTGGCGCGCGCCCGGCCTCCGGAAGTTCGAGTATTAGCCCACCCCCGGCCCTCCCAAGGGGAGGGGAGCGAGATCTAAGGCACAACAGGTTTCTGAAGTGACGACAGCAATCCGGATGGTGAACCTTACTTCCTGGTTGGCTGTTCCTTACATTCGAAGCCTTTCGAACCGCTAAAACCCTCCAAAACCTTTCAAAACCCTCCAAAACCCTCCAAAACCCTCCTTATGGACCGTAACGCTTTTTTGAAGAATACCGCCCTCCTTGCCGCCGGCTCCCTGTTCTTCCGCCAGCAGGCACTTGCCGCTATGTTTGGTCGCCCGGCCGGCACGGTGCGGATGCTCCGCAACAACGTAGGCATCTTCACGGAGCGCGGTGGTACCATCGGCTTCTGCCTTGACCGCGGCGGCGTGCTGGCCATCGACAGCCAGTTTCCCGACACAGCGGCGCACTTCATTGAAGAAATACGGAAGCAGTCGCAGGCTCCTTTTGCCTACCTGCTCAATACGCACCACCACGGCGACCACAGCGGCGGCAACATCGCCTTCAAAGGCCTGGCCGGCAAAGTGCTCGCCCACCAGAACGCGGCGGCCAATATGCGCGCCGTGGCCGAGAAGGCGAAGACCCTCGAAAAGCAGCTCCTTCCGGATACCACCTTCGATCGGAAGACCAGGATCAGGCTGGGCGATGAGAAGCTGCGCGGGCACTACTTCGGCGCGGCACATACCAATGGCGACGCGGTGTACCACTTCCGGAAGGCCAACATCGCCCACGTGGGCGACCTCGTGTTCAACCGCCGCCACCCCTTCGTAGACCGGGCCTATGGCGCCAACATGACCCACTGGATCGAGGTGCTGAACGACATACACAAGGAGTTCGACAACGACACGCTCTTCATCTTCGGTCATGCCGCCGAAGGCTATGAGGTCACCGGATCGCGTGCCGACGTGCTCGCCTTCCGCGACTACCTGCAGCGCGTGCTCGACTTTACCCGCCAGGAGATCGCCGCCGGCCGCACGAAGGAGGAGTTTCTCAAGAATACCGCGATCCCGGGCGTAACCGAATGGAAGGGCGACGGCATCGTACGCCCCCTCACCGCTGCCTGGGATGAGCTGACAGCGGGGAAGTAATGTGCTGATGTGCTAATGAGTTAATGTGCTAATGGATGGTGAACTCTGTTAGATACATGAAGCCTTCATCAGACGACCGTAACGACGCATCATGATGCGTCGCTCTTCCTTGGGACGACAGACACCTATCTGAAAAACTCCCCGCACGGAAGCGACCCTTACCAATAGACCAATAGACCAATAACCTAACTCCCTTCACTCAGCTTATCAAGTACAGAGAAAACGATGGGGCAGAAGGTGGCGTTCTTGAGCGTGAGCTGGGGGCGTTTGAGGAGCACGTCCTCGTCGGTATAGGGAAAGCGGGCACAGTCGGACGGGCGTACGTCATAGATGCTGCAGCAGTTATCGGCGCCGAGGAAGGGGCAGGGGCTGCTTTTTACCACGAAATCACCCTCGTTGTCTACATGGAGGTAGGTGTCGATAAAGACGCTCTCCTTCATCCGGAGGTGCTTGCTGATGCGCTTTACGTCGGGTGTTTTGAAGCGGGGCGAGTAATTCTTGCAACAGGCGGCGCACTGCAGGCAGTCGTTGGCCGCAAACGCCTCCTCGTGCAGGGCGGGAAGCCGGCGCAGCACTTTGTTCTTGTCTGCACGCTGCAGGAAGCGCTGGAACTTCTTCACCTGTTCTTTCGAGCTTATTTCAGCGGGGCGCGGCATGCCGCGAAGTTCGGGTTTCCACCCCGGATCGGAAGCAGGGAAGATGTTAAAGGAGCGTTTGGGAAGGTATGGGAGGGCTTTAAAAGATTTTGGAAGGTAGAAGCGGGAGCGACTTCCTGGGGTTGAGCAACCCATTCACTGTTGACTCCGTTCGTCATCCTGAGCTCGTCGAAGGATCACGATTCCCGCTTCCGGTGACTACACATCCCGAGAAAATCGGCGGCCACCTGGATCAGCTTCTGAAAATTGATCGGCTTTACGAAATAGGCGGCGTTCCGGTGGCTGAAGAACAGTTTGTCCATAGGACTGTTGGACGTGCTGAAGATCACGATGGGCGTCTGGCTGAGCTGGGGATCCTGGCGGATCGCGTTGAACGCTTCGCGGCCGTCCATCCGCGGCATGTTGATGTCGAGCACGATAAGGCAGGGCGGCGTACCGCCTGCATGCAGTTGCCGCAGGGTTTCGATGCCCTCTTTCCCGTCGTTGGCTTCCACGATGGTAAAGGGATGGGGGAGGCACCGGAACGCCTCTTTCAGCATTTCGATGTCGTCTTTGTCGTCGTCAATACTTACGATCAGGTGTTCCGATTCCATATTGCTGAGGGAGTATTTACAAAACTGTGCCATTTTCCGGAAGCGGGGCACCGCCGCGTTCGGCATAATAGTGGCGGGAGAATGGGAAATTTTGACCGTATGAGTACGTATTTTTTCCGCACTAATATCCACGGCCTCGGCAATATGGCACAGGTGAAGGCGCATCTCGACCGCTGGGAACAGAGCAAGGAGATCGATACCTGGCACATCGACATGACCAACCCCGAGAGCCCGCTGCAGATCGTGACGCAGCAGCTCACCCCCGACCAGGTAAAGCACCGCATCCGTGAGCTCGGCGTCGATGCCGACTTCATCAAGCCGCCCGAAACCCGCGACCGCGGCGACGATCGTACCCGCGGCGGACGCCCTTGAGTTCCCGTCACGCATTTTTCTAGAACAATAAACCCGTAATACTACCATGGAACAAAAGACCATACTGGAAGGATATACCCCCATGCAAAAGGCGGCCTATCTCGGCGCCATCGCCTCGATCGCCACCGCCGACCGCTCGGCCTCCGAAGAGGAGCTGGAACACCTCGACGCGCTCAGCGAAGCCGCCGGCCTCGGTGAAGAGCAGGCCGCCATGATCCGCCGCGCCGCCACCGAGCTCGGCCCCGAAGAGTTGCAGCAATGCCTCGACATCATCAAGGGCACCGACCTGCGCTTCTCGCTCGTGACCGACCTCATTGCCTTTGCGGAGTCGGACCAGGAGTATAGCCCCGAAGAAAAGGAGCGGATCGAAAAGATCGCGCAGCACCTCGGCGTCGACAAGGAGCAGTTCTCGCTACTCGGGCAGTTTGCGCAGGAAGCGAAGGCCCAGGGTCAGACACCGGAGGCAGCGGCAACGCCCCAGTTCCTGCAATCGTCGGTGCTTGGTGAAAAGATGGAGCGCGCCGGCATCAGCACCTCGGGGCTGCTCAAAGGGCTTGCAGGGGTGATGGGGCCCATCCTCCTCGCCGGGATGCTCAGCGGCGGCCGCCGTCGTGGCGGCATGTTCGGCGGTGGCTACGGTAGTGGCTTTGGCGGCGGGATGCTCGGTGGCGGTATGATGGGCGGCGGCCTCCTCGGCGGCCTCGGCTCCCTCACGGGCATGCTCGGTGGCGGCGGCTACCGCGGCAGCGGCTTCGGACGCCGCGGCGGTATGCTCGGCGGGCTGTTCGGCTTTTAGAATAGCGAATACCGAATGCAGGCGCGGTGGCCTGCATCCCAACCAGAGCGTCGGGACAAGGAATAGTGAATGTTGAAGGGAGTGTGAGAGCGCTCCCTTTCACTTTGGTGGAAGGATTGGCGAAGAGAAGGAACGCTGCCCCGAGGCCTCAGGGTTTTACGATCTATCCGATTGACGCAGATACATAGGGGCAGGAGTTGCACCCAGTTCCTGTCTTGGTCTTTCTTTTCGCACATTCACGCTGCTACGCTTCCCGATTACGATTTTTAACTTACGAGCTGATGGCGGAAAAGAGAGCCACCGCACAGAGTCTGCCCTTCCCTTAGGACAACTGAGCCCCGGGCGAAAGTTGCGCGCGAAGCACTGGCGGGGGGATGGGCCGGGCTCCGTTTTTGCAACAAAACGCTACATGATGACCTACGAGGAATATGCCCTGAAGGAGTGCCGTGAGTGGCAGCGCGACATGCAGCGGCGGCCAACGCTGCTTGGCGGGTTGTCGCGCGGGGTGCAGCAAAAGCTCAACAGCTATATCCCGGAGCGGGTGCACGTGGCCATCACGGCGGCCATCCGGCAGATGGTGCGCGGCGTACTCTTCGGAACCCGTGCCCTGAGCGGTGCGGCGCCGGTCGACGGGCCCTTGTCGGTAGTGGAGGCGGAGGTGCGCCGCCGTATCGAATCACACAAGCAGGCCGCGGCGGCCGAGGGCGGCGTCACCGGGGCGGGGGGCTTCCTGGCATCGCTGGCCGACTTTCCGCTGCTGCTCGGCATCAAGCTGAAGCTCCTCTCCGAGATCGCAGCGCTGTATGGCTACCCGGCGCGCGACTACACCGAGCGGGTGTACCTGCTGCACGTATTCGAGCTGGCCTTCAGCAGCCGCCCGCACCGCCGCACCGTATTTGCGCGGATGCAGGGCTGGAAGGAGCAGGCGACGCTCCTGCCCGACAAGGTGGATGATTTCAACTGGCGCTCGTTTCAGCAGGAGTACCGCGACCACATCGACCTCGCGAAGCTGGCGCAGATGGTGCCCGGCATCGGGGCGGTGGTCGGCTTCGTGGTCAACTACCGCCTCCTCGACCGCCTCGGCACCACCGCCATGAACGCCTACCGCATGCGCTGGCAGGAAGAAGGGAGGCTGGGATCTCAGATGTGAGATCTCAGATCTCAGATGTATCGGGCAGTGAGTACCAGATGGAGCTTCGGCTGGTGGAAGAGAACAAGCGAACAGGGAATAAGGAACAGGGAACCGTAAAGACGCATTCATATGCGTCTCTCCGAACGTGCTGCTAACGTAAGGGGCTCACTACGTGATATGCAACCGTCCGTAACGAATGCAGCACTGAGGCGACCTCTTATGCCGGCGCTTCGGCCGGCATCCCGACAAGCTACGCTTCGTCGGGGCCAATAAACCAATAGACAAATAAACCAATAGACAAATAAACCAATAGACAGCCGCGTAGCGGCTTACCCCGGCATAATTTTTTTACACCTGCCTGCTTAAACTACTAAATCTTCGTTATGGAAAAAATGAACGATCTCCGTGACCTGCTCAAACACGAATTGCAGGACCTCTATTCCGTAGAAGAACAGATCATCGCGGCGCTCCCGAAGATGATCGAGAAGGCGACCAACAAGGAGCTGAAGACCGCGCTGAAAGAGCACCTCCGCATCACGGAGCAGCAGAAGGCCCGCCTCGAAGGCCTGCAGCAGCAGATGGATGCCGGCAGCAGCCAGGAGAGCCCGAGCCTGCTCGGCCGCCTGTTCAAATCGCGGATGGTCTGCGAGGGCATGCAGGGCATCATCAAGGAGAGCAACAAGATCCTTAGCGAAAACATGAATCCCGACGTGATGGATGCCGCCATTATCGCCTGTGCCCAGAAGGTCGAGCACTACGAGATCTGCGGCTACGGCACCGCCAAAGCCTACGCCGAGGAGCTGAACCTCACCGACGTGGCCCGCGTGCTCGACCAGACCCTGAACGAAGAATACGACGCCGACGACCGCCTTACGGTGCTGGCCACCACGCGCCTCAACCGTCAGGCCGAAAAGGGCAGTAAGAGCAGCGCCGGCAAAGGCGGCTCCGCCAGCAGCGGCAACGGACGCAGCGGTGCCTCGGTGCGCCAGGAACAGCCCGAGATGGAACTCGAAATGGCGGCCACTACCCGCGGTGCAAAAGGCCGGGGCAACACCGCAGGCCGCAGCGCAGCCGGTGGCGACACCGGCAACCCGATCTCCGGCGGCGCGCTCCCCGAGCAGGGGGGCAGCACCGGGCGCGGCAGCGCAGGCACCTCGGCCGGCGGCGGCAACAAGAGCACGATCGGCTCCGCCCGCAGCACGGCGTCTTCCCAATCCGCATCGGCTCCCAGCAAGGCCTCCGGCACCGGTGGCCGCACGGCTGCCGCCTCCGGCGGTACCGGTCGCGGCGCCTCCGGCACCGGCCGCTCCATCAGCGGCTCTTCCTCGGGCGCCGATACTACCGGCACCTCGGGTACGTCGGGCAGCAAAGGACGCAGCTCGGGCAGCACCGGCAGCACCTCGGGCAGCACCCGTTCGGCAGGCCGCGGCTCCGGCGGCGCCTCCGGCTCTACGGGCAGCTCGGGCCGCACCTCGGGCACCGGCCGTGGTTCGGGCAACAGCTCCCGCACGCGTTGATACATTTGGATCGCAATAAGAAAAGGCCTCCCGATCGGGAGGCCTTTTCATTATCGGCAAGGCCGCATTATTTCTTACGCGTGTAGTGGATCTGCATCGTCTTGAACTCCTTGCCGTCCGGGCCGGTACCATACATCGTCATCAGGTGGTGGTCCTTATCGAGGATGGTGAAGGTTTCGCGCACGTCTTCTTCGGCTTTCGTGGCGGGGTTGATCATTTTGCCGGTAAAGTTGATGGTCTTCGTAGTCGCGTCCCAGCTGCCTTCCATGTTCATCACACCGGTGCCCATATTGTCGATCCAGGTAGACACGTACTTTTTCTTGTGGTTATCGAAACCGACGGTGCTGATGCCTTCGAAGGGCATGGTCATCACGTTGCCTTTGGCGATGCTCTGCTGGTAGCGGCCTCCGAGCAGCATCCGGTTCTCCTGCTGGATCGTAGAGGAGTCCGGGGGAGCGCCGGGTGCCTGCCACATCTTCATCTCACCAACCCAATCGCCCTTGGCTTCGGCCAGCAGCCCGTGCTCGGTGCCGGGCGTCATATAGTCCTTCCAGTTCTTCTCCATGGTGGCCTGGTCGGGCATCGCCTTCGCGGGGGCGGGGGCTTCCGTCTTGTTCTCGGTATTTGCCGCGGCCACTACAGGGGCTTCGGCGGGCTTTTTCTCTTCCTGGCAGGAGGCAAGCGCCGCCAGGGCAAAGAGTGGGAGGATCATCTTTTTCATAAACAGGGTTTGGCTAAAAATACAAAACTCTGCCTTGTGTAAAGAATTCGTGAAGTTTTTTCACTCTTGCTCAGAGGCAACCCTTATGGTCATTATCTTTGTACCTGTACAAGAACCAAGGCAATTAACCTTCACTTCGGTGGGGGTTTTTTGTTTATTGGTCTATTGGTTTATTTGTTTATTGGTAAGGCCGTTTCTGTGGGGCTGTCTTATTACTGAACGAAAGATCCCGATAATGCACGGCCCATTCGGGCACATCGGTTCGGTATTCGCTTTTCAATATCCTCCAGCCAGACGCTTTAGATGCGTATTTCAATTTTCCTTTTCTATTCTTAGCGAATCCCTTAGCCTCTTCTTTTCTTAGCGGTAAACAAACACTTCTTCTCCTTCGGCCTGCCTTGCATTGACGCCACCATCGTGCGATCGGTCGGCTTTGGTCCCTGAATCTTAAATCCGAAATCTCACATCTGACATAAAAAAAAGGTCCCCGAAGGGACCTCTCATTGGGCAAGCTTTCCATCGTTACGCCTGTTCGGCATACATTTCCGTAGGCAGGCACACGCACACGAGGTTGCGGTCGCCGTAGGTGTTGTTGACGCGGGCTACGGACGGCCAGAACTTGTTGGCCTTTACCGCCGGGTGCGGGAACGCTGCTACCTCGCGGCTGTACGGGCGGTTCCACTCGTCGGAGCACACCATCGCCTGTGTATGCGGAGCATGTTTGAGTACGTTGTCCTTCTTGTCGGCGGTGCCTTCTTCGATGAGGGCGATCTCGCTCCGGATACCCAGCAGCGCATCGCAGAAGCGGTCGAGCTCGGCCTTGTCCTCGCTCTCTGTGGGCTCGATCATGATCGTGCCCGGCACCGGGAACGACATCGTAGGTGCGTGGAAGCCGTAGTCGATGAGGCGCTTGGCCACGTCTTCCGCTTCCACCTCGGCGCTCTTCTTGAACGGACGCAGGTCCACGATGAACTCGTGGGCGCACTGGCCGCTGTGGTTGGTATAGAGAATCTCGAACTGGCCTTTGAGGCGCGCCAGCATGTAGTTGGCATTCAGGATTGCGTATTCGGTGGCCTTGCGCACGCCCTCGCGGCCCAGCATGCGGATGTAGCCGTAGGAGATGAGCAGGATGGAGGCGGAGCCGTACTCGGCAGCCGATACGGCGCCGCGTCCCTTGAAGTCGCCTTCGTCGACGCCCATCGCGGAGCCGTTGCCGAACGATTCCACGTGGCCCGGCAGGTGCGGCGCCAGGTGCGCCTTCACGCAGATGGGGCCCATGCCGGGACCGCCGCCGCCGTGCGGGATGGCGAAGGTCTTGTGCAGGTTGAGGTGGCACACGTCGGCGCCGATAAGCCCGGGGGCCGTAAGACCTACCTGGGCGTTCATATTGGCGCCGTCCATATACACCTGGCCTCCGTTTTCATGCACGATCTGCGTGATCTCGGTCACGGTTTCTTCGTACACGCCATAGGTGGAGGGATAGGTGATCATGATGCCGGCAAGGTTGGCGCTGTGCTGGGCCGCCTTGGCCTTCAGGTCATCCACGTCGATGTAGCCGTTTTCGAGGGCCTTCACCACCACTACCTGCATGCCGCACATGACGGCGGTGGCGGGGTTGGTGCCGTGGGCGGAAATCGGGATCAGCATCACGTTGCGGTGGCCTTCCCCATTGGCTTCGTGGAAGCGCTTGATGGTGAGCAGACCGGCGTATTCGCCCTGGGCGCCCGAGTTGGGCTGCAGGCTGCAGGCGTCGAACGCGGTGATCTCGCAGAGGTAGCGGCTCAGCTCGCGTACGAGGTAGCCGTAGCCCTCGGCCTGGCGGGCGGGTGCAAAGGGGTGGATCTTGCTCCAATGTGCCCAGGAGAGCGGCATCATCTCGGCCGCGGCGTTCAGCTTCATGGTGCAGGAGCCCAGCGGGATCATGCCGTGCACGAGCGAATAGTCCTTGCTCTCCAGGCTGCGCATGTAGCGCATCATCTTCGTTTCGCTGTGGTGCGTGTTGAATACGGGATGCGTCAGGAACTCCGAGGTGCGGGTGAGCGACGTGGGGATGATGTCGATCGATCCTTCGTGCTCCACCTGGAAGGATACGGCGGCGCCGTCGTCGCCGGTGAACAGGCGGAGGAGGTCCAGCAGGTCGGAGGGAGCCGTGGTCTCGTCGAGCGCGATGCCCACAAGGTTGGAGCCCGTGAAGTAGCGGAAGTTGACCCCGGCAGCTTCGGCCTTCTCGCGAAGGGCGGCCACGTCGGGCACCTTCAGTACCACGGTGTCGAAGAAGTATTGGTTGAGCAGCTCGAAGCCGCGCTCCTCGAGCGCGTTGGCGAGCGTCTGGGCCAGCAGGGCGGTGCGCTTGGCGATGTTGCGCAGGCCGTCGGGGCCGTGGAAAACGGCGTACATGGCCGCCATATTGGCCAGCAGGGCCTGTGCGGTGCAGATATTGGAGGTCGCTTTTTCGCGCTTGATGTGCTGCTCGCGGGTCTGGAGCGCCATACGGAGCGCGCGGTTGCCCTGCGCATCGATGCTGACGCCGATGATGCGGCCTGGGATGTTGCGCTTGAAGTCGTCCTTGGCAGCGAAGAAGGCCGCATGCGGCCCGCCGAAGCCGAGCGGAACGCCGAAGCGCTGGGCCGAGCCGAGGGCGCAGTCGGCGCCGAGCTCTCCGGGGGAAGTGAGGAGCGTCAGGGCCAGCAGGTCGGTCGCCATGGCTACGTAGGCACCGGCGGAATGGGCTTGCTGGATGAAGGCGCGGTAGTCTTCCACGGAGCCCTTGTCGTTGGGGTACTGGATGAGGGCGCCGAAGTAGGAGCCGTCGAGCTCCGTGTTGCGGTAGTCGCCGAACACCACCTCGATGCCGATGGGCTGGGCACGGGTGAGCACCACGTCCTTCGTTTGCGGGAAGGTCTCTTCGTCTACGAAGAACCTGGGACGCGTGATGGAGTTGATGTCTTTGTTGAGCATATTGAAGAACATGCTCATGGCCTCCGCGGCGGCAGTGCCTTCGTCGAGGAGGGAGGCGTTGGCGAGGGGGAGGCCCGTAAGATCGCTCACCATCGTCTGGAAGTTGAGCAGGCTCTCGAGGCGGCCCTGTGCGATCTCGGCCTGGTAGGGAGTGTATTGCGTGTACCAGGCGGGGTTCTCGAAGAGGTTGCGCCCGATCACCGGCGGGGTGATGGTGTCGTAATAGCCCTGCCCGATATAGGTCCGGAATACCTGGTTCTTCAGTGAGATCTCCTTGACGTGCTGGAGGTACTCGTGCTCGCTCATCGCGGGCGGCAGGTCCAGACCTTGTTGCATGCGGATACCGGCGGGTACGGTCTTGTCGACGAGGTCGTCGATGCTCGGGGCACCGATGGTGCGCAGCATCTCGATGGTTTCCGCGTGGCTCGGACCGATATGCCGCTGGTGGAATTCATTCGCTTGGGCTTCGAAAAGGCTCATGAAATAGATTTATGAGCCGCAAAGTTAGGTGAATATAGGGGTCAGAAGCGGCCGGTGGAAAGGTTTGGGCTTTTGTTGATAAACCGTCTTTTTGTTCAAGGTTTTGGAGGGTTTCGGGAGGTTTTGATAGTTTTTGTATGGTTGCCTTTTCCAACGACTTGAGCTTGTCGAAACCTGACCTTCCAAAACCTTCCAAAACCTCCCCAAACCGGTCAGAATCCTTCAAAACCTTTTCCGAAACCTGTCAAAACTCATCAAAACCTGTCGAAACCGATTCTAGCTTTGCGCCATGGCCCCCATTAAACGCTCCCCGCAGCTCGCGCCGCTCTCCCGAGAGCACCACGAAGGATTACTGATCGTCTGGAAGATCCGCCAGGGACTGGCAAAAGGCATCGAGACGGCGCGCATCGGTGCTTACCTGCAATGGGCCTGGGAGAACGACCTCGAAGCCCATTTTCGGCGCGAGGAAGAAGCATTCGCCCGCTTTGTGCCCGGTGAGCCGCTGCTGGCCCGCATGCAGGAAGAACACGAGACGATCGAAGGCCTGCTGCACGTCAACGCGCAGATCGCCGATCCCGCGCTGCTCGACGAGATCGCCAACCTGCTTAACCATCACATTCGCTTCGAGGAGCGGACTTTGTTCCCGGCCATCGAGCGACAACTATCCCCGGAGCAGTTGGATGCGTTGCATGCCCAACTCGAGTCGGAGCCCAGGAAGGAGTGCGGTGCCTGGGCCGACGAGTTCTGGGTGCGGATACATTAGGAAAGTCCGGTTCACAGGGTCCGCCTCCTGCGCACCTACTTGCCGAAGGTGATGACCAAGGCGTCGGTCACCTTGCGTTCTTCGTCGGCATCCTTCTTCCGGCGGCCCAGTTCCACTACTTTCTCAAAGCGCTCCTCGTTGGGGCGTCCCCAGTTCTTGTATGCCTGCACGAAGATCTTGGAGCTTGCCCTTGTCTCGACCCGGCTGTCGGAATAGTAGATAAGGTCAAGATGGTAGCTTCCGGGCGGCGCTTTTTTCAGGTAGTACATCTCCGGCCCGAAGCCGTCCGTGGCGTCGTTGCTCAGGAAGCCTCCGGAGCGGGTCTTGGGGTGTGCGTAACTGCATTCTTCACCCGAGGGCTCGCGCAGGTGCAGGTCAACGTCGGTATTGTCGGTGTTCCAGGTGATCACCACCATCAGGTCTGCTTCCTGGCTGTCTACACCTTCGCTCTTCAGGAAGGCGCGGAGCTCGCTCATGCGCTGCCGTGTAAAGGCCGTGTCCCGCACGCTTTCCGGCTTCAGGCTATTGAGGAAGCGCAGGTAGCCCATAGCGGTGATGAGGTCGAAACCGTCGAAGCGGCTGTCCCATTTCGTATGAAAGGCAATGTCGTAATACACGAGTGCGAGCTCCGTCCGTCCCATTTTTTGCAGCGCGCCGGCAAGCAGCGCGTAGGTGGCCGGCTCTGCAGGGCGCATCTCGAGCACCTGCCGCAGCAACTGGTAGGATTTTGCCTCCAGCTGCCAGCTGTCGAGCGTGAACGCTACGTCGCGAAGCAGGTTGAGATCCTCGCGGTTGCTTTCGGCAGCGGTGCTGAGCAACGTGAAGGCCTCGCCGCTTCCCAGCCGTCTTTTCTCGCGCCGCGTAGCGGCAAGCAGCTCCTGGTAGTCGGGGCTTTGCTGCTGCAGGGTCTGCACGGTGCCGGGCAGCCAGCTGGCCGAGGTCACGTTTCGAACAAGCACCGGTGCTACCTGCACCTCGAAAGCATCCCCGGGCAGCGCCGCGATGTATCGGTAAAAAGCCGTGTCGGGCTCGAAGTTCAGCAGCCGGTCGCGTTTCATCCGTTCGATCCAGGATACGAGTGCCGCCTTGGCGCTCGCGAGTGTAGGTGTTGCGGCCTCGGCGCGAAGTACCGCGTCTACAAGTCCGGTAACGGGGTTGGCCAGTATAAACGCGGCCGAGTGGCTGCTGTCTAGCCCGAAGCGCCGGTACAGGCTTTCATTTTCGAGCATGACGAAGGAGCAGGACTTGCCCGCCACATCGTAGTAGGACGAGTAATGCTGTGTTGCTTTTTCGGTTTGAAATGCAAACTCCTCCAGCTGCTCCACGGCCACCTGTCCATAGATGCGTGTACTGAGTGCAGAGGGTAGCCGCTTCACCGGGTCGATACGCCACTCGCGTTTCCGGTCGCCTTGCTGAAGCGTCAGCATAAGGGCAGCCCCCGGGGCGAGGCGGCCCCTTGCGCTCACCAGTAGCTTTTGTCCGGGGTAGATGTTGTAAGGGCGTCCGGCAATAAGCACGTCGCTAAGTCCTTCGCCACCGACGCCGGTGATCCGCCAGGGCTCCGACCGGATTGCACGGGCTGCAAAATCGACTTCCTCCTCGTTGAGCACCGAGAAAACGGCCCCGCCGGTCTGTCGGCTCAGGAGGTCGAGCAGGCGTGTGTCGGTGCCGGAAAGCCCCGTGGTGAATGCAAACACCTGGTTGCCGGCCGGAAGCAATGCGGCGAGGCGATAGCCATTCTGCTCGCCCCAGCTCGCATCGCCATCGCTGAGCAGAAAGAGGCTTCGCGGGCCGGGCTTGTTGCGTAGCCATTGCGGCGCGCCCGCTTCCCGGAGGGCGCCTCCGATATCGGTGGCTCCCACGAGGCTCAGTCCGTCAGCGAAGTCGAGAAAGTCGCCCAGGTTCTTATCGTTGTTCCGGCTGTAGTAGGGCCGCCACCAGTAGGTCTGCACGTTGAAGCAAAGCACGGCAAACTGGCGGATGCTGTTGCGGTTCTGGCGCAGGATGCTTTCCACCGTCTTTAGCCAAATGTTGAACTTGTCGGGCTGGCTGCTCCACGACACGTCCAGTAGAAATACGGCGTCGGCGGGCCGGGTGGCAGCACTGCCTTCGGACAGGTCGGGCACATAGGAGAGGGCCGTATAGGCATCTGCGCCGGCTTTTTCTAAAAGTACGGGCCCGCCCATGCTGACCGAAAGGCGGAGCGCCGACGCGGAAAACCCGTCTGTATGATACCGCCAGCTTCCCGCGGCTCCGGCGTCTGCCGCGAGCGCAGGCTCCAGTTGCGGCCGGCCGGCGGCGCCGTTGATACTCACATCCACCCTCGGGCGCAGGGATTTATACGGGAGCGACAACTCGAGCAGCCCTTCATAGCCGGATTGCAGCAGGTTGATGTCGTAGCCTACCACCACGTGGTGCAGGCGGCCGGGCTCCAGCGGGTATACGCTGCAGGCGAAGACATCAGCGCCTGCCCATTCAACAAGCGCCGGGTCTACCTGCCCGCGCACCACCTCTCCGAATGCATAGGCGGCCTTTTCCTTTGGCGCCACGCGGGCTTCGAGCAACTTGCTGCCGTAGGTGCGGCGCAAGGCGCGGATCGTATCCTTGTGCAGATCGAGCGGAGTACGGCGGTCGTAGTGGAGGGTAGGGGCTGCGGGTACTTCGGTGCCGCGCAGCTTTACCTCGGTTCCTCCGAAGGCCAGGTAGCAGGGGCTCGCGCCATTCGGCAGCTTCAGGCGAAACGATCCGCGCAGTCGCTTCTTGCGGTCGTTGTAAAAGTAATAGTCGAACAGCACGCGGGCCCTGAATCCGTCTACCTGCACCGCCACCTGCACGCTGCGCAACGGCAGCTGGTCTTTTTCACCCACGGCAAGGCGCACGCTGTTTTCCTCGAGCCCCGACCTTTTCCAGGTGCGGAGCGGCTTGCCCGGATCCCCCTCTTCTGTCCGCACCTTGGCGGTGGAGTAGCCAAGTTCTTTGGTCCGTCGTGCCTGGCCAAGCGAAGTGACCACTACCTCGTTCAGCATTTCGTAGGCGCCGCGTTTCAACGTGATCTGGAGTGTGCGTTGGTGGGCAACGGCAACGGTTGCGGGCTCATAGCCGGCTGCAGTTGCATTGAGGCGGGCTGTGGGTGCCACGCGGATCCGGAAGTTGCCGTTGGCATCGGCCGTTACCGCATTGCGCGTCCCTGTTTCCGTGATGGTGGCAAAAGGAATTCCATTGCCTTGATCGTCGCGTACCTGTCCGTTTACCTCGATCGTTTGTGCGTGGATGCCAGCCGCCCATAGCAGGAGCAGCGCCAAAAGAAATAGTCTCATGTGCGGGGATTTGCGTGAAAGGAAAGGCGCTGACGGCGCCCGGGAAAGGTGCTGGGTTCCGGTTAGCGGCCGGCGCAGCTTGCAAGCGCGCGGTTACTCTTGAGGCAAGAGGAACGGTCGAAATGCTGCACGAGCGGCAAATAACCTGGTATTCGGGTCACCAGCGTGCGATGATCTTGAAGTTGAGGAGTCGCGGCGTCAGCCGGTTCGGCATCGTGAAGGTGTTGCCTTCGAAATCTTTCACCAGCAGGTAGGAGATCGTGTTTGGCCGGTCGATGAGGTTGAAGACTTCTAACGAAGCCCAGATGTTCTCGAAGTTGCGGAAGGGGCTGTGGCTCCGACGCTTCGCCTTGTCGCCGTCGAGCAGCAGCGCGCTGAAGCCGATGTCGACCCGGAGGTAGGGCTGGATGAACAGCGCGTTGCGGTACTTCACGCTCCCCGGAATATTGTAGGGCAGGTTGGTGCCGTAGATGGTATTGAGGTACACCTTGAAGTTCTTGTTCGTGGCCAGGTAGTCCTGGAAGAACAAGCCTACGGTCAGGAGGCGGTCCGTCGGGCGGCGGAGCCAGCCGCCTTCCACGGTGCTGCTGTCGATGGGCTGCTTCAGCGAATCCAGCGTATACACTTTGTAGGTGTCGCCCTCAAGGTTTTCGCGGGTGCGCATGAGGCCGATCGAGAGCCAGCTCTCGGCGTCTTTCACGATCTCGCCGAAGAGGCGCATCTCGAGCCCCGCGGCATAAGCCTTCGCGCTGTTTTCGCCGAAATAGCGTACCCGTACATTGTCGATATCGTAAGGCACCACGTTGGTCAGGTGCTTGTAGTAGCCCTCTATCGTAAGGCGGAGCGGCCGGCCGAGGCCCATGAAGTTGTAGTCGAGCCCGGCCACGGCCTGGAGGCTGCGTTGGGCTTTGAGGTCGCGGTTCACGGTGCCGTCGTAGCGGCGCAGCTCACGGTAGAAGGGCGGCTGGTGGTAGGCACCCACCGCCGCGCGGAAGATGATGTCCTTTTTCCAGGCCGGCTTCCACGAAGCCCCGAGGCGCGGGCTTACCAGCAGTTCCCCGTTGAGGTCGTTGTAGTTGAAGCGTACGCCCGCCTGCACCGTATAAGTACGGGCCCCGTTGCGGAATGCGAGGTTGTCTTGCAGGTAGCCGCTGAAGCGGTTCACATCGAGGCGGGCCGTGTTGCGGAGCACTTTGTTGAGCGCCAGCAGCGTGGGGCTGTAGGGCAGCGAGTATCCGGCGGAGTCCTGGTATTCCCACTCGTGCAGCCGGTCGGAGATCTTCGTGCGGTCGTAGACGAGGCCCCACTGCCACTGGTGGCGGCCGGCGTCGAGTGCCCCCTTGTGCGAAATATTGTCGTTCGTGATGTCGAGGCGGTTGCGCGCAAAGTCCTGCGAGATACCGGCGCCGAGCGGGTTGACGATGAGCCCGAAGGTGGCGCTGTTGGGATCGAAGTCGCGGTCGCCAAACAGGTAGGCTCCCGAGATGTCGCGGTTCTCCCACTCCTGGTTGCGGAAGCGCGAGGCGAGCAGCTTGAGGCGCAGGTTCTTTCGGGGCTGCCAGGTGGTGGCGAGGCCCGTCATGCCGGTGTTGTACTGGTCTTTCTCCCGTCCTTCGAAATAGATATCAACGCCCAGGTTGGACGTAAAGAGCGGCGAGAACACCGAGCTCGTGAGCTGACTGAAAGCAGGCACCAGCGAGAACCGCGTCTGCGAAAAATTGACCAGCACTTCCGAGCTCCACATCGCGTTCCATTGGTAGGTAAACAAGCCCTGAACGTCGTTGGAGGCAGGAGTATAGGCGCCCTGCGTTTCCTGCCGGCTGAGGAGGTTGCGGTTGGAGCGGTTGCGCAGGCCAAGCAGGTAGGTGAAGCGCTCGCGGGCACCGCTGCCCTCCACGTGCACGCCTTGCTCGAGGAGGCCCACGTAGGCCGAGCCGGCGAAGGCTTTGGGCTTGTTGTACTGGATGTCGAGCACCGAGCTCATTTTATCGCCGTAGCGGGCCTGGAAGCCCCCGTTGTAAAAGGAGATGTTGCGTACGAGCGCGGGGTTGATGAACGACAATCCTTCCTGCTGCCCGCTGCGTACGAGGTAGGGGCGGAAGATCTCGAAATCGTTTACGTAAATGAGGTTCTCGTCGTAGGAGCCGCCGCGCACGTTGTATTGCGAGGTAAGCTCGTTGCTCGAGCCTACGAACACCTTGATGAGGCTTTCGACGCCGGTAACGGGCGTGGGCAGGTTGATGACGTTCTTTGGGTTGGGCCGGATGAGTCCCGCTTCGGTGCGCTCCCGCGCGTCCTGCACCACCACCTCACCGAGCACCGTGGCGCCGGGCTCCAGGCGCACGGTCACCGAGTCGCGCTCGCCTTCGTTGAGGAGGAAGTTCTGCTGGTAGGAGCGGTAGCCGCTGTAGGTGAACACGAGGGCGAAGGCACGGTCGGCGGGCACCTGCAGGCGAAAGGTGCCCGAGTCGCCGGTGCGGATGCCTTGCTGACGCCCGAGTACCGTCACCGATACGTTGGCGAGGCGGCGCTCCTGTTCATCGAGCACGGTGCCGCTGACCGTGGCCATCTTGCGCTGCGCGCCTGCAAGGAGGGTGCTGAAGAGGAAAAGCAGCAGGAGGGCGGCGGCACGAAGCATGGGCGTCACGGGAATTTGGCGCCTAAAATAACGTATTGACGGCAATGCCTTATTTCTGTACGTACCCGGCCTTGAGGTAGAGCGGGAAGCGGACCTCCAGCGATCGGCCGTTGGGGAAAACGCCGGCCAGCAGGTCTGCCACCCCGTCCACCGGCGAATGGCCGTGCGTCCGGATGTATTTCTGCGTGGCCGACCAGGAGCCGAAATAGCCGAGCAGCTCAGCGCGGGTCCACCGGAATACCGATTCGAAGCGGGCGGTTTCCACGCCGGCGAAGCTGAATTCAAGATCGGCATAGTCGTTGTCGACATGCGCCCGCTCGGGCTCCCAGTACGGGCCGGTGACGTTGTAGTAGAAATCGTTGATTATTGTGTTCACGGCGGGGTCGGCGGTCTTCGGCAATTGATACGACCAGCAGGCAACCAGCGCGCCGTTGCGCCCTACGCGCTTCATCTCGGCGCAGAAGCGTGTCGCATCGATCCAATGAAAGGCCTGCGCCATTGTAACCAAGTCGAAGTGGTCATCAGGAAAAGGTGTTTCCTCGGCGCGGGAAAGTGCATAGTCGATATTCGGCTTCCGGACCGCCTGGTCCAGCTGTGCGGGCGAGATGTCGATCGCCGCTACTGCTTCGAAGTGCTCCGCCAGCGCGCCCGCCGCCTGCCCGTTGCCGGTGGCGCAATCGAGCGCGTGCCCGCGGTGCGGCACCCGCTCCAGCAGCCACGCATAAAGCTCAGGCGGGTAGGTGGGGCGGTAACGGGCATAGTCGGCCGCCTGCTTCGAAAAAAGGTCTTTTCCCATAGCTGATCTGAAAAGGGCAGGAGGCGTTGCCGAGGAACCGTTCCCCTAATGCCTGCTGACTTATCCAAGGTTCTTGAGCGCCTGTATCGTGGCGGTGGGGTCGGCCGCGCGGAACACCGTATTGCCGGCCACCAGCACGTCGGCTCCGGCGGCTACGATCGCCGGCGCATTTTCCAGGGTCACGCCGCCGTCGATCTCGATGTGTATGTTCAGTCCGGCCTCATCGATCATCCGGCGCAGCGTGCGGATCTTTTCCAGCGTGCGGGGGATGAAGGCCTGTCCGCCGAAGCCGGGGTTGACGCTCATGAGGCATACGAGGTCGATGTCTTCGAGCACGTCCTGCAGCAGCTCCACGCGCGTATGCGGGTTGACGGCCACGCCGGCCTTCATGCCGAGGGATTTGATCTGCTGGATGTTGCGGTGCAGGTGGGTGCAGGCTTCGAGGTGCACGGTGAGGATGTCGGCGCCGGCTTTTGCAAAGGCTTCGGTATAGCGCTCGGGCTCCAGGATCATCAGGTGCACGTCGCACACCTTTTTCGTGGCTTTGCGGATGTGCTCGATCACCGGCAGGCCGAAGGAAAGATTCGGTACAAAGCGGCCGTCCATCACATCGAGGTGAAACCAGTCGGCGGCACTGTCGTTGAGCATCCGGCAATCGTCTTCAAGGCGGAGGAAGTTGGCGGAGAGGAGGGAAGGGGCGATGAGGGGCATGCGCAAAAATAGGAATATCGAATATCGAACACGGAATATCGGATATCGAACACTGAATGTTGAATATCGAATAAGGAATATCGAATGTTGGTGGGCCCACTAGCCCACGGCACCAGCCCATGGCTTCAGCCATGGGATCGGAAAACAATAGAACAGGGAATAAGGAACAGGGAACAGCGAAATAGCTGCCGCAACTAAACCTTCCAAAACCTTTAAAACCTCTAAAACCCAAAAAACCTTCTTAGAGCCGGTCTGCTGCCGCCTTCGCTTCCGCGTTCGTTTTATCAAGCCCGTAGGCACGCTGGTAATTGATCTTCGCTTCGGCGTTGTTGCCCATCGCTTCGAGGCTCTTGCCGATCCAGAAATACGCATCGGCGAAGGTGGGCGTGATCCTGATCGCCAGCTGAAAAGCCTGCAGCGCAGGCGCATACTGCTTTTGCGCATAGAGCAGCTGCCCCTTCTCCATATGCGCGTCGAGGAAGTTGTAGTCGTGGGCGATAGCCTCGTCGAGCAGCGCAAGCGCCTGGGCCGACTCACTCCGGCCTTCGTGGTACAGCGCCTTGAAATAATAGGGCTCCGCGTGGATCTTCAGGCTGTCGGCCCGGATGAGGGAGTCCGACAACGAAAGCGCTTTCGGGTTGCCGGCCTGGGCATAGGAAAAGGCGAGGCTGTGCGCGAGCTCGGCGTCGAAGGGCGCATATCCGTAGGCCTGCTCCAGCGTCCGGATGGCGTCCGCATCCTGTCCGCCCTCTTTCTGCAGCTCCGACTTGAGTACGAGTGCGTCGAGCGCGTTGGGATAGCGGCGGATCACGGAGTCGCAGAGCGCCAACGCGTTTGCCGGCTGTCCCTTGCCGCGGTAGGCTTTGGCGAGCGCGATGCTGATGGCCACGCTCCCGGGAACGCGCCGGTGCGCGCCTTCGAGGAAGTGGAGGGCAGAGTCGGAAGATTTTTTTTCGAGGACGGTAGCGATGCTGAGGGCGAAGTCCTCGCGCGGGAGCAGGCCCCAGGCGCGGGTGATATCGGTGCGGGCCAGCTCGGTCTCGCCGTTTTCGAAGAGCAACTGTCCGCGCCGGTAAAACAACTCGGGCTCGCCCGGCTTCTGGCGGATGCTGTCGGTAAGCGCGCGGTACGGCGGCTCCTCGAGCAGCGACGGCTCGTTGGAAGCGCAGGAAGCAAGCAGCACGAGCGTCAAAAAGAAAAGGACATTCCTCATCATCCTCAAAACTAAAGTTCCGCGGCACGCGACGCGTAACTTTATCGTTCTTTGGAAAATCTTAACCCCTGCTTATGAAGAACACGTTGATGACTGCCGCCTGCAGTTTCTTGCTGATACTATCGGCCGCCGCGCAGTTGGGCCCCGATACGCTCCGTTACCCCGAGGAGCGGCACTTCCGTAATGTGCGGCAGCTCACCTTCGGCGCCGACAATGCAGAGGACTACTGGAGCCCCGACGGCAAGCACATCGTGTTCCAGCGTACCGCGCCGGCCGACGGCGTCGCCTGCGACCAGATCTTCGTGGGGGGCGTGCCTGCGCCCGGCGAAGCGTTCACGTATCAGATGGTCAGTACCGGCAAGGGGCGTACGACCTGCGGCTTCTTTATGAAGAACAGCGAGCAGGTGGTATACGCCTCCACACATGGCGGGGCCGACAGCTGCCCACCGCCGCCTGACCGCAGCAAATACGGCAACCGCTACATCTGGCCCGTATATGCGAGCTACGACATTTACCTCGCCGGTCTCGATGGCCGCATCGTGAAACAGCTTACCGAAACACCGGGCTACGACGCCGAGGCCACGATCTCGCCCGACGGACGTAAGATGATCTTTACCTCGATGCGCGACGGCGACCTGGACCTTTACGTGATGGACCTGCGCACCTTCAAGACGAAGCGCGTCACGCATACGCTGGGCTACGACGGCGGCGCCTGGTTCAGTCCCGACGGCAAACGGATCGTATGGCGTGCCAGCCGTCCGAAAACGGAAGCTGAAATCAAGGAGTACCAGGAGCTGCTGCGCGACGGCATGGTAGCGCCTACACGGATGGAGGTGTTCGTGGCCGATGCCGACGGCGGCAACGCGCGCCAGGTGACGGAGCTGGGGCAGGCGAACTGGGCGCCTAACTTCACCCCCGATGGACGCATCATCTTCTGCAGCAACCACGAGTACCCACGCGGTTTTCCCTTCAACATGTACCTGCTGGATGCGGCGGGCAAGCCGGAGAAGATCTCGCGCGACAAGGGTTTCGACGCCTTCCCGATGTTCAGCCCCGACGGGAAGCGGATCCTCTTCAGCTCCAACCGCAACAACGGCGGCACGCGTGCCACCAACCTGTTCCTTGCCGACTGGGTAGAGTAAGGCGCGTGAGGCGTGAAGCGTCAGGCGTGCGCAGAAAACTCTTATGGGCGGTGGGTCTCCAAGTACCGACGCTGCGCAATACTTTCCGTTTAAGCGCGAAGCGATTCATTCGTGCATGACCTCGAATGGCCTGTTCCAGCGTACACAATTTCATAGGCCTTCTTACGCAGGAGATACGATGAGCACGCCTGCTGTTGTAAAGCGCCTGCTCCTCACGCCTGACGCCTCCCGACAAACGGCAGCCCTGGAGATTTTGCCCGCCAAGCTGTGCAATGGAACAGAATTTGCTGGTGCAGCACAAAGCGAACCCATGAAAAAGATCCTGCTTTCCCTGACCCTGGTAACCCTACTTGCGGCCTGTAAGAAGAGCGACCGCAACAACGGCACTTCCAGCGATGGCCCGATCGACGATCGAAACACGGGCCGCGCGGCCAATGCGCTTCTGTCGGCCGGCACCTATACGTCTCTGCAGGTGGAGATCTCCTATATGCCTGGATATGCACCTGATGCCGGCGCGCTGAGCCGGCTCAATACGTTCCTGCAGGCCCGCCTCAACAAGCCCGGGGGCATTACGGTCACGACGCGCGCCATCCCCGCAGCCTCCAACGCCGTGCTATCGGTGAGCGACCTCGCGGCCATCGAAGGAGCCAACCGCACGGCGCGCTCCTCGGGCAGCACCGCCACGATCCACATCCTGTACACCAACGGATCCTACACCGAATCCAATGTGCTGGGCGTGGCCTACCGCGGCACGGCTGTGGCCCTCTTCGGAAAGAAGATCCACGACAACTCCGGCGGCGTGGGGCAGGCAAGCCGCACGAAGCTCGAGGCCACCGTGCTGGAGCACGAGATCGGGCACCTGCTTGGGCTTGTCGACATTGGCACGCCCATGCAAACGCCCCACAAGGACCCCGGCGGGTCGGCGCACTGCAACAACCAGAATTGCCTCATGTACTATGCCGCCGAAACCACCGACATCCTCGGCCTCCTCGTCACCGGCTCCGTGCCCTCCCTCGACGCGGCCTGCATCAACGACCTGCGGGGCAACGGCGGGCGATAGATCTCAGATCTCGGATCGCAGCTATGGGATCTAGCTAAGTCCACCATTAAGCGGGTTTTACCCACCGCCGTCGCATTCGCGTTGCGCCGGCAGATCACAGATCCGAGATCATCGATCTGAGATCTTGGTAAACCCGTAGCTTTGGCCCCAAACCGAAATCACGTTATGTATAACGGAATGCTCCATGCCCACAGCGGACTCCGGTGGGTGGTCCTGATCCTGCTCCTGCTCGCTATTTTCCGACACGCTACAGCCGGCGATAAGCCCTATGGCCGCAAGAATGGCCTCCTGCTTACCATCTCCGCCGACATCATGCTCCTGATCGGGCTGTACCTCTGGTTTACCAGCCCCACCTATGGGCTCAGCTACATCCAGGGCGCGAAGCCCGAGATCGCTGAATTGAAGCGCCGGATGTCGTTCCAGACCTTCGAGCACTCGTTCGGGATGCTGGTGGCGATCGCCTTGCTGCACATCGGAAAAGCACAGGGCAAGAAGAATATCCCCGATGCCCGGAAGCACCGCAAGGCCCTGATGTTTTACGTGATCGCCCTGCTGATCATGCTCGCGTCCATCCCCTGGCCCTTCCTCACCGTCGGTGAAGGCCGCGGCTGGTTTTAAGTCGGACCAAGAGGGTAAGATTTGTTTACCGCCAAGAAAAGAAGAAGCTAAGGTATTCGCTAAGGATACCGTTCTGAAGGGCCACGCGTAGCGTGGCCCTTTTCTTGGCGCAACCACCTAGCCCCTTTTTTCTTGGCGGTAAAAAACACCTGTTTGCCTTGTCTACCTGCTGCCTAGTTCGATCACTTCAAGATCTTGGATCTGATCGCCGTCGATCGAAAACCGGAGCAGCGTGCGCACCGTGTGCCAGCCCTGCCGGCCGGCGGCGCCGGGGTTCATGTGGAGGCAGTTGATCTTCGGATCGTAGACCACTTTGAGGATATGTGAGTGCCCGCTGATGAAGAGCCGGGCGCCCTCCTGCGCGAGCGCGTTCTTCACTCCCGGCGCATAGCGGCCCGGGTAGCCGCCGATATGCTTCATATACACCCGCACGCCTTCACAGTTCCAGCACAAAACCTCGGGATAGTGTTGCCGGATGTCGCGGCCGTCGATATTGCCGTACACGCCGCGTACCGGGCGCCCGTCGCCCTGCAGCAGTTCCGATACGCCGGGGCCGAAGTCGCCGGCATGCCAGAGCTCGTCGCAGCCTTCGAAATGGCGCCACACCTGCTCGTCGAGCCAGCCGTGGGTGTCGGAAAAGAGTCCGATTCGGGTCATGGGGGCAAGGTAGGGCAGGGGGAAGAGAAGGAACGCGGATCGCTACGGTTTTTATGATTTGCGGGGGTATTACATGGTTTCAGGTACAGCCAGATCGATCAGCTTCAGGGAATGCGAAACCGGACTATCGCACAAGGTGATCTGCGCTCATCGTATGCATCATAAAAAAATCTGCGTTCTTTCTCTCCTCCCAAGCTCAGCCCCGTCATTCCCCCGCAAGCCGTTACATTTGTTGGGCGGCCCAAAAGCCGCCCACGATTGTATGCCTTATTACCATAAGCTGGGGAGCGTACCGCAGAAGCGCCACACGCAGTTCCGCAAGCCCGACGGCGGCCTTTATTCCGAGCAGCTCTTCTCTACCGAGGGCTTCTCCAACGACTACTCGCTGCTCTACCACGTGCACCCGCCTACGAAGATCATCAAGGTGGAAAAGCCGCAGGATGTGTCGCCGCAGATCGCCGAGGAGAAGATGCTGCAGCACCGCTCCTTCGAAGGCTTTCATGTAAAGCCCGCCGCCGACTACCTCGAAAGCCGCGTGCCCGTGCTGGTCAATAACGACCTCCACATCGTGCTCGCCGCGCCCAAAGAAGGCAATAAGGACTACTTCTTCAAGAACACCGATGCCGACGAGATGATCTTCGTGCACGAGGGCTCCGGCACGCTCCGCACGCCCTACGGGCAGCTCGACTTCGCATACGGCGACTACCTCGTGATCCCGCGCGGCACCATCTACCAGATCGATTTCAAAACGGAGAACAACCGCCTCTTCATCGTGGAATCGTTCAGCCCCATCCGCTTCCCGAAGCGCTACCAGAGTAAATACGGGCAGCTCCTCGAGCATTCGCCCTTCTGCGAGCGCGACCTCCGCGTACCGCATGGCCTCGAGACCTTCGACGAGACGGGCGACTTCATCATCCGCGCGAAGAAGCGCGGCGTGCTGTACAACATCCACTACGGCACCCATCCCTTCGACGTAGTGGGCTGGGACGGCTGCTGCTATCCCTATGCCTTCTCCATCCACGACTTCGAGCCCATCACGGGCCGCGTGCACCAGCCGCCGCCGGTGCACCAGACCTTCGAAGCCCACAACTTCGTAGTGTGCTCTTTTGTGCCGCGCCTTTACGACTATCACCCGCAGGCCATCCCGGCACCGTATAACCACAGCAACATCGACTCCGACGAGGTGCTGTACTACGTGGACGGCGACTTTATGAGCCGCAAGAACGTGACGCGCGGCATGATCACGCTGCATCCGGCCGGCATCCCGCATGGCCCGCACCCGGGCACCGTCGAAAAGAGCATCGGGAAAACGGAAACAAAGGAGCTCGCCGTGATGGTGGATACCTTCCACCCGCTGATGCTCACGAAGCAGGCGCTCGAGATCGAGAACGACCACTACACCATGAGCTGGAGCGAGTAAGAAACACCCACTCCAGGAAAAAGGGACCGCAACGCGGTCCCTTTGTATTTCCGGCTCTTACTGCTCCAAAACGGGCTGCAGGGGCTCGAGGCGCAGTGCCAGGCGCCGCTCCTTCCGGAACACCTCGGCCACGAGCACCTGGTCGCCATTGGCGGGGTATACCCGCTGCCGGTCGGCCCGGGAGGGCAGGAGGGCCTTCTCGTGTATGACCAGTCCGTCGCGGTAGTGTAGCGACTGGAAGCTGGGGATCTTGTGGCTGCGGCTCTTTTCGTGTCCGAGGTAGCCGGTGCGAAACGAGGTGCGCCCGCTGCCGAGGCTGAAGCAGTAGTCGAAATAGCCCAGGGCCCGGATGCGGCGGGCATCGTTGTGCGGGCTCGAGAAGAGGCTGGAGGCGAAGCGGGCGATGTTGTTCTTTTTCTCAAAGATGCGGAAGCCGGTAAGCCGGAACTGGTCGTCGAACTGGAGCAGCGCCATGTCGGACACCACCATCTGCGTCAGCTTACCGGCCACGGGGCCGCCGGTAGACAGGGCGGTGGCGGCGCCCAGCGTGAGGGCGCTTGCCAGGATGCCGCCCGGGTTGGGCGACTTGTAATAGCCTTCGCCCGAGACCACGATGCGCCCGTCGGGCAGCTGGCGGATGTCGTGGTAATACAGGAAGCCGAGGCGGTCGATGTGGCCGTTGCTGACATCGATGTAGCGGCTGAAATCTTCCGCGTAGAAGTTGTACACCGTGCGCAGGGCCTTGCCTGTTTCATCGAGCTCCCACAGGGCGATGCCCATGCTGCGCGACGCGGTATACTTGTTCCTGCCGAGGAAGTGCGGCCCGATAACGAGCAGGTTGTTGCTCCCGGCTTTGCGGCCGGCGTACATGGGGTAGGTCTGGTAGCTGCTGTCGGCAAGGCGCGTCTCGTAGGCGGGCTGCCCGGTGCGGAGGCTCAGCGCCATCAGGAAGGACTCCGTTTTTGCGAAGAGCGCGCTGTTGCGCGTATGCGTTTCGAAGAGCGCCAGCGAGTCGGTCTGCCCCAGGTACTGGGCGCCGTGGGTGAGGTCGGTAACGGCAGCGGGAACGTAGCTCCAGGTGCGGTCTGCCGCCACGTCAAAGAACTGTACCTCGTAGCTGGCGCTGAAGGGGCCGCCGGTGGGGATAGTGGAGAGAAAGCCGCGGCCGGGCACGGGCACCAGGTAGGTGTTCTCCGAAGGGGCGCTCCCGCCGGGCGCTTTGAAGGCGGTGCGGAGGGTTTCGACGGTATTCCGCTCGAGAACCCTGGTGAACAGGGATACCGAGTCGGTGTCGGGCCGGAGCACGCGGTACTGGAGCTGTTTCGCCTTTGGATCGAAAAAGAGGAACATGAGCTCCTGCCCGTTATCGGCCGTTTCCACGAGGTGGAGGGCTTTCGTGCCGTCGAAGTGCAGGGTGCGGAGCGGCTTCAGGGCGGCATCGAGGAGCGCGAGCGCATATCGCTGGGTATCCTGATGCTGCTTTTCGGTCTCGTACAGAAAGTAATAGCCCCGGACGCTGTCGTGCCGGAGGAAGGCGCCGCTGTTGCGCAGGAGGAAGCCGGTTACGTCGGAGATCTCGTGGCGGGCCTGGGCACGGAGCAGGGCGGGGAGGAGCAGGAGGAGGGGGAGGAGGGCACGGCGGAACATGAGCGTTGTTTTGGAGGGCAGGAAGATAGCTCTTTCGGGGCTCAAGGGAAGGGGCGGGGTAACCCGCGGCCGGTATTTTCTGCCCGATTTCTGCTTATATTCGGAAAAACATAAGGCTATATGATCAAGATTTCGGATTTAAAGGCCGGAGATGTGGTCCGGGTATTACACGACGGCGAAGAGCGCGAGGGCATCGTAACCAACACGAGCCGCAACGAGAACCTCGCGTGTATCGATAACGGCATCCAGGAATTCTGGTACCCGCCCGAGCAGATCGTGCCCATTCCCATGTCGGAGGCCGCCCTTACCGGCATCCTCGGCTTCGAAAAGGAGCTGATGGAGAACGGCCAGGTAAAGTACAAGAAAGGGCCTTTCCGCATCCTGCTGCGCGAGCCGGGCAACTACACCAACCTGGAGATCTGGTACCGCGAGGACCATCGGCATTTCCACAACCCGCTGTACCTCCACGAGCTCCAGAACCACCACCTGGATATGACCAAAATGACCCTCGAGCGGGGCGTTACGCATTGATTTTTGCCTATTTTTAAGAAAATTCAGCAAGAGAGAGCCGTATTCTGCGGCTCTTTTTTCTTTTTTCCACATAAAGATCATATCTTTGCGCTCCCAAAATCTGTATGTCGAAGCAGCCACTTATCAAACAGGACGGAGTTATTTTAGAAGCTTTATCCAACGCTATGTTCCGGGTAAAGCTGGAAAATGGCCATGAGATCCTCGCCACCATCTCCGGAAAGATGCGGATGCACTACATACGGATTCTTCCGGGTGATAAAGTGGGCGTGGAGATGAGTCCCTACGATCTTTCAAGGGGACGGATCATCTTCCGCTATAAATAAAACCATAGCGGCGGCGATGAGCCCACGCACAAACGTCAAACAAAATGAAAGTAAGAGCATCCATCAAAAAAAGAAGCGCCGACTGCAAGATCGTGCGCCGCAAGGGGAAACTGTTCGTGATCAACAAGAAGAATCCCCGATTCAAGCAGCGCCAGGGTTAATTCCGGCTTTGCATACCACATTCGTAAAAGTAAAACTGAACATACATTATGGCTCGTATTGCCGGTGTTGACTTACCCAAAAACAAAAGAGGCGAAATCGGCCTGACCTATATCTACGGTATCGGTCCCGCCACTGCCCGCTACATCCTCGACAAGGGGAATATCGACCGCTCCAAGCGTGTGAACGAGTGGAACGACGAAGAGCTGAACCACATCCGTACCTCGATCACCGAGGAGTTCAAGGTGGAAGGCCAGCTGCGCTCCGAGACCCAGATGGCCATCAAGCGCCTGCTGGATATCGCCTGCTACCGCGGCCTCCGTCACCGTAAAGGCCTGCCCGTTCGCGGTCAGCGCACCAAGACCAACTCCCGCACCCGCAAGGGCAAGCGTAAGACGGTTGCCGGTAAGAAGAAGGCTCCCAAGAAGTAAGATAACGAGCCCCGTGCTCTTCAGTCAAACTGCAAGCGTATCCCGCTTGCAGTTTGCTGCTTGAAACGCAGGGCCCATTATAGCACCCGTAATTACCGTTCCAAACGCTGGATCCCGATGGTGCCGGGGGAGGGTAGGAGCGGCCTTCGACAGGCCTTCGACAGGCTCAGGCTGACAATGGCCAGGGCTTTGAGAAGTAGCGACGAGGGACTTTTTTAAACACATAGATTACCTGTTTCAAACATGGCAAAAGCACAAAAGGCGCAACAATCGGCTAAGGCCGCCGCCAAGAAGCGCATCGTGAAGGTGGACGCCTACGGTGACGCGCACATCAACGCAACCTTCAACAACATCATCATCGCACTGACCAACAAGCATGGCCAGGTGATTTCCTGGAGCAGCGCCGGTAAAATGGGCTTCCGCGGTTCCAAGAAGAACACGCCCTATGCCGCCCAGATGGCTTCCAGCGACGCCGCTAAAGTAGCGATCGACGCAGGCGTGAAGCGTGTGGACGTATACGTGAAAGGCCCCGGTGCCGGTCGCGAAAGCGCCATCCGCGCCCTCGCCCAGAGCGGTATCGAAGTAGCGATGATCAAGGACGTGACCCCGCTGCCCCACAACGGCTGCCGTCCGCCCAAGAAGCGCCGCGTATAATGATCTACAGATGTCAGATCGCAGATCTTAGATCTGCGGTCTGACATCCTTACATATTTCTCCCGCCAGGGGCTTTCATTTAACTAAAGGGCGCCGCATTAATTTTTACCGCTTTCAACGATGCGACCGCCGGTTTCTAAAAAGCGGAAATGAAATAAACTATGGCACGTTACACTGGTCCCAAGACCAAAATCTCCCGCATTTTCGGGGAGCCCATCCTGGGCAATGGCAAATGGCTGAGCAAGAACTCCAACCCTCCCGGTCAGCACGGCGCACAGCGCAAGCGCAAGACCCTGGGTGAGTACGCCCTGCAGCTCCGCGAAAAGCAAAAGGCCAAGTACACTTACGGCCTGCTCGAAAAACAATTCCGCAAGACGTTTGACGAAGCAGCCCGCCGCAAAGGTGTTACAGGTGAAAACCTGATCAAGTTATTGGAAGCCCGTCTGGACAACACCGTTTTCCGTATGGGTATGTCTCCCTCCCGCCCCGGCGCCCGCCAGCTTGTGTCGCACAAGCACGTGACCGTGAACGGTATCGTAGTCAATGTTCCTTCCTACCAGCTGAAGCCCGGTGACGTGGTGGCGCTGAAGGACAAGTCGAAGGACAATGCTGCTGTTACCGCCCTCGTTCGCGGCAAGAACCCCAAGTACGGCTGGCTCGATTTCAATGAAACGTCCTTCACCGGCACGTTCATTACCTATCCCGAGCGTGAGAATGTTCCCGAGAACATCAAGGAGCAACTGATCGTCGAACTGTACTCGAAGTAATCAATAGACGGAGACGATGCTTGCATCGTCTTCCGTTTTTTATTTCCGGTCCGTTCGCTACCGTTTCCAACGCACCGCCCCCAGCCTGATTTAAGGACTGTTTTCTTGTCAGTCTGAGCGGAGCGAAGACTTGTTCAAACTCTAAAACCTGAAATACATGGCCATTTTAAATTTTCAGAAACCTGACAAGATCGTTCTTCAGAAAGTCACGGACTTCGAAGCGCAATTCGAGTTCCGTCCGCTGGAGCCGGGCTATGGCGTGACCGTGGGCAATGCCCTGCGCCGCGTGCTCCTGAGCTCCCTCGAAGGCTACGCCATCACCGGCGTACGCATTGAAGGCGTGGACCACGAGTTCGCCACGATCAAAGGTGTTTCTGAAGACGTGGTAGAGATCATCCTGAACCTGAAGCAGGTTCGCTTCAAGAAGATCGTCGACCACGAAGTGCAGTCCGAGAAGATCACCCTGTCGGTGAAGAACCGCACGGAGCTGACCGCCGGCATGCTGGGCGAGGGTACTTCCTCCTTCCAGATCATGAACCCGGAGCTGCTTATCTGCACCCTCGACAACAGCACGAAGCTGGACATCGAGCTCTCCATCGGCCGCGGCCGTGGCTACGTGCCCGCCGAAGAGAACCGCCCGAAGGATGCCGCCCTCGGCTTCATCCCGGTGGACGCGATCTACACCCCGATCAAGAACGTTAAGTACGCCATCGAGAATACCCGCGTGGAGCAGCGCACCGACTACGAGAAGCTCGTCATGGACGTGACCACCGACGGTACCATTCACCCGGAAGAGGCCGTGAAGCAAGCTTCGCGCATCCTGATCCAGCACCTCATGATCATCACCGATGAGAACATCACCTTCGATTCGAAAGAAGAGAAGAAGGAAGACATCGTGGACGAGCAGACGCTCCAGCTCCGCAAGGTGCTGAAGACCCCGCTGGAAGACCTCGACCTTTCCGTTCGTGCCTTCAACTGCCTCAAGGCGGCGAAGATCAACTCGCTCTCCGAGCTGGTGCAGTACGAGCAGGAAGACCTGATGAAGTTCCGCAACTTCGGCCAGAAGTCCCTCTCCGAGATCGAGCAGGTGCTCAACGAGCGCGGCCTCCACTTCGGCATGGACCTCTCCAAGCTGGGCCTCGACCGCGAAGAATATTAAACCCAATGTGCTAATGGGGTAATGTGCTAATGTGCTAATGATTCGCACATTGCCCTATTCTTCGATCTTCGGATCAGCACATTAGCATATCAACACATTAGCACATTAACAACGTAGGCTGCAATTCCTGACACGGTGCAGCTGAATTAAAACCAAATGTCATGCGTCACGGAGACAAGATCAAGAACCTGAGCAGAACCAAATCGCATCGCGATGCGCTTCTGATGAACCTCACCTGCCAGCTCATCGAGCACAAGCGTATCGTAACGACCCTGGCCAAGGCCAAGGCCCTGCGCGTTTACGCCGAGCCCCTGATCACGAAGGCGAAAGAAAACACCACGCACCAGCGTCGCGTTGTATTCTCCTACCTGCAGAACAAAGAGGCCATCAAGGAACTGTTCGGTACTGTAGCCGAGAAAGTGGCTGGCCGCCCCGGTGGCTACACCCGCATCATCAAGTTGGGCACCCGCCCCGGTGATGCCGCGGAGACCGCCCTCATCGAGCTCGTAGACTTCAACGAGATCTACGGTAAGGCAACCGCCAAGAAGGACGAGCCCGCCAAGCGCACCCGCCGCGCCGGTGGTGCCAAGAAGAAGGCCGCCGAGGCAGCACCCGCTGCCGAAGCGCAGGAGCAAGCCCCCGAGGCACCCGCAGCCGACGCTACGGAAGCTACGGAGCAGCAGCCTTCCTAAGCCCCGGCCCCCTGTCCCCCCAAGGGGGAACCTGGGGCGCACATTCTTTCGGATCGGTTACCTTCCTAAAGAGTATCATTTAGAAAGCCGATGCGCATTGCGCATCGGCTTTTTGTTTTGAGCTAGTCCTGTGAAAAGGCTGTGGAGATAAAAGCGGGATAAACCTGAGTTCTCCCGTTGGGTGACAGGGTGCTTAGAAAACGACGCCGTGTGCCGTCCAGCTCTGCCCTGTCTCGACTAATTCCCGTAGTTTTACAGATCAACTAAATACTGCATATGAGAACGCTTTGCCTCTCCGTACTCCTACTGGCGGCCCTTGTCGTGCGCGCCGGCGACCCCACTGACTCCCTCAAGCGCGAACAGGCGGCCATGGCCGAACAGCTCCGCGCCGTCGATTCGATCGAAAAGAGCCTCCATTACAAGACCGGTACCGTGGTCGTGGGCAGCAACCTTGCCACGCTCAACCTGCCGGCGGGCTTTAAGTTCCTCGATTCCACTGAGGCCCGCCTCATCATCGAAGACATCTGGGGCAACCCCAAAGGCCAGAAAGCGCTGGGCCTCATCGTGCCGGCCAATACAGGCGCCGTACTCGCCGACTACGCCTTCGTGGTGGAGTACGAGGCCATGGGCTTCGTGAAGGACGACGACGCCGACAAGATCAACTACGACGACCTCCTCATTGAGCTGAAGAAAGACGCGGTTGCCGGTAACGAGGAGCGCAAGCGCCTCGGCATGGAGTCGATGGACCTCGTGGGCTGGGCTGCCAAACCCTATTACAACAAGGAGCAGAAGATCCTCTACTGGGCCAAGGAATTCAAAGTCGAAGGGAAGGAGGAGAACACGCTCAACTACGATATCCGCGTACTCGGCCGCCGGGGCGTACTGGTGCTGCAGGCCGTTTCCGGCATGAGCCAGATCGATTCCGTAAACAAGCAGATCCCCTCGATCATCGCCATGGCGCAATTCAACCAGGGCGAGCGCTACGCAGACTTCGACTCCAAGACCGACGACATCGCCGCCTGGACCATCGGTGGTCTTGTAGCCGGTAAGGTGCTCGCCAAGGCGGGATTCTTCGCCGTCATCATGAAGTTTCTGAAGTTCATCATCGCGGGCGTCGTACTCGCCGGCGGCGCGATCTTCCGTTTCTTCACCGGCCGGAAAAAGCAGGAGGAAGAGCCTGCATACGAGCCGGCCACTCCCGCCGTACCGCAGGAGGAGCCCGCCCAATAAGGCCTCCTTTTTTGCAGCTCAACACTATAGTAAGAGCCGATGCGCAACGCGCATCGGCTCTTTTGTTTTGATCTCGTCCTGTGGGAAGGCTGTAGAGATAAAAGCGGGATAAACTAAGTTCTCCCTTGGGAAGACAGGGGCCGGTCCTATATTTGCGCAATTTGTTTTTTTATGACCCCTCAACGTGAAGCCCTGCTCGTACTCGAAGACGGCACCGTGTGCCGCGGACAAGCTTTCGGCGCCATCGGCACCACCGGCGGCGAGATCTGTTTCAACACCGGCATGACCGGCTACCAGGAAGTGTTCACCGACCCGAGCTACTACGGCCAGGTGCTGATCATGAACAACGTGCATATCGGCAACTACGGCGTCAAGGAGGCCGACGTGGAAAGCGAAAGTATCAAGATCAAGGGCCTCATCGGCCGCAACCTCGAGGAGCTCTTCTCCCGCCAGCAGGCCCAGGGCTCGCTCGACGAATACCTGAAAAAGCAGAACATCGTGGCCATCGAAGGCGTCGACACGCGCGCGCTGGTGGCCTCCATCCGCAACAAGGGCGCGCAGAATTGCATCATATCCTCCGAGATCCTAGATCCGGAGGAGCTGAAAAAGAAGCTCGAAGAAGTGCCCGATATGGATGGTCTGGAGCTCGCCTCGGTGGTGAGCACCCGCGTGGCCTACGAGCTCGGCGACCCCGCCGCCCCGGTGCGCATCGCGGTGCTCGACTACGGCATCAAGCGCAATATCCTCAACTGCATGACCGACCGCGGCGCCTACGTAAAGGTGTTTCCCGCAAAAGCCTCGCTCGAAGAGATCCGCGCCTTCGGCGCCAACGGCTACTTCATCTCCAACGGCCCCGGCGACCCCGCCGCTATGGACTATGCCATCGGTACGGTTAAAGGACTGCTCGAAGACAACAAGCCGACGTTCGGCATCTGCCTCGGCCACCAGCTGCTGGCCCTCGCCAACGACATCCCGACCTTCAAGATGCACCACGGCCACCGCGGGCTTAACCACCCGGTGAAGAATTTGCTGACCGGCCGCTGCGAGATCACCTCGCAGAACCACGGCTTCGGCGTAGACCCCGATGCCGTGCGCACCGCCGAACACATTGAGATCACGCACATCAACCTCAACGACCAGTCCATCGAAGGCATCAAGGTGAAGGGCAAGCCCGCCTTCTCGGTGCAATACCACCCCGAGAGCAATCCCGGCCCGCACGACAGCCGCTACCTCTTCGACGATTTTGTGGAGATGGTCCGTAATTATACGGGTAAGTAATGCGACAAGAGAAAAGCCCCGACGGTATACCGTCGGGGCTTTTTCTATGTCGTGGACGAAGAACTTACAACGATGCGCGCAGCGACACAACGACGTTGGAGCCGGCCGCTACGATGCCCGAGGAGTAAGGGCGGTAGCGTTTGTCGCCGATGTTCTCCCAGGCAGCGGTAAGGCCGATGTGCTTCGTGAACTGGTAGGAAGCCCGCAGGTTCCAGGTATGCCAGGCGGGCACGTAGGGCTTGCCATCCGCGTCCTTGGCATAGATGTCCGTCTTGGCCTGCTCGGAAGGGGGGAGGTCCTTCGCTTTGATCTTGCTGTTGTAGTACGCTCCCACTTCCGTAAAGAGCTTGCCAACGCGGTAGCGCAGGAAGCTGCTGCCGTAGAAGGGCGCGGCATGGCGCAGGGGCACCTGCTCGTTTTTCGCATCATCGGTTTCCTTACCCTGGATCCAGTTGGCATGGGTGCGCAGCGAGAGCGCGCGGGTAAACGACCACTCGGCGCTGGCCTGCACGCCCCACACGGTAGCCTTCGCCACGTTTTGGAGCGCCTCCACGCGGCTCATGGCGCCACCGAAGGGCAGGCTGTCCTTGCCGTTAAGGGAGAAGGGCCGGCGCACGATGGCATCGTCGAGCAGCGTGTAAAATGCATTGACCTCAAAGCGGTACTTGTCGGCATGTGATTTCACCACCCCGGCCTCGAAGTTCCAGGCGTACTCGGGGCGCAGCCCGGGGTTGGGTACCGACAGCATCCCCGGCGTGCTCTCGAATACTTTGCCGATGTCGTCGATATTGGGCATACGGTAGCCGGTGGACACGAGGGCATTGAGCTGCCAGCCCTGGGCCGGGCGGTACACGAGGCCCGCATTGCCGGTGAGGGCGCCGGTGCGCAGTTCGGCCCTCCGGAAGGGAAACTTTAAGAACGTGGTATCGAAGGTGGCATTGAGCGTGTTGAAGCTGTAGCGGAGGCCGCCGGTAAGGGTCAGCTTCGGCTGCACGTTGATCTTGTAGCTCGCATAGAGGCCCGAGGAGGTCCAGGTGCTGCCATCCGGGTAGCGGGAGCCGATGGGTGTTTGGGCGCCGGTTCCGATATGCGTTTGCAGGCCGGTGGAACCAACCTTGTTGTGTACGAACTCGGCGCCGTAGAACAGCTGCCCGCGGCCGATCCCCTTGTTCAGGTCCACGTTGCTCACAATGGCTTTTACGGTCTCGGCCTGCACGTTGCGGTTGTTGCTGCGGTAGGAGCGGTCGATGCGGCTCTCCTCGTAATCCTGGAGGGCAACCGAGTACCGGGCCTCGTCGTACAGGGCGTTCTTGCGGTTGTGCGTGAGCAGGAGCTGGTGCTGTTGCAGCAGCATTGGCCCGTAGTTCCATTCGGCAAAACGCAGGCGGCCGTTGCGGTATTGAATGAGGCGGTCGTAGCGCGGCGCGTTGCCGGTTCTTGCATAGTTGAAGCTGTATTGCAGGTCGAGGTGTTCCGTGGCGCGGAAGCGCAGCTTGTAGAGCAGGTTCGCCTGCTCGTAGCCACTGAAGCGCTGCACGAGCGGGTCGCTGTTCTTCACGATGCTGTCGGTGCCGCGAAGGCGCACGATGTATTCGGGGCGGAGGTAGGAGTCGGGGCCCCCGCTACGCCCCATCCGCAGGTCACCGAACTGGCTGAAGGTGGCGGACGCCAGGAACGACCATTTTCGGCCGCCCACATTGACGTCGGCATGGTAGGTCTTCTCGCTGTTGGCCGAGGAATAGCGGGCAAGACCCGAGGCGCTGACGAGCGTTTTGCCGTCGGTGGAAAGCCGTGCGGGCAACGTATGGAAATCCATCACCCCGCCGATGGCGTCTGAGCCGTAGATCAGCGAGCCGGGCCCGAAGATGACCTCGGCCTCGCGGAGGCTCAATGGGTCCACCGAAAGCACGTTCTGCAGGTTGCCGCTGCGGTAGATGGCGTTGTTGAGGCGGACGCCGTCGAGTACCAGCAGCACCCGGTTGGTGGCGAAGCCGCGGATCATGGGCGAGCCGCCGCCGAGCTGGCTTTTCTGGATGAATACGGAGCCACTCTGCCCCAGCAGGTCGGCAGTTGTCTGCGGGTTATTCTGAAGCACGTCGCGCGCTTCGATGCGCGTCACCTGGTTAGGTACCTCGTTGAGGTTTTGCTCCCAGCGGTTGGCGGAGATCACGATCTCGTCGAGCGTGCGGGCCGTGTCGGCCTTTTGCTGGGCAGCGGCTGAAATGCTGAGTGCGGTGCCGGCAAGGAGCAGGGCAGGGTTTTTCCAGGGGGTCATGATCGGTAAGCGGTATAGCGATAACAGCCCATCCGGGCAGATGGCGAATTTACGTTTTTCGGGCGGATGGGCAGGCGACTTATCGTTTCTTTAGGGTATGAACGCGCCGTTTCCCGAATTTGAGACAGAACGCTTCCGCCTGTGCCGCATCATGCCGGCCGACCAGCCTTCCGTGTTCGCCGGACTGAGTCATCCCGAGGTCATTCCCTTCTATGGCGTGCGGTACGAGACGCTGGAAGCCACGGCCGCGCAGATGGACTTTTACGAGCGGATCTGGCAGGAGGGCAGCGGCGGCTGGTGGAAGATCGTGCGGCGGGCCGACGATGCGTTTGCGGGCGCCATCGGCTTCAACCACTACCAGCCCGCGCACCGCAAGGCCGAGATCGGCTACTGGCTCCTGCCGCCCTTCTGGAAGCAGGGCATCCTGCCCGAGGTGGCGCCGGTGCTGTTGCGCTACCTCCGTTACGAACGGAACATCCACCGCATCGAGGCCCTGGTGGAGGCAGGTAATGACGCAAGCGGCCGCGTGCTGGAGCGCCTGGGCTTTACCTGCGAGGGCCTGCTGCGCGACTGGGAAATAAAGGAAGGCCGCGCCATCTCGTTCCGGTGCTGGAGCCTGCTGGCAACCGATAATGCCCTATTTTGGGGCCATGAAGATCGCCATCATCAACGGTCCGAACCTGAACCTGCTCGGCAAGCGTGAGACCGACGTTTACGGCAGCCGCTCTTTCGACGTTTTTTTCGGGGAGCTGCAAGCGCGCCATCCCGACGTAACGCTTCATTACTTCCAGAGCAACATCGAGGGCGAGCTCGTGAGCGAGCTGCAACGCGTCGGATTCGACCACGATGGGATCATCCTCAACCCCGCTGCCTACACCCATACCTCGGTGGCCATCGGCGACGCCGTGGCTGCCATCACGGCGCCGGTTGTAGAAGTACATATTTCGAATGTGCATGCGCGTGAGGACTTCCGCAAATTTTCCCACGTGTCGGCCAAGGCGGCAGGCTCCATCTTCGGGCTCGGTCTCGAAGGCTACGCGCTGGCCCTTCAGTGGCTCAAAGGCCGATCTGCCTGAGCGCCTTGTCCATGTCGGTACATACCTGGTTGATGTAGTCGAGCTGCTCCTTCATCAAAGCGTCCTCGGCCGCGGGCGCAGTCTCCACCCCCGGTACCGATTCCACTTCCTTCAACACCGCTTCCTTTTCGGCGTGCATGCGCTCCAGTCCGCCTTCGAGCGTACGGAGGGCTTTTTGTGCGCTGTGTACGAGCGCCGGCGCGTGGGCGCGTGGCTCGCGGCGCAGCAGGTCGGTGGCCAGCGTGGCCATATTCGAAAAGAGAATATGCTGCAGCACGATGAAGGGGTGCAGGTGCTTCTTGCTCCGCTGCAGGTTGCGTGGCTCGTTGAGCATCCGCTGGAAGGCCGCCGAAAGGTTGGCCGTTTGCACGTAGAGCTCTTTGCGGGCGAGCTTGTAGGAAAGCTGCGACACCTTGCGTCCCTCGAGTGCCGAAATGATCAGGTCGAGGTAGTTGCCGTTGGCGCGGAGAAGCCCTTTGAGGTGGCCTCCCAGCTGATCGGCTTCCCAGGAGGGAAGCAGCAGCACGCTGGTGCCGAAGGCGATGGCGCAGCCCAGCACGGTATCGAAGATGCGCTCCTGGGCGAGCTCGATGAAGGGCATGCCCAGGAAGTGGAATAGGATCAGCATGAACGGCGTGGTAAAGCAGACCATCGCCAGGTAGTTGATGCGCAGGAACGAATACGTGCCGAGCATACAAAGCACCATGATCACGAATTGCGCCTCGCGGCTTGGGATGAAGTAGAGCACGGCCACGCCGAAGAGCCCGCCGCCCAGCGTGCCGATGATGCGCTGCACGTTACGCTCGCGCGTGAGGCTGAAGGCAGGCTTGAGGATGAACGCGATCGTGAGCAGCACCCAGTAGCTGTGCTCGCCGTAGTTGATGAGCCGCGTCAGGAAATAGCCGAACAGGCAGGCAAAGGCCACGCGGAGCGAGTGCCGGAACACCACCGATTCGGGCGTCAGGTTGCTCCAGAAGATCTTCGGGTCGAGTGGCTGGTGGCTCACGAAGAGCCCGTGGTCGAGGCGGCTCTTCCGCTCGGGGATGGTTTCGGGGTCGAAGAAGTGCTCCAGCTCGGTAAGGCGGCCCGAAAGGCGGCGCAGGTTCACGAGGATCTTGCGCAGTACGAGGTGGCTTTCGGAAGGGAGCTTCGGCAGGGCGTCGATGGCGCTTTTCAAGCGGGTCAGGGCTGCTTCGAGTGTGCCGTCGGCGCGGTAGGGACGGTCCATCTGCACGGCTACGCCGATATCATCGAGGTGGCGCGCCATTTCGCGGATCTGCTCGGCGATCTGCTCCAGGATACCGGTGGGTGCAAAGCGCCGGCGCAGCGACGCATAATCGTAATAGGCGGCGGTGATGTCTTCGAACAGGTCCACCGTTTCCACGAACATCAGGATGAGCCGGCGACCCTCGAGGGTCGACTCCTGGGTGATCTGGCGGGTCTTGAAGAGGATGTCGCGCACGGCGTCCTGCTTCTCGTGCACCAGCACCTGGCGCGACACGAGCTGACGGTACCCGCTGTCGAGGTCGGACGAAGGATCGTAGAACGAAGCTTTGATATGGAGGTAGCGGGCGAGCTCGCGGATGCATTCGCCGAGCACGCGCTGTCCCGGCCGGTAGGGGAGGGCCAGCGAAAAGAAGTAGGACAGCGCAAAGTACCAGAGGCCGCCCGCCGCGATGAGCCCGCTGTGCACCCACACGCCGCCGGGCGGCAGCGGGTTGTCCATGGTCAGGATCACGATGAGCAGCACCGCGTTGCCCACCGCGGCCGCGCGCGGCCCGTAGGCGTTGAACATCGAGAAAAAAAAGCCGGCACCTACGAGCTCAAGCCCCATCGTTACCGGGTGCTGGCGGGCAAAGGCCGTGAGCGTGGCTACGAGGAAGAGGGCTACCGTGCAGAGCAGCATGCCGTTGCGCTTGTTGAGCAGGGGGCCGGGCGCGTCGGTGAGGCTTACGCAGAGGGCGCCCAGCGAAAGGGTCATACCCGTCTCGAACTGCCCGTAGAACGAGCCGACGAGTGCCGGCAGCAGCACCGCCACGGTGGTGCGGAGGCCGTCGGCAAAGGCCTGGCTGTACAGAAAATAACGGAATTCCCGGGCTTGGAGGTTCATGTGGATCGCCGGGCAAAATGCCCGGGCGAAAATACAGGTATGCCAGCTAACCGGCCGGGCCGGCCCGGGCCACCGTGCGCATTGAAACCTGAGCAGGATCAGTTTTTCGGGGCGGGCGCATCAGCCCCTGTCCGCTGCTTTTTTCCGCTCTTTGCAGCATGAAAACACCCATCACCTTCCGGAAGCCTGAAGACGCCCTATCGGTCATCCAATCGGGACAGCGTGTGTTCGTACAGGGCAGCGCCCAGACGCCCACTTGCCTGCTCCGTGCCCTCGCTGCACAGGCCGGTCGCCTCCGCGACGTAGAGCTCGTGTTCATCACTGTATACGGCGATATCCACGTCGACCGCCCCGAATACGCCGACTCCTTCCGCATCAACTCCATGTTCGTGTCGGCCTCCATCCGCGACGGCGTGCGCGAAGGCCGGGCCGACTATATCCCGGTGTTCCTGAGCGAGATCCCCAACCTGTTCAACCAGGGCATTATGCCTGTCGACGTCGCCCTCGTGCAGGTGTCGCCGCCCGACGCGCACGGCTACTGCTCGCTCGGCGTGTCGGTGGACGTAGCGCGTTCGGCCGTCAACAACGCGAAATACGTGATCGCCCAGGTGAACAAACACGTGCCGCGCACACACGGCGACGGCCTCATTCATGTGAGCCGCTTCCATGCGCTCGTGGAATGCAACGAGCCGCTGTACGAAGCCCGCTTCGGCGACAAGGCCGGGCCCGTAGAAATGCGGATCGGGGAGCACGTGGCGGGGCTCATCGAGGACCGTGCTACGCTGCAGATGGGGATCGGTGCCATTCCTGACGCGGTGCTCAGATGCCTCAGCGGGCACAAGGACCTCGGCATTCATACCGAGATGTGCTCCGACGGCATCGTGGACCTGTTCGAGAGCGGCGTCATCACCAACCGCTACAAGCGCATTCATCCCAACAAAGCGGTCACCGGCTTTGCCCTCGGCACCCGGCGCCTGTATGATTATGTCGACGACAATCCCGCCTTCCAGTTTCTCGACATCGACTACGTGAACGACCCGCACATCATCCGCCGCAACCCCCGAGTAGTGGCCATCAACAGCGCGATCGAGATCGACCTTACCGGGCAGGTATGCTCCGACTCGATCGGCACCTACCAGTACTCGGGCGTCGGCGGGCAGATGGACTTCATGCGCGGCGCGGCACTCAGCGAGGGCGGCAAGCCGATCATTGCCCTGCCGGCCCGCACGGCCAAAGGCGTGCCGCGGCTGGTTCCCTTCCTGAAGCCCGGCGCCGGTGTGGTCACCACGCGCGCACACATGCACTACGTGGTCACGGAGTACGGCGTGGCGTACCTGTTCGGCAAGAACCTGCGGCAACGGGCGCAGGCGCTCATCGGGATCGCACACCCCGACGACCGCGAGGCGCTGGAGCGGGCTTGTTTCGAGCGCTTCAAGGTCTTCGAGTCGCGCTGCGCGCTACCGGCGTAACCTCTTGGCGGCTGTTTCCGTTAAAAGGGACTGCAAAAAGGCGGAACGGGTCGGCCGCAAGCGGCCTCGATGCACGACGGCGCAACGGCATGGCGGCGCGACGAAGGAAAATGAATTGTTCTTTCCGTTGACCATCGTGCCTTTGTGCCTTCGTGACGTCGCGAAAACGGGCGCCAGCCCGTCCTGCCGTGCTTGCACGGTCTGATTGGCAGTGATCGGATAAGCCACCTAAATTCTTACAATGCCTGCAGGATGCATGCATTGTGCATCGGGGATGACGGTTGCTACGCGGATGCTGGTGTATCCCCGGTAGCGCCGGGTTTTCCCGGCAGGTCTACCCGCTGGCGGGGCAGGGAATCCGGGTAGTGGTCGGCCAGGAACTTCATGATGGCCTCGCGGGCAATGCACCGCAGGTCGTACAGTGCGGAGGAGTTGGCGGCGCTCACGAGCCCGCGCAGTTCGAGCGCATCCGCCTTTACATCGGAAACGATGAGGCCGGCCGTGCGCCCATCCCAAAGCGGGCTGTCGTGCACGATCCGGAGGAACTCCGTACGTACGGCTGCTACCGGCACCGTATGGTCGGTGTAGAAGAAGACGGTGCCCATCAGCTGCGCCGTGGTGCGCGTCCAGTTCTCGAAGGGTTTTTCCAAGAAGTACGTGATCGGCAGCACGAGGCGGCGCTCGTCCCAGATCCGCACCACGACATAGGTCAGCGTGATCTCCTCGATGCGGCCGAAATGCCCTTCCACCACTACTTCATCGTCGATGCGCACCGGCTGCGTGAAGGCGATCTGGAAGCCGGCGAGCAGGTTGGCAAGGGAGCGTTGCGCCGCGAAGCCCACGATGATGCCGCCGATGCCGACGCCGGTGAGCAGGCCGGTGCCCAGCTTGCGCAGGGTACTGAAGGTGAGGAGCACGGCGCCGATGGCCAGCAGCACGATGATGCTCCCGGCCACCCTCCGGATGTAGAGCAGTTGCGTGAAGATGCGGCGTTGCCGCAGGTTGTCGGACTGGCGGAGGTTGATCCGGGCGTGGGTAACGTCCTGGAGTACCCGGAGAAGGCGGATGAGGATCCAGGCAAAGGCGAGGATCTCGCCGATCTCGACGGCATGGGCGATGTTGCCGCGCAGGGAGCGTGTGAGGCGCATCTCGGGAAGCAGGAGGTCGAGGATGAAGAGCGGCAGGAACACATTGACCGGGGTGCCGAGGTGGCGCACCAGCGAGCGGACAAGGAAGAAGGAGCCCGCGTCGCTGCGCTGCCAGCGCGCCGTGGCCCACAACAGCGCCGCAACGAGGAGCCCGATGGCCAGCGCAGCCGCCAGCAGGGTGAGGTTCCAGAGCCAGTGAGCGGGCTGCCAGCGTTGCCAGAGTTCCTGTATCAGGTCATGCATGGCGGATTTTTTGCGCGCATCGCAGCAACTATCGTACTAGGCTCTGCTTCCGCCCGGCCACAACGAACATTAGAAAAAAATAATTGATGCATCCGCATAAGGTGTCCGGAAAACTTTTTTACCTTGTTCTCTGAACACTGTCGTCGTTCGAAATCCTACCTCTACGATCAACCAAAGCGTACGCTGCGCGATTGCCAACCTGGACCTGCACCCATAACTGCCAGAAATAGTCCTGCTTTCTGATCCGAATACTCTTGCGCCCCTGCGTGTCCGACCTGCTTGTTTCCGGGGCGGGGCGTTGCGCATTACGTTTCCCTGGTAGCCTGCCACTACGGGCCAAGGGGACGTTGCCGCCCGGTCAGATCAACCTCTGAATGATACCAGATATACCGCGTTCAGGGTATGGTCCTGCCTTGCCTGCTGCGGTAGCTTCACCCGCTCGCAAAACCTAAACTGCTATATGATGAAAAGGAGTTTGATTCTGTTGCTCACCCTGCTCGCCGCCTGTTTCAGCCAGGCGCAGACGGTCGAAACAGGAACCGTTTACCCCGCCCAGCTTTGCGCCGGCACCACCGTCAACGTGCCGTTCACCGCCACGGGAACGTTCGATACGGCCAATGTGTTCACCGCACAGCTCAGCTCTTCGTCGGGCTCCTTTGCCAGCCCCGTATCGATCGGTGCTCTGGCGGGCACGGCTTCCGGTGTCATCAGCGCCACCATTCCCTCCGGCGCCGCCGGCAACGGCTTCCGGATCCGGGTCGTAGCCAGCCACCCGGCAACAACGGGCACCGACAACGGCGGCGACCTCAGTGTCAGCCTGGCGCCCAGCATCAACGTCTCGGGTGCCACCACGGTGTGCCCGGGCGCCAGCTCGGTGCTGGTGGCCTCCGGTGCCACGGCCTATAGCTGGTCGCCTGCGCCCCTGCCGGTGGATGCCGCCTCCGGCAATGCGAGGCTGGCCGTGGGCCTTCGTCGCCTGAGCAGTACTTATACGGGTGCGGTCATCCGCCTCCGCCGCAGCTCGGATGGAGCCGAGTCCGATTTCGGTACCTCGGGCGCCGACCTCGACGCCGCTGCGATCAGTGCCTGGCTTGCCGGCGCCAACGGTTTTTGCGTGCGCCTGTACGACCAGTCGGGGTCCGGCAACGACGTGGTGCAATCCAATGTCGCCAACCAGCCCCAGCTCGTGCTCACCGGTACGTCGAACAACCGTCCCGCGCTCGTGTTCAATACGTCGCAGTACATGCGGAACACCACCAACTTTACCCCGCCCTATACCACCACGTTCATGGCCCGGCAAACCGGGGGCGCCCGCGGTCGCGTACTCTCATCGGTCAGCAACAACTGGTTGCTCGGCTGGTGGAGCAGCTACCGGAGCATGGCCCATTTCGATGCCTGGCTGCACCTGGGCTACCAGCCCGGCGACAACAGCCGCTATGTGTATTCCGGCAATTCCAACGGCACCGTTGCTGAATTTTACGAGAACGGCACGATGCTCAACGCGAACAACGGTGGCCTCAGCGGGCCCAACGGTATACAGCTGAACGGAAGCGGCTGGTATGGTGAATATGCCGACTGCGAATTCTACGACGTCGTTGTGTACAATGCGGTGCTTGCCCCCTCGGTACGCTCCTCGGTGGAGTCGAGCATGTGGCAATACTACCAGTCGCCCAACCAGTTCTTCGTGAACCTGAGCGCCAACGAGACCAAGCAGTACACCGTAACCGGCAGCACGCCCGGTTGTGCCGCCAGCAGCCAGACGGTGACGGTTTCGAACAGCGTTCCCGGCAACCCGGCCCAGTTCGGCGACAACGAATGGAAGGTATATGCCTGGAACGCCGGTCATTACTACGACAACGGCGCCTCCTGGCGGGTTTCCTACTCCGGCTTCTATACCGCCACGGGCCTCAACTTCAACTCGCAGAACGACTGGGGACCCGGTGCTTCGCCTTCCTCGGCACCGGGCTACCAGGGATGCGCTGTGAACGCAGACTATCATTCCTGGAGCGCCCGCCGCAAGGGCTTCCCCTGCGGCTACTACCGCATCTCGATACCGAGCCACGACGAATATGCCAAGGTCTTCATCAACGGGGTGCAGGTCTATTACTCCTGCTGTAGCAATACCAACGTCTGGACCGGCTACCTGAACGACACCAGCACGGTCGAATTTTCCGTAACCGAAGGTGGCGGCAGTTCGTTCGGCTCGCTGCAGTTCACGATCGTTCCGGAGATCAGCATGACCTACCCGGTGCTGAGCCGCTGTAATTCAGAGGGCCCCGTATCACCCACGGTGGTTGCGCCGGCCAACAGTCCTGCCGGCCGGTTTACGGCCGCACCTGCCGGATTGGTGATCGATTCGCTCACCGGCGCCGTAGACCCGGTGGCCAGCGCGCCGGGCGATTATACCGTGACCTATACGGTAGACCTGGCCGGTTGCGGCACCCACACCGTTACCGCCACTGCGCCCATCAACATCCGCTACAGCCAGGGCGACCCGGCCGAATTCGGTATCAACGCCTGGCGCGTCTATGCCTGGAACTCGGGTCAGTACTACGACCAGGGCACGTCCTGGAACATGAGCTACTCGGGCTTCTTCATCGATTCTGCCGTCAACCACAACTCGCAGAACTTCTGGGGCGCGAGCGCGTCGCCTTCGTCGGCGGCTGGTTACCAGGGTTGCCCGGTGCGCGTCGATAACCACTCGTGGAGCGCCAAGCGGAAAGGCTTCCCCTGCGGCTATTACCGCATCACGCTGCCCGCGCACGACGACTATGCACAGGTGTTCGTGAACGGCGTGCTGGTGTATAACACCTGCTGCAGCAGCGGCAACGTCTGGACCGGCTACCTGAACGATACCAGTACCGTAGTATTCCGCGTAACGGAAGGCGGCGGCAGCTCTTATGGCTCGATCAATTTCACGATCGTACCTGCGGCTACCTTCTCGTACCCGGCTACGACCTATTGCTCCTCGGCAAATCCGTTGACACCGACCATCACCGAAGCACCCGGCGGCAGCAACGGTTATTTTTATGCGACGCCTGCCGGCCTCAGCATCGACAGCACCACGGGTGTGGTGACACCAGGCAGCAGCCAGGGAGGCACTTATACGATCTACTACCACCGCGCATTCGGTTCCAACTGCGGCCCCGACACCGTCCGGGCCACCACTACCATGACCATCACGCAAACGGCCGGCAACCCGACCGTATTCGGCAGCAATGAATGGCGCGTCTATGGCTGGAATGGCGGCACGAGCCACAACGACGGTAATTCCTGGAACCTGAACTACGCCGGCTACTACATCGACACGACGCTGGCCTTCAAGACGCATGCGCGCTGGCCGGGCCATGCTTCGCCCTCCGCCGTCTCGCCGTACCCCGGTATGCCGCAAACCGGCTGGCAGGGCTGCGGGGTGAACTGGGACAATCACTCGTGGAGCGCCAAGCGCACCGGCTTCCCCTGCGGCTACTACCAGATCGACATCACCGACCACGACGACGAGGCCGAGCTCTGGGTCAACGGGGAGCGCGTGTGGCGCCACCAGGGTTGCTGCGACAGCCACGGCAACGTCTGGCGCGGGTACCTGAACGATACGTCACGCATCGAGTTCCGCGCCACCGAGGGCGGCGGCGGCTCCAACGGGGGGCTCAACTTCACGCGGATCGCACCCGCATCGATCAGCTACCCGCTCTCGCCTTATTGCAATACCGGTGGTACGGCCCCGGTGACGCGCACGGGCGACAGCACCGGCACCTACTCGGCACCTGCGGGCCTCAGCATCAACGCGAGCACCGGCGCCGTCAACCTGAACGCTTCCACGCCCGGAACACACGTGGTGACGTACACGCTCCCCGGCATCAACGGCTGTCCTCCCATTTCGGTCACCACGAACATCGTGATCTCGGCGGCTCCCTCTGCCTCGATCTCCTATAGCCAGCCCGCCTTCTGCACCTCCGGCGGCACCATACAGGTTACCCGCGACGGCTCGGGCGGCGGCGTGTACAGCGCTGCCCCGTCGGGCCTCGCCCTCGATACGGCAACCGGCGCGATCAACCTCGGCAGCAGCACACCCGGTATTTATACGGTGACGTATCTGATCCCCGCCACCGGCGATTGTGCCTCCTATACGAACACGACCCAGGTGACCGTATCGGCGCCGGCGTCCGCCTCGATCGCCTATCCTTCTACTACCTTCTGCACCAACCAGGACTCGGTGACCGTGCAGCTTACCGGTACACCCGGCGGCAATTTCTACCACTATGCCGGCTATTCGCTGAATGCGCAAACAGGAACGCTGTATCCCGCGCAGAGCTACGCGTCATCGCACTACATCTATTACGAGGTGAGCACACCCGGCTGCCCGATGTATACGACCTATACCTACGTTCAGATCATCACGGCGCCCACGGCCACGATCGCCTATAGCAACTCGCCGTACTATGTGGGCGGGGGCGTGGTGTCCGTGAGCCAGACGGGCACGAGCGGCGGTACCTACAGCGCAACGCCCAACGGCCTCGGCATCAACACCACCACGGGCGCCGTCAACCTGAACATCTCCTCCGTAGGCACGTATGTGGTGAGCTACACGCTGCCCTCGGGAGCCTGCCCGGGCACGGTAGCCACCGATACCGTAGAAATACTGGCCACCGCCTCCGCGCAGATCTCGTACAACGGCAATCCCTTCTGCAGCAACCTGGGCATCGTGACGGTGCTCCAGACCGGCATCAACGGCGGCACCTACAGTGCGCTGCCGGCGGGTCTCAGCCTCAACGCCACCACCGGCGACATCAACGTGGGCACTTCCACGCCCGGCACCTACACCATTACGTACTATGTGCCCGCGGCACCCGGCCGCAACGAGGTGACGGCCACCACCAACATCACGATCACCGCCGTGCCGCAGGCAACCATCGCCTATGGCGGATCGCCGTATTGCACCAATGCCGGTATCGTAAACGTGACGCATACAGGCACCACCGGCGGCACCTATACATCTGCGCCCGCCGGCCTTACCCTCCACAGCGGCAACGGCTCCATCAGCACGTCTGCAAGCACACCGGGTACGTATACGGTCACCTACACCGTGCCGGCCAGCGGCGGTTGCCCCCAGTTCAGCACTTCCGCTCAGGTGACCATCAGCGGGCCCGGCGCCACCCTGGATGCCGTAGCCGGTCAGACGGTCTGCAACGGCGCCAGTACGAGCCCGGTGGTCTTCACCGGCGGCGCCGCGGGCACCACCTACACCTGGACGAACAACGCTCCTTCGATAGGCCTTGCAGCCTCCGGTACCGGCGACATCCCGTCGTTCACCGCCATCAACAGCGGCAGCGGCAGCATCGTTGCCTCCATCGTGGTAACGCCCGTATCTCCTGATCCGAATGCCTGCCCGGGACAGTCGCGTACCTTCTCCATCACGGTGATGGGCACGCCCGCTGCCAGCATCCAGGGCGGCGACGGTACCCTCTGCGGCGGCCATGCTACCACGCTCACCGCCAGCCCTGCGGGCGCGCAGTACCTTTGGTCTACCGGCGCAACTACCCAAAGCATCCCCGTTTCCGCTTCCGGTATTTATACGGTGACGGTGACCGGTGCCAACGGTTGCTCCGCCACCGCTTCCAAAACCGTCACGTTCAGCGCGAACAACGCACCGACGCTTTCCTATAGCGGTGCCACGAGCTTCACGTCGGCTGTCGTAAGCCCGGCCTCCGGCACGCCCACCACGCTATACCGCTTCGAGGTGCGCTATACCGATGCCGACGGCGACCTGCCGCAGTCCAACACCATCAAGCTGCTGCTCGACTATCAGGGTAACGGCTCTTATACCGACGGCAACGACCGCCTCTATTACCTCTCCGCCAAGGATCCTTCCGACAACAACGTCACCGACGGCAAGGACTATTATTTCGTCACGGACGCCCTCCCGGCATCGGCCAACTGGCATACCCGCATCGAGGCCACCGACATGCAGGGCTGCAGCGCGGCCTTCGGTCCCTTTGCCGGGCCCGTTGTGCTCCCGCGTGTCGACATCACGATCTTCGCCAACGACATCACCTTCTCGGTAGCCCATCCCGACACGAGCAGCCAGCAAACGGTGTACGCCACGATCCACAACAACTCGGGCCGCGACGCGACCAACTTCACCGTGCGCCTGCTTAACCAGAACGATCCGACGACTACTTACCCGGATATCACAGTACCCTTCCTCTCGGGCAGCAACGGCGCGATCCAGGTAAGCTGGAACATCACCACGCCGTCAAACCCGAGCTGGTGCCCGATGCAGGTGATCATCGACCAGGGCAATGCGCTCGACGAAAGCAACGAGCTCGACAACCAGGCGATCCGGCCATTCATCAACGGTGAATTCAACCTGCCCGGCGACATCGCCATCACGGCCGCCCCTGCGCCGGCTTCGGTTCACGTGAACAATTCGGTTTCGATCCATGGCAAGGCGTGGTACCGGAACACGGCGGTGCAGCTGCAGGATTCCTCCTGCGCGGGCGCTACGGTAACGGTGAAGATCATCGAGACGGGCCAGACGATCAGCAGCTACACCAACTCCCTGGGTCAGTACGGCGTAACCTTCAGCGCGCCGGCCACCCCGGGCACCTATCATGTTTCTGTAACGATCACCGACTATACGCTCGAGGGGGACACCACCACCCAGTTCAGTACGTTCTTCGTGCCCTGTGTTGCGCCCGACCTCGTATCGGATGTGAACCTGAGCCCGGGTACCGTAACGCCGCAATTCCCGGCCTTCAACACCCGCTACATCGTGGTGGGCGACCAGCTGACGGGCACCGCCGTGGTCGCGAACAATGGAAATACGGCTTCGGCTCCCTCCGTGCTGCACCTCAACCTTCCCGACGGCACACCGGTGCCGGGTCCGTTCAACATACCGGCGCTGAGCCCGAACGCTGCCCAGCCCGTATCCTTGCCGGCCATGCAGTTCAACACGGTTGGCACCACCTATATCCAGACAGAGGCCGATCATACGAACAGCAATGCGGAGAACTGCAGCGGCTACGGCGAATCGAACAATACCGACGCACAGACCATCGTGGTGCTGCCGGCGCAGCCGGATATCGCAGCCGAGAATGCCCAGTATGCCTACATCAACACCAACAATTGCTCGCCCTTCCCGTCGGCTTCCTATATCGTGCGCAACCTGGGCGGCATGCCGACCGGTTCGTTCCAGGCCAAGCTCACCGTACGCCAGGGCGCAACGGTGGTAGCCGAGCTGTTCCAGACCGTGTCCAACATCGACCCGCTGTGGAGCCGGAGCATCTCCTTCCCGTATGTGCATAGCGGCGCTACCGGCCTGTATACGCTGACACTCGACTGCGACCTGCCGCATGCCGTTGCCGAATACAACGAGGGCAACAACAGCACCGCCTTCCAGGTGAACGTCGTGTCCTGCACCGCCGACCTCACGGTGTATGGCTGCGGCAACCTCAACGTAGACCCGGTGGATCCGCAGTCGCCAGGAACGATCAGCATCACGGCGCAGCTCGTGAACAGCGGCCAGGTGCCGGTATCCGGCCCGATCGTGGTACGCTTCAACGTGGCCGGCACACTTTACCACACAACCTGGAACGGCACCCTGAGCCCGGGCAACTCGGTTCCGGTGACGATCTCCGCCGCTACGCCTGCGCACGGTGACAATACGCTCATAGTGACGGTTGATGCGGGCGCTGCGCTTGCGGAATCGAACGAGCACAACAACACGGCGACCGAAAAGCTCTGCACGGAATTCAGCCTCACAAACACGAGCTGCGGCCTCGGCCAATACATGTCGCATGCGGCTCCGATCAACAACGCGGTGCCGATCCGGATGGGCCTGGTCAACTCAGGCCTGTACAAGGCCAGCAGCGCCGACGTCCGGTTCGAGCTGAGCGGACCCGGCATCAGCGGCTGGCTGCACCTCGGCACCGCCAGCACGGCCATCGGCTCCAACTGCGGCTGCCCGGTAGGAGTGGGTCTGCCCAATCCGTATGTATTTACGCAGACCGGCCAGTACGTCCTGCGGGTGATCGCGGATCCGGGCGGCGAATACACCGAATGCAACGAAGGCAACAACGTGCTGCTGCATACGATCAACGTGTACCAGCCGAAGCCCGACTACCTCACCCGCTCCGAGTTCATTGCACCTTCCAAGCTCAACCCGGATGTGGACGAGCCGATCTCGATCGACATCTCGTACCGGAACCAGGGCGTAAGCGGGTTCGATTCGTTCTGGGTACTTGCGAAAGTGAACAATGACGCCCTCGATTCCGTTCGGGTGCCGGGCATGGCTGCCGGAACGCTCAACACGGTGCATATGGCCCGGACCTGGTCGTCGTCGCTCCGCGGCGTGCACGTGATCCGCGCGATCGTAGACAAGCACCAGGAAGTGGACGAGAACGACGAGCTCAATAACGAAGCTACCCGCGCCATCGTGGTGGGCCATGCCCCGAACCTGCTGTTTCAGACCTTCGAAGTCAACAACACGGCGCCCGCGGCAGGCACCGACCTCACGCTGCACGCGGTGATAAAGAATGCGGGCGCCTCCGATTGCGTGGCTTCGCTGCAGTTCTTCTACCTCGACAACAACCAGCAGGAGGTGCTTATCACGCAACGCTCCATCACCGTGGATTCTGCAGACACGCTCGACGTGGTGGCCAACTGGCGCGTCACCGATGCCAACACGCGCATCATCGCCCGCATCGTCAATGGCAACCCGCTCGAATACAACCTCGATGATAATGAAGACACCGTTGCCATCGGCTCCATGAGCATTTCGGCAACAGCATCGCCGGCCAGCTGCGGCAACGTAGCCGATGGCGTGGCACGCGTACACATCGACGGAGGCGTAGCCCCGTACCAGCGCATGTGGAGCAACGGCAGCACCGGCGACAGTATCGTCGTAGGGCCCGGCGTGTATTCCGTGACCGTGGTGGACCAGGAAGGCACGGTGCGCACCGCCAGCATCCAGGTAACTACTGGAGTGGCCTGTAACACGATCACTACCTTCATTGAAGGCGGTGACTTCTGTGCCGGCAGCGGCATTGCCGTGGAGTACGAAGTAACCGGCACCTTCGGCGCGGGCAACCAATTCATCGCACAGCTCTCCGACTCGTCCGGCTCCTTCGCCAACCCGGTCGCAATCGGTTCGGCCAACGGAACGGGCAACGGCCAGATCAATGCCGCCATCCCGGCGGGTACGCTACCCGGCACTAACTACCGCATCCGCGTAGTGAGCACGTCGCCGGCCACTACGGGCGCCGACAACGGCTACAGCTTTGCGATCAACACCGCGGTTTCCGCCACCATTGCCTACAACGGCGCCCCCTTCTGCACCGGCAGCGGCAGCATCGCGGTAACGCGTACGGGAACGAGTGGCGGCACCTACAGTGCTCCTGCCGGTCTTTCCATCAACGCCTCCACCGGCGCCATCAACCCGGGCAGCTCACAGCCAGGTAGCTATACGGTTACGTACACCGTAGCGGCCTCCGGCAGTTGCCCGGCATTCAGCACGAGCACACAGGTAACGCTCAGCGCGCCGCCGTCGGCCGGCATCGCCTATAGCGGCTCCCCCTATTGCGCCAGCGGTACGGCTGCCGTTTCGGTCACCGGCGCCACCGGCGGCACCTTCTCGTCCACCGCGGGGCTCAGCCTCGATGCGGGCAGCGGTGCCATCAACCTGGGTACCTCGCAACCGGGCGCCTACGTGGTGACCTATACGTTGGCGGCAAGCGGACAATGCCCGCAGGTGCAGGCCACCGCCCCGGTCATCATCAACCCGGTGCCCGACGTGCAGCCAGTGAGCAGCCAGACAGTACGGAACGGCGCCCTTACGGGTGCGGTGAGCTTCTCGGGTTCCGTGGCCGGCACTGCCTACAACTGGACCAACAGCCAGCCTACGATCGGCCTCGCCGCTTCGGGATCGGGTAACATTGCGTCCTTCGCTGCCGTGAACAATGGCGCCACGCCGGTAACGGCGACGTTCTCGGTGACGCCTGCATACACTGCCCACGGCGGAACCTGCACCGGTACCCCGCAGGCCTTCACGATCACCGTTAATCCGTTTACGCCGGCAACGATCGCTTATGCCGGTTCGCCCTACTGCGCCCGCGGTGTGGCCGCGCCGGTGATCGGCGGGGTGAGTGGCGGCACGTTCTCGGCTGCCGCCGGCCTCTCCATCGATCCGGCCAACGGCGTGATCGACCTGGCCGGCTCCACGCCCGGTACTTATACGGTGAGCTACGCGTACACGAGCTATGGCTACCATGAGGTCGCCACGGAAACGGTTACGGTGCTTCCGCTCCCGTCGGTGAATGCCGTCTCCAACGAAGTGGTGTGCGCGGGCACAACGATCGGCACGACCGTCTTCTCCGGCACCGGTGCCTCGTATACCTGGACCAACGACAACAGCGCCATTGGCCTCGCCGCAACCGGAACGGGCAACATTCCGGCCTTCACGGCGCAGAATGGGACCACGGGAAGCCTGGTGGCCAACCTCACGGTAACGGCGGTCACAGGTGCATGCACCTCCAAGCCAATGACCTTCCGCATCACCGTGAAGCCAACACCGACAGTGAGCATGCCTTCGGGACAGGTGGTCTGCGCGGGCACGGCTACAACGGCAGTGGCGCTTACCGGTAGCCTCGGTGCCGCCGCAACGTATACCTGGACCAACGACAACAATGCGACAGGTCTGCCGGCATCCGGTACGGGATCGGTGCCCTCCGTTACGGCGGTGAACAATACCGGGAGCACGCAGACGTCCACCATCACGGTAACGCCGATCAGCGGGGGCTGCACGGGCGCTTCGGGAACCTTCGCCATCACGGTGCATCCGTCGGCAGGTACGATCGCGTATACCGGGTCTCCTTATTGCGCCACGGGCTGGGCCTACGTCCAGCATTCCGGCTCTACCGGCGGCACCTTTACGGCAGCGCCGGGCGGCCTGGCGATCGACCCGGCTACGGGTGCTGCGAACCTCGCGCTTTCAAACCCCGGCACCTACACCGTCACGTACACCGTGGGCGCCGGCGGCGCGGGATGCAGCAACGTGGCCACTACGCAGCTGGTACTCAACGGCGCCACCTCCGTGAACACGATCGGGGGCAAGGTCTTCTGCGCCGGCGTCACGACGTCCGCGATCCCGTTCACGGGCACGGCTGCTTCCTATTCCTGGTCGAACAACAACACGGCTATCGGCCTTGCCGCCTCCGGCACCGGAACGTCGTTGCCCTCGTTCGTGACGGTGAACAACGGCACCAGCAGCATCTCCGGCACGGTTACCGTGACCCCGCTCGGCAGTGCTGGCTGCCCCTCCGGGAAGCCCATCACCTTCCGCATCATCGTTCATCCGAAAGTGGTGGTCGCCGCCGTGCCGGTACAGGTATATTGCCGTGGCGTCAACACGGCTCCGGTGACGTTCACTTCGAACGTTCCAACCACCACCTTCTCCTGGAGCCGCACCCCGGCCGCCATCGGCCTCGCCAACTCCGGCACCGGCAACATCTCCTCGTTCCTGACGCAGAACGCAACAGCCTCCACGCTTATGTCCACGGTTACCGTGACCGGTATCGCCAACAAGTGCCCGGGGGCACCCGTTACCTTCCAGTTCCAGGTGGGTAATTGCGTGACGCAGAGCGGCGGTATGGGTGCTGGTGGTGAGGCGACGGCCCGCACGGCTTCGGCACTGCCCAACGTAGTGATCGGTCCTAACCCGACCGACCGGCGCGTGACGCTGTTCCTGGAAGGCAAGACGGCTGCTACCTACACGGTGCGCCTGCTTGATGGAAACGGGATGTCGCTCCAAAAGCCGGCGACCTTCACGGGCAACTCGTATACACTCGATCTTTCGGGCCTCGCGGCAGGCACCTACTTCGTGCAGCTCACCGACCCGAAGACGGGCGAAAGCCTCCAGCGCAAAGTGATCAAGTTCTAAAGGCCGATACTTTTTGAAACGTCAAGGCCGCCCCACCCGGGGCGGCCTTTTATATGCGTAAATAGGGCGGGCGTACTATTTTAGTGAAAACGTTTACCTATGCGTTTCCTCTTTTGCGGGGCCTTTCTATCGATGTTCCTGATCCAGGCCTGTGCGCAGGCCGACCGGCGCGCCAGCGATGCCGCCGCACAGCGCTTGCTGCGCCAGTATAACGCCGGGGCCTACGACAGTATCTTCCTCTCTTTTGCTCCCGAAATGCAGCAGGCATTGCCGAAGCCTGCCACGGCGGATTTCTTTGGCGGCCTCAGGAAAGATGCGGGTAAGATCACCGCACAGCAGTTCGTACGCATACAGGGTGCTGCCGCGATCTACCGCAGCACCTACGAGCGCGGCGCCTTCCTCACGGAGCTTGTGCTCGCCCGCGACGGACGTATCGCCGGCCTGCTGATCAAGCCCGACACCGAGGCGCCGCTGCCGGTGCTGCCCAAAGCGCGCACGCTCATGACCTTTCCGCTTTCGGGTGAGTGGTTCGTGTTTTGGGGCGGCGACACCCGCGAACAAAACTACCATGTGGTGGCACCGGCGCAGCAAGGTGCCTTCGACTTCGTGATGCGGGGCCCCGACCGGCGCAGCTTCCGAACAAACGGTGCCCGTAACGAGGACTTCTATGCCTTTGGCCAGCCCCTGCTCGCGCCCTGCGACGGGGAAGTGGTACTGGCTACCGATGGTATTGCCGACAATGTGCCGGGGGTGATGAACGCGCAGACGCCCCTTGGCAATGCCGTGGTCATTCGCTCCGACGCGGGCGAGTACGTCGTGTTGGCCCACTTCCGGCGCGGCACGGTGGCGGTGAAACGCGGACAGCGGGTGAAAGCGGGCATGCGGCTGGGCGCGGTCGGCAACTCGGGCAACTCCTCGGAGCCACATCTGCACCTGCACCTGCAGGATAAGCCCGACCCGCAGACGGCGCGCGGGATCAAGTGTTACTTCCGGATGCTGCAGGTGAACGGCGCTGCGCGTACCGACTACTCGCCCGTGCGTGGCGATCGGATTCGCAGGGAATGATCCGCGCAACCGTATACATACAAAGCGCCGGTCCTGCAAAGGACCGGCGCTGCTATTTTCAATTGATGTATCGGAGGGGTCAGCCTGTTACTTGCCCGCGGCGGCCTTTTCCTTTGCTCTGGCCGCTTTCTTTTTCAGCCAGTCGGGGTCTTTCTGCAGGCCCTGAACGTCCTCGAGTTTGGCGATGTACAGGCTGCGGCCATGGGTGCCGAGCAGGAGCTCGTTCTCCCGTTGCTGGATGGCGATGTCGTGTACGGGAACGGAGAAGGGAAGGCCTGCCGTCCAGGCCATGAAGGAGCGGCCGCGGTCGAAGGAGACGTAGATGCCGCCGTCGGTGCCTACATACAGGATCTCGGGGTTCTTCGGGTCCTCGCGCACCACGTTTACCGGCTCATGCGGCAGGTCGGCGCCAATGGGTTGCCAGGTGTCGCCGGCGTCCTCGCTGACGTATAGATACGGTCGGAAGTCGTCGTTGCGGTAGCCGTTGAGCGCCAGGTATACGCGGGGCTCGCTCCAATGTGAAGCCAGCACGCGGCTCACCCAGAGTCCCTGCGGGAGGGGTGCCTTCTTCTTCCCAACGGCCTCGTTGAGCGACTTCCAGTTGTAGCCGCCGTCGTGGCTCACGTGAAGGCGGCCATCGTCGGTACCGGCATAGAGCAGGCTCATGCGGAGGGGTGACTCCGAAATGCTGGTGATGGTGCCATAGGGTACGTTGCCGCCGCCATCGCCCTTGCTGAGGTCGCCGGTAACGGGAATGAGCGTGTCGGCCTTGTTAAAGGAGCGGAAGAGGCGCTCGCCGCCGAAATACACGATGTCGGGGTTGTGCTTGCTGAGGAGCACCGGGGTCTGCCAGTTAAAGCGGTACGGCTTCTGCCCGAGCGCATGCACCGGGGTGATCTTTTTGGCCGTGGCATCCGGGTTGTTGCGGTTCAGGCGGTAGTAGTTGCCGAACTGGAAACCGGTGTAGGTGGTCACGTTGTCGCGCGGGTCGGCCTGCACCTGCATACCGTCGCCGCCCATGATCTGCTTGTAGGGGTATTGCCCATCGGCCAGCCACGAAGGGCTGTATTTATACGTGGAGGGCCCTACCCAGGTGCCATTGTCCTGCAGGCCGCCGTATACATTGTAGGGTTTGGCGTCGTCGGTGGTAACGGCATAAAACTGGCCCACAGGCGGCGTGTTGGCCAGCACCCAGTTGGCGCCGTTGTCGAACGTGATGCCGAGCCCGCCGTCGTTGCCGTCGATGATGTGGTCGTCGCGGCGCGGGTTGATCCAGGCCACGTGGTGATCGGCGTGGATATGACTCTTGTCGATATGCTTCCAGGTCTTGCCGCCGTCGGTAGACATGTCGAGGTTGAAGCCGGTGACCACGAGCTTCTGGTCGTTCATGGGCGATACGAAGATCTTCCCGAAGTAGTATCCATAGGAGCTGAACGTAGGCAGGCGCTTCTCGTTCATCTTGCGCCAGCTGCGGCCGCCGTCCTCGCTGCGGTAGATCTCGGCGCCCTCGGGCGTCGTCTCGAACCCGGTGTTTACGTAGAGGTATTCATACAGCGCGGTGGGCTTCACCGTGCCGTTGGCCACCGATTCCATGATGTATTTGGCCGTATATCTACGGTGCAGCCCGTTTCGCTTCAGGAAGGAGTCGAGCTTGCGCTCCTCGAGCCCGCGGAAGCGTTCCTGGGTGATGTCCTTGAACTGGCGGAGGTAGTAGCGGGTGGTGTCGTTGAGCGTGGTGTCGGGCGTCGGCGTCTGGTTGTCGACGATGGCGTATACGACCTGCGGGTTTTTCGGGTACACGGCAAGGCCGATACGCCCCACTACGTCGCCCTGCGGGAAGCCGGAGCCGGCGGCGCTCACGCGGTTCCAGGTGTTGCCGCCGTCGGTGCTCTTGAAGATGCCGCTCGCGGCGCCGCTGGGCACGAAGCTCCAGGCGCGGCGGGTGCGGTACCAGGCAGCCGCATAAAGCTCGTTGGGGTTCTGCGGATTCACCTCGAGGTCTACCGCGCCCGTATTGTCGTCGACAAACAGCGTTTGCTTCCACGATTGCCCGCCATCGGTGGTCTTGTACACGCCACGCTCGCGGTTGGGCGAGTAGAGGTGCCCGAGCACGGCCACCCAGGCGGTGTTGTCGTCGGTGGGGTGCAGCTGCACCTTGCCGATATGGTGCGACTCGGGAAGCCCGATATAGCGCCAGGTCTTGCCCCGGTCGGCACTGCGGTACATGCCGAGGCCGGCATAGGAGGAGCGGCTGCTGTTGACCTCGCCGGTGCCCACCCAGATGGAGCCGGTGCGCCAGTTGACGGCAATGTCGCCGATGGTGAGGGTCTCGGCACTGTCGAAAACAGGGGAGAAGGACTGCCCGTTGTTGCGGGTATGCCAGAGGCCGCCGGAGGCATAAGCCACGTAGAACTCGGTGGGATCCTCGGGGTTGACGTCGAGGTCGGAGACGCGCCCGCTCATGATCGTGGGGCCTACGTTGCGAAAGGCGACGCTGTCGAGCACCGAGCGCTGGCGGAGGACCTTTTTCTGTTCGAGGCCTTTCCACCGCTGGGCTGCGGGCGTTGGCCCCTGGGCCTTTGTGAAAATTGTAACGGCCAGCAGGGCAACGGTTAAAAGGGTTTGGGTTACTTTTAGGTTCATAATTTCCGTTCGGTTATGAGGAACTTTTCAAACATACGCCACCTCCGGTATTGGATGCTGCTACTGACGCTCCTTTCCCTGCAAAGTTTTGCACAGGGGAAGTGGAAGGATTACAAGATCAGCGTGAAGGGCGACACCATCAACCGGGTAGACAGGAAAGGGCTCCGCCAGGGCCCCTGGGTCGTGCGGCAGGAGGCGGTGCGCAGCGAGCGCGGCTACGAGGAAGAAGGCTTTTATGCCGACGACCAGAAAACCGGCCCCTGGCGCCGCTATACGCTCGAGGGTGACCTCGAGGCGTTGGAGAACTTCCGTTTCGGTATGAAGAACGGCAAATGCGTCTATTTCAACCTCGCCGGCCACCCGATCCGCGAAGAAAGCTGGCGCGCGATAGACCCGCAGAACCCGTACGACACGGTGCAGATCTTCGATATCAACGACCCCACCCGCGTCACCGGCACCAAGATCATCAAGGTGGAGCCCACGGCGCGCAAGCACGGCACCTGGACCTACTACGACGAGCGCACGGGCCGCTTTGCCGCAAAGGAAGAATGGATCAACGACAAGCGCAAGAGCGACCTTGCCAAGGGACCCGACGAGGGCCTGGAGCCGATCATGCCCGCCGCATCGGAGGGTACGGCCAGCAAAAGCGTCAAGGAAGCCCTGGACGCCACCCGCCCCGCCTACGAAAAAAAGGAGAAGGTGACGAAGCCCGCCGCCGTACAGGCCTTCGAGAAAAAACACTCGGGCAAGAAGAAGTACGATGTGCGCGACGGAGCAACGGGAGGATAATGTGCTAATGGGGTAATGTGCTAATGGGGTAATGTGCTAATGCGGCGATGCCCCTTTTGATGGAATAGTTTCGAATGTAGGGAAGAGCGCTGCGGCGCTCTTTTTTGTTAAGCACGAGGGTCGGTTAGGCCCGGTAACGTCGCAGGTTTGGAGCACCAGCCCACGGCTTCATCCGTGGGTTTTCGAAAATTCACCAGCCCATGGCTTCAGCCATGGGATTAATAAACACATCAAAGGCTGCCGGAGGCAGCCTTTGATGTGTTTAGCGCGATGCATTGCGGTCGAAATAGTTCCGGAAGAAGAGCAGCTGGTATTGCACGGCGTTATTCCAATAGGGCCAGTCGTGCTTGCCGGGTCGCTCGGTGTAATCGTGGGCGATCTTCAGTTCGAGGAGGCGCTTGTGGGCGGCGCGGCTCATGTCGACGATGAAGTCGTCGACGCCGCAGTCGAGGATGAGCGCCAGCGTATCGGTACGCGGCTTCTCCAGCTCGCCGAAGATGGAGTGGGCGCGGTAGCGGGCCTTGCTGGCCGTATCGCCCAGCAGCCGGCTCACGCCATACTGCTTTTCCGTGATGTTCTCGATCGCATAGGCGCCGCTCATGCCGCCGGCCGCCCCGAAGAACCGGCTGTGGCGCAGGCCCAGGTACAGCCCGCCGTGGCCGCCCATCGACAGCCCGGTGATGGCCCGTTGCCCGCGCGCGCGGCGCACCCGGTAGCGCGATTCGATAAAAGCCGGCACCTCCTGCGCGATGTAGGTCTCGAATCGGTGCTTCGGGTCTTCAGGACTGTCGAGGTACCAGGAGTTGAAGGCGCCGTCCGGACAAACCACGACCACGTTGTAGCGGTCTACATATTCTTTGAGCGACCGGGCTTTCTGCACCCAGTTGTCGTAGCGGCCGGTGAGGCCATGCAGTAGATATACGGTAGCAAAGGAGTCGGTGCCCCGCGCATAAGCATCCGGACGGATGACGACGCATTTCAGCGACCGACCCATGGCCGCAGACGCGATCGAAACGGTGTCGACGTCTGCCGAGCGGGCATAGAGGGAGGAGAGGAGCGTAGCCAGGAGGAGTATTCGTTTCATGATAAAGTGTGGGCCTAAAGGTAGGGTAGCGGAAGAAGATGACAGTACGCCGGCAAGAAAGGTCTGGCGGAGCGTCCCGCTTGGGTTTTCGGAAAAGAACAGGGCATCCGGCTGCCGGCAGCCGTCCGCACCTGCCGGGGCGCCGGTTCAATTGCCGGTAGGCCGGTCCTTCTCGGGAACATATTCCAGGATATCCGCCGGCTGGCAGTCAAGCGCTTTGCAGATGGCCTCCAGCGTGCTGAACCGGATGGCCCTGGCCTTCCCGGTCTTCAGGATCGAGAGATTGGATAAGGTAAGGTCTACTTTTTCCGACAACTCGTTCAGCGACATCTTCCGCCTTGCCATCATGACGTCCAGGTTTACAACGATCGGCATAGGTTATACGGTTAAGTCGATTTCCTTCTGGAGCTCTACGCCCTTCCGGAAGATGGTGGCGATGATATACACGACCGCAGCCATAAGGATGAACGCCTGGCTGTCGGCCCAAAATCCGTTCAGGTGGCCCGCAGCGAAGCCGTGGTGCTGCTGGTTCCGGGCTATTTCCCGGGCAATGTAGCCCAGGATGCCGATTAAAAAGGTGTAATGGCTGATCTGCGCGATCTGTTCTGCCACATAATGGCTGAAGGGGCGCGCCAGGTCCAGCTTGCTCAATAGCCGGATCACGATGTAAAACAGGTAGGCTTTTGATAGCGCAATGGCCAGGATAAAGCTGTACATGCCGAAGAAGACCGCCTTGTTCCCTTCATACAGGTGGCTCAGGTCCAGCTTCTGGTAAAGGTTGGGAACCGACTGCGGCTTGAAAATGCTGAACAGGAAGTTGACGAGCAGGCCTCCTGCCTCGATGCACAACCCCACGAAGATGATCCAGGCAATAACCTGCAGCACTTTGAATACGAAATTGTTGGTGGATGACATAAACGAGATGCTTTGGTGAGAGCACAATAGTAATAAATATTTATTGAAAAACAATAAAATTGTATTGAAAAGGAGAAATTTTCATGAATGTGGTCAGGAGCCGGTTGCCCAAGCTTGCGCCTGTAGCGTTGCTGTTTCCGCTGAAGCCCCTCCGGGTAAAAGTGCTTGGTGATCGAATCCCGCCATCTTCGAACAGCCGGTTTTGCAGGGCAGCCTTGCTCGCCGCTGTGGTGCGATTTTGTGCATCTGCCCGATACGGGCCTGCACGTAGCTTATCTTGCATCCATGGAAGCAGAAAAGGTAAAGTTGCAGTTCCAGACGCCGCAGGATTTCCAGAAGTTCCGAAAGATGGCCGATGGTAAGATCCTTTCGTTCAATATCGCGGAACTGACCGTGATCTGCGATTGCCGGATGGTGGACGTCGCCACGGCGATCAACAAGTACGGGGCGATCGCCACGGATGTACTTGGGGGGAAGTGAATACCGGGTCGACAATCGTGCCCGAGCTTCCCTTAGGCTAATCCGCTACTGCGTCCACTATGCCATGCAGGGCCATGAGGAAAAGGACAGAGAAGAACCACGGTTCTTGAGTTACTTACTGTATAAGTACTGATCTTATTCAACTGTTGTTGCCTTCTTTCTTTATTCCGAGCCAAGCCCGGAAACGTTCCAAAAGAGACGAGGTGGGTGCGGTGTCGACGACTTCAGCCTCGGTATCTTCGGTCATCACGTCGCTTTGAGACGGCTCCCCTCCGTGCCGCGCCCGTGTGGGGGGCGGAAGCTCCTGGAGGGCAGAAGCACCTAGTCCTGCCTCCGTCAGGGCGGCGCTCCACTGCTCGACAAACTGCGACAGCAGACCGGGAAGACGGTCGGCATCCGTGATGCGGTGGGCCTGCTCGTATTCCACAACATCGTGGTGATGACTAAACGACGAATGGTTGCGGAACCGCCAGTGTTTCCAGTTCTCTTCGAAGGAGTGGGGCGGGTACAGGTACTCGAGCTGGTGGTTGAAAAAGCATAGGAGCTTTTCCGGTTTCAGACCGTCGGCCGCGCATTCGTCCATCAAGGCTTGCAGGCACTGGGCGCGGGCGCGTGGCGAGAAATCCTTATGGCGCACGAGGTGCATCAGATCGAAGAGGTCCTTGAAGCGCGGGCGCACGAGCGTCTGGTGGATCTTCCACGATACCTGCAGGGAGATCGGCACCGTGCGCGGCACTTCGAAGGGCGCACCTGTAAGCGGCTCGTAGCGCAGCGTCACCGGCCGTTGCCCGCCTCCCAGGTTGAACGAGATGTCGATGCTCAGCGCCACTTCTTCACCGTCTACGTAGCAGATAAGATCGGTGTTCACTGTGGGGAAGTCTTCGGCCATCGCGTAGTCGATGGAGCGCCAGAAGGCATTCTTCAGGAAGTTCTCAAAAACAACCCCGTCGGCCACGTGCTCATTGGTGACTGCATTGGCCCAGGCATCGAACACCGACCGTGCCGCGGGCACGTCGGCGAGTGGTTCGAGGTATACCCAGTCGAGGTCGCCGGGAATGCGGGCGCGCTTGTCGTGGAAATACTGGCGCGTCACGTAGCTTCCCTTCAGCATAAACGGTGCGTCGACGAGCGCGGCGCGGCGGATAAAGGCCTCGTTAGCGCGGAGTTCCGATGCCTGGTCGTCAGTAAGCGGCAGGTAGTAGCCATCCATGGTCAAGCGGTTGGTGATTGTCGTAAATGCAGTATTCGGATTGTTGTTTCGCGACAGCCCAGCCGTGCTGCACCAGGTCCGTTTCCAATGCGGCGACGCGTGCCGTAAAGATCGCTTGCGCGCCATGTTCCCGGAGTGTTACGAAGCGGCGCAGCGGGTCGGTGCGCAGGGTGTTGCGCGAGAGGTGAGCGCCGTGCCCGATGCAGAGCGTTTCCAGCTCCCGCGTGCGCTCGCTATGCACGCGCCCGTGCCATTCAAAATAAGGAGTAAAGCTTTCGGTGCTCTCCTTGAATCGACATGCCTCGGTAGCCGGTATCTCGATCTTGCTCCGGCATACGAGGAAGCCAGCCCGGCCAAGCTCTTTTGCCAGACGGCCTGCTTCCTGCAACGCGGCTCCAAGGCTTTCCGCCGCGATCACCTTGCTCAACATCGGCTGCTGCGCGTGCGCGCCGCGGGCAAGCTCGATGAGCAACGCACGGCCTGCGAGTGCCGTGCAGGTGGCCTCGAAGGCGGCTTCCTGCGCCAGAGGCAGCGGGGCAACGGTGAGGTGCAATTCGAACAGGAAGGGAGCGGGCATGGGCGCTCAAGATAGCCGAAAAAGCGTCTTCAATGGTGGGCTCATAGAAGCAAGTATACACGGCGGTCAGTCCTGGAGGAAAGGGACGATTACGCCTTTCTGCGTCAGCCAATCCAATACCTCCTGCACCTGCTCCGGAGTTCGGCCGATCCGCGCGCGGTCCTGCACCAACACTACGTCATATTTTTTTGTTCCGGCTCCGAACTCCTGCATCAGCCGGGAAAGCGCCGGCCGCTCAGACAAGGCCGAAGCGCCGCTGATCTGGTCGCCGTACACGTCCTCTTCATTCACCACAAAGTTGCCGGCAGCAAACTGCCTTAACGCCAGGATCTGGCTGCACACATTGGCTTCGGAGGAGCAGCGGGCGAGCAGGGCGGCGCGGGGCGGTTGCGGCATGTAGCGGGTTTGGCAAAGGAAAGGGAAACGAGCCGTGAAGGTAGGCGTTTCATCCAACCCCTGTTTATCGTCGCCCCGGTAGCTTACACATAACTAAGCCACCATTGTTCGCGGTGACTGCTCTTGTACCGCTCATACCAGCGACAGAGTGGGTACAGCAGCGCCACAACGAGCATCCAAACCAAATAGACCACCGCGAGGGGTTGCCCCCAATTCCTGGGCGCTGGGGTAAAAGGTACCTGCGACACCATATCGCTCCAATGATATCCGGTGAGCACGGCAACGAAAAGGGCGAGCAGGTGGATCAGGTAGATGTGCAGCAGGTAAAAGAACATCGGCACGCGTCCGATCGTGATCGCTGCACGGGCCACCCGTCCGCTTGCCGTGTCCACCAGGCGAAGAAGCAAAAGCGCCGGTCCCAGCGTCATCAGCAGGAAAAGGAGCGAGGGAGGATACTTGGTCGTGTTGAGGAAAGAAAGCAGTGTAAAAACGGTCGTTGTCTGCGGAGACCAGGGCTGCGGATCGCCGTACACATTGAGCGTGCGCAGCACCACGAACAGGGCCAGCGCTGCGAGGCCGGCGAGGAGGGTTGCTTTGCGTCGCGTTGCCGCCGGCACTTCATTCCGGTAAAAGGTTCCGAAGCAATACCCGAGGGCCATGACCCCTATCCAGGGCAATACCGGGTAGGCTACCTCCATCGGCCGGCCTAGAAAGGTGAATTGCTCGGGTATGAAGCGGGTGTCGTGCAGCACCGACCAGATAAAGGCACCGGCTCCGGTGCCGGGCACATGCACCCCGTCGAGCAGGTTGTGCCCGGCTACGATAAGCACCCCCGTTGCCAGCAACACCGGCATGGGCAGAAATATGAGCAGCGAGAGTGCTGCCATGGCGAGGCCTAAAGCCCAGATCGTAGCGAGGGCAAAAAAAGGGAGCGTGAGATTGAAGGTCCAGCCAACATGAACCACGGTAAGCTCCAGCAGCATTAGCCAGATTCCGCGGGTCAGCAGGAAGATGGCCAGCTTTTTCTTGCTGCGCCTTCTGCCGGTCAGATAGGCGGAGGTGCCTGCAAGAAAGTAGAAGACCGGAGCGCAGTAATGGGTGATCCACCGGGTAAAAAACAGAAAGCTGTTTGTTTGCGACAGGTCGGTCGGATCGTAGCGTAGGGCGTCGGCGTGAAAGAAATCACGGGTGTGGTCGAGCGCCATAATTACCATCACGAGCCCACGTAGCAGGTCGATAGCGCCGATCCGGGAAGCAGGGGAGTGCAGGTCGTTCATGAAGCAGCGTTTGGTTCCTTCAAGATACAATTTCTGCCATAGCTGCGTCTAAGCGGGGTTGGTCGCCTCCGGGCGAAGATGACGGGTGCTTCGCTGCCGGGTCGCTGACGGCCAGTAGTGCCGGTACCGTAACGGCCGCCTTTCTTCAATAAAAAGGCCTCCCGCGAGGGGAGGCCTTTTTCGAGTATGCTGGTCCGTAGTCGGTCCGTAATCAAAGACTACGGACAACTACGAACAACGGCGTTAGAATCCTTTCTTTTCAGCCGATTTCTGCATCGGGTTGATACCGGTGCTTTGTCCGCGGCCGGCGGCAGCCTTTTGCTTGAACATCTGCACGCGGCTCGGCTCGGCGGAAGTGCCGGCCCAACTGTTGTTGGCTTCGTTCACGTCGGCCGTTTCGCGCATCGGGTCCAGCTTGATGTTGGTGACGCGCTTGTCCTTCACGAAGAACTTGGTGACCTTGCTTTCGTTGAGGCGCCAGACCTGGGCGGGGATGCGGTCGATCTCCTTGGTGCCGTCCTCGAAGGTCCACTCCACGATGATGGGCATCACGAGGCCGCCTTTGTTGCCTACGGTGATCTCGTAGAGGTGCTTGTTGGCGTACTTCTGGCGCTCGGCATCGGTCACCGTCTCGGCCTGGGCGGGCAGGGCTACCTGGTACTTCGCCGAGTCATACGGCTCGAGGCCGCGGTCGTAGCGCCAGTAGAAATCACGGAGCGACGTATCTACGTCGGTCTGGAACCTGATGCTCTTGTCTTCGCGGTTGCGGATCTTGCTCACGTCCTCGAAGCTGTTCTGGATGGGCTTGGGCAGGTTCTGCATCACGACGGTATCGCGGAGGCGGACGCCGGCAGGAGCAGCGCCGGTGAAGTCAGGCTTCGCGTAGCGCACGGAGTCGAGCGACATATCGGTCACATCGGTGCTGTAGAACCAGCCGCGCCAGAACCAGTCGAGGTCTTCGGCGGAGGCGTCTTCCATCGTGCGGAAGAAGTCGGCGGGCTCGGGGTGCTTGAAGGCCCAGCGGCGCGCATACTCTTTAAAGGCATAGTCGAACAGCTCGCGGCCCATTACGGTCTCGCGGAGGATGTTGAGGCCGGTAGCAGGCTTCGAGTAGGCATTGGGTCCGAACTGCACGATGTTCTCGGAGTTCGTCATGATCGGCTCGAGCTGGTCCTTCGGGAGCTTCATGTAGTCGGTGATGGTCCAGGCCGGCCCGCGGCGGGAGGGGAACTTGTTGTCGTAGAGTTCTTCCGTCAGGTACTCAACGAACGTGTTGAGGCCTTCGTCCATCCAGCTCCACTGGCGCTCGTCGGAGTTGATGATCATCGGGAAGAAGTTGTGGCCCACTTCGTGGATGATCACACCGAGCATGCCGTTCTTGGTGCTTTCGGTATAGGAGCCGTCCTTCTCGGTGCGGCCGTAGTTGAAGCAGATCATCGGGTACTCCATGCCGTTGGAAGCCTCAACCGACTGGGCAACGGGGTAGGGGTAGGGGATGGTGAACTTCGAGTAGGTCTTGATGGTGTGGGCAACGGCCTTGGACGAGTACTTGCGGTAGAGGCCGTAGGCTTCCTTGCCGTACTGGCTCATGCACATCACCTTCTTGCCTTCCACGGTAGTGGCGAAGCCGTCCCAGATGAACTTACGGGAGGAGCCCCAGGCAAAGTCGCGCACGTTGTCGGCCTTGAAGACCCAAGTCTCCATGGTCTTGCTCTTCGACTTCTCGGCGCGCTTGGCCTCGTCGAGCGTTACGATCTCGATGGGCTCGGAGGCGTTCTGCGCCTTGATCCAGCGGGCATGCTGGGCGGGCGTCAGCACCTGCTGCAGGTTCTGGCAAAGGCCCGTAGCGGCCACCACGTGGTCGTTGGGTACGGTCATGGCCACCTTGAAGTTGCCGAAGGTGAGGGCGAACTCGCCGCGGCCGGTGAACTGGTGGTTCTGCCAGCCCTGCACGTCGCTGTAGACGCACAGGCGCGGATACCACTGGGTGATGGTGAAGAGGTGGTTGCCGTCTTCGGGGAAGTACTCGTAGCCGCCGCGGCCGCCAAGGGTGAGGCGGTCGGGGATCTTATAGTTCCATTCGCAGTTGAAGACGAACTTCTGGCCCGGCTTCAGGGGGGCGGGGAGCTCCACGCGCATCATCGTCTTGTTCACGATCGACTTCAGGGGCTTCCCTGTGGCGTCGGTGAGCTTCGTGATGTTCACGCCGAAGCCGTTGTCCTGCTTCGCCTGTGCCTGCGCTTCGATGGTGGAGGGCGTCACCACGCGGGGCATCGAGTTGCTGTTCTGGTAGCCCGCGTTCTTGGTGGAGCTGTGTTCGTTCTCATCCAGCTGCAGCCAGATGTAGGTAAGTACGTCGGGCGAGTTGTTGTAATAGGTCACGGTCTCTGCGCCTTTGAGCATCAGGTTCGGCTCGTCGAGCGTGGCCTTGATGTCGTAGTCGGCGCGCTGCTGCCAGTACTTGGGGCCGGGGGCACCGGAGGCGGTGCGGTACTCGTTCGGCGTGGGCAGGGTGCCTGCGAGCTGCTCGAATTTGTTTCCGTGGTTCGAGCCCGGGTTGTTCTGCGTGTTCTGCGCGAGCGCACTTCCCGCCACGAGGGGGAGGCCGCAAGCCAACAGAAGCTGTTTCATTTGGATCATGTGTTTGGAATTATGAGGGTAAGCGTTCAAGCGCCATTTTCAAAGCTAAACTAAATACACCTGCCGACACGAACAGCACCCATTCGCGGCGCGGCGCCCGGAGGCGGTCTACCACGAGGGAGGCGAGCAGCAGGATGACCGCCACCACCACGAGCTGCCCGGCCTCGAGGCCTACGTTGAAGCCGAAGAGGCTCCAGCCGAGGCTCTGACCCTTTACCAGCAGCATCGACCGGAGGGTGTTGGCGAAGCCGAGGCCGTGCACGAGGCCGAAGAGCAGGGCGAGGATATAGTTGAGCCGGAGGTGGCGCGTCGTGTATTCTTTCCGGAAAATGTTGACGAGGGCGGTGATAGCGATGGTGACCGGGATGAAGAACTCGGTCCATTCGGCCGGCACGTCGATCAGGTCGAGGACGCTGAGGGCGAGGGTGATGGAGTGGCCGATCGTAAAGGCGGTGACCAGGATGAGCACCTGCTTCCAGTCGCGCAGGAGGTAGATGGCCGCGAGTACCCACACAAAGAGGATATGGTCCAGAGCGTCGATGCTCATGATATGCCCCCAGCCGAGGCCGAAATAGAACCCGAAATCATTCATGCCGGAAAATCGCCTTTTAACGTGTTTTTATCGAAGGGCTTCAAATTAATCCAGAGTTTTGTACCTACCCAAAAATAAATCCGTCAATGGCGCTCTTGTCGTTTAAATGGTTCCTCCCGTTCGTCGCTTCCCTCTTCCATCCCTTCTTCGTTTCCGTGACGGAGATCAACCACGTGGCCGCGAACAAGGAGTACGAGGTGTCCTGCAAGGTATTCACGGAAGACCTCGAGGCCGCGATCCGGAAGAACTACAACATCTCCTTCGACCTCACCGCGAAGGGCCAGGAGGCGCAGCACAACAAGTACGTGGAGGATTATTTCCGCAAGCACCTCGCCGTATCCGCCGACGGCAAGCCCTTGCCGCTGCATTACCTGGGCTTCGAGCAGGAGCGGGAATCGCTCTATTGCTATTTTGATGTGCCGGGCGCCGCCGCCCCGAAACGGATCGACGTGAAGAACGAGGTGCTGCATGACTTCACCGACAAGCAAATGAACATCATCCACGCCACCGTGAACGGCAAGCGCCAGAGCACCAAGATCGATTACCCGGTGAAGACGGCGAGTTTCCAGTTTTAGATCCGGCCCCCTGTCCCCCGTAGGGGGAACTTAGGTCGATCATACTTCTTTTGTTTTGTCCCTTCTCAAATTTGTTTGATACGAAAGCCGCGACGATGTCGGGGCTTTCTACTTCAAATATTCAATGCTCAATGTTCAACGATCAATGCTCCAGCGGTGCCCAATTGAACATTAAGCTTTTTACTACTCCAGAAGTCACCGCTACCGTTGGAACAGCCCCGACCTAAGTTCCCCCTACGGGGGGACAGGGGGCTGCTATTCCTCTTCTTCCGCCGCCGTCTCTGTCGTTACGAGCACCTTATCGATGCGGTGGCCGTCCATGTCGATGATCTCGATATGGAAGCCTTCCCAGTCGAGGGTTTCGCCGGTATGCGGGATGTGCTCGAGCTCGTGGAGGATGCAGCCGGCCAAAGTGTCGAAGCTGTAGTCGTCGTTGAGGAGCTGCGTCTTGTCGAAGTGGGACAGGAAGTCGTAGAAGTTGATCTGCGCGTCCACGAGGTAGGAGCCGTCTTCGCGCGGCACGATGGAGTAGTCTTCCTCGTCCTCCACGTCGGGCATGTCGCCGATGATCGCCTCCATGATGTCGGAAAGCGTGATCATGCCGAGCACGGAGCCGTATTCGTCCACGATGAAGGCCGCGTAGTTCTTGGTGGCGCGCAGCTTTTCCATCACCTGGTAGGCCGAGTTGTTATTGGGTACGAAGAGCGCCGGCTTCATAAGGTCCTTGAACTTCGTAAGGTCGCTCGAAACGTAGAGGTCCTTGATCGACACGATGCCTTTTATGGAGTCGATATCGCCCTCGCACACCGGGAAGATGGAGTGCGGTTCCGCGGAGATGCGGTCGCGGATGGCCACCTCGGTGTCGTTGACGTCGAACCAGGCGATGTCGGAGCGGTGGGTCATCAGCGAGGTGATGTTGCGGTCGCCGAGGTGGAAGATGCGCTCGATCATCTCGCGTTCTTCTTCTTCGATGGTGCCCGCCTCGGTGCCTTCGGTGATGATCGCCTTGATCTCCTCCTCGGTTACGGCATCGTCGGTGGCCGCGCGGATCTTGAAGACCTTGAAGAACAGGGAGCTCGTCTTATTCAGCAGCCATACGATCGGGTGCGTGAATCTGGCGAATACGCCCATGGGGCCGGCCATGAGCTTGGAGATGGTCTCCGCGCGCTGCAGGCCGATGCGCTTCGGGATGAGTTCTCCGAAGACGATGGACAGGAAAGTGACAATCACGACCACAGTAGCCTTGGAGAGGCCCTCCGCGTAACGGGCCAGGAAGGAAATGCCGCGGTAGAACGGCTCGAGGTAGGAGCCGAAGCTTTCGCCGGAATAGAGACCGGTAAGAATGGCGATGAGGGTGATGCCGATCTGGGCGGCGGAAAGAAAGATCTCGGGGTTCTGCGACAGCTCAAGGGCACGCCGGGCGCGGGCATCGCCTTTGTCGGCGGCAGCCTCCAGGCGGGGTTTGCGGGCCGATACGAGCGCGATCTCAGACATGACGAACAGACCGTTCAACAGGATCAGGCCCAGCAATATGAATATCTCCATCTACGGATTCGTTGATTAATCAGCGGTAAAGCTACCGGTTTTAAAACAAAGACAGGGCCAAGGCGAGCCCGGAGGTTTTTAAGGGTTTTGAAGGATTTGGTGGTTTTAGGGGGTAGGCAGCCCACCCATGGTTGAACGGACTCCGAACCTTCAGAACCTTCGAAACCCCCAAAACCTTTGTTCTCTGTCGTTCCAAAGCGGCCTTCTGTCGTTTTCTCCATAGAAATACGGTCCGGATGCGTCAATTTTGCTGCCTCAACAAGCCCAGCCATGCTCGTGCGTACGCGTCTTCCGAAAACCCTGCTCTGGGTCAGCAACCTCCTGTTGATCTATGCCGTGCTGTTCACCGGCTTCCGCCTCGTGATGGGCCTCGTATTCAAGCCCGGCACCGAAGGCTGGCTCGACCTGCTGCCGTCCTTTCTGCTCGGCTTCCGCTACGACCTCCGCTGGATCTCGCTCCTCCTGCTTCCGGTGGTGCTGCTGAGCCTGGTGCCGGCGCTGTCGCCCTTCTATTCGCTACGCAACAAAAAGTTCTGGACCGGCTACCTCGCCGCCGTCACCTTTTTCGTCATCTTCTTCTTCGCTGCCGACTTCGGCTGCTTTTCGTACAACAACACCCGCCTCAACGCCTCCGCCCTCAACTTCGCCGAAGACCCCGGCATCTCGGCCCGGATGCTCTGGCAATCGTATCCCATCGTTTGGATGCTGCTGGGCCTCCTGGTAGCCGTGTTCTTCCTGCGCTGGATCTTCCGGCAGACGCATGGGTACGTAGTTTCGAAGACCGAAGGGAAAGGCATTCCCTACAACCGCAAGGCAGTGCTGGGCTTCGCCCTGCTGCTTGGCTTCTGGAGCTGGGGCGGCGTTACGGCCCCGCTGCGGTGGAAAGATGCCTTCGGCCTGCACGACTCCTTCCGCGCCTATCTGGCCCTCAACCCGCTGCAGAACTTCTTCACCACGCTGAAATTCCGGAAGCCGCAGGCCAACGAAAGCGCTGCCCGTGATCATTTCCCGGAGGTAAAGGCATTGCTGGGCCTTCAGAGCGACGGCTTTTATTACCAGCGCCGCGTGACGCCTGCATCGGCTTCGATGGATCGACCCAACGTGGTGCTGGTGCTCTGCGAGTCGTTCAGCATGTACAAGAGCAGCCTGTCGGGCAACCCGCTGCGTACCACGCCCTACGTCGATTCGCTGGCCAGGGGCGGCGTGCTCTTCGACCGCTGCTTTTCGCCCCACTTCTCCACGGCCCGCGGACTCTTCGCCACGCTCACCGGCATCCCCGACGTGCAGCTCTCCAAGTTCTCGACCCGCAACGAAGCGGCCCTCGACCAGCACTGCATCATCAACGATTTCGAGGGCTATAAAAAACTCTATTTCCTCGGGGGCGATCCCGGCTTCAACAACTTCTCGGGCATCCTGAAGAACATCGACGGCCTGCAGATGGTGACCGAGGGGCAGTTTCCGCAAAAACCGGTGGACGTATGGGGGATCTCCGACAAGGACCTCTTCCTGAACGCCGACCAGATGCTGGCGCAGCAGACGGAGCCCTTTTTCGCACTGATTCAGACGGCCGACAACCACCGTCCGTTCACGATTCCGGCAGGGGAGCGGGACTTCGTTCCCGTAACCGTTCCCGACGACAGCCTGAAGAAATACGGGTTCGAGTCGCTGCCCGAATACAACGCCTTCCGCTATGCCGACCATTGCATCGAAACCTTCATGGAGGCCGCGCGCCGGAAGCCTTATTTCAACAACACCATCTTCGTTTTCATCGGCGATCATGGCGTGTCGGGTAATGCTGCTGCGCTCTATGGCGACACCTGGACGCGCGAGCGCCTCACCGACGAGCACATTCCCTTCCTGATCTATGCGCCGGGCCGCCTCGCGCCGCAGCGCCGCCACGACGTGGTGTCGCAGATCGACGTGCTGCCCACCATTGCCGGCCTTGCCGGGGTGCGGTACACCAACACAACCCTGGGCCGCGACGTGCTGCGCCGCGAAGGCGATGCGTTTGCCTTCATCATCCACCACGACGAGGGCCGCATCGGCCTCGTCACCGACCAGTATTATTACACCCGCAACCTCAACTTTCCGAAAGAGGAGGTGCACCTGCTGCCCGGCGCGCCCGCCTTCTCGCGCGCCGCGCTCGACTCCATCAAAAAGCGAATGGGGCCTGCCACGCAAGGGGTGTACGAAACGGCCCGGTGGATGTTGCTGAATAACAAGAAGGCATACGTGAAGAAGTAGGGTTCGCTCCGCTCGCCGTTTCTCGCAACGATGTTTTGACCGCCGCAAGCGGCTGTCTTTTCCCAAATTTTGACGCGGGTTTCGTGCGGAGACGCAAAGACGCGGAGACGCAAATTAACTTTCTGACTCCGTAAGGACTTATCAACGAAGCCATTTCCCGCGCTATGCCCTTCTCGTTATTGCGATCCGCCTGCTGGCGGAGAAGCCATCTCCACCGTTACGTGGAGTGTTTGAAAACCGAGGCATGCGGATTACGACAAGTTCTTGCGGCAGGTCCGGTAGAGCCTGCAGTGCAGTGGGCGTCTGTTTTTACTCAAGCGTTACGCAGGAAATTGCTTCGTTGCAGGCTGCCATCGGCGCCTGCTGCCTCGCAATGACTTCACGCCTCAGGCACTCCGCGCGGTGGAAGAGTGGAGTGCCAAACGTTGCCGTTCTCACACGACCAGTTTGTTAAGCGGCGTCAACTCCAGGCACAGCGCACCGATGACGCATCCAGCCACATAGGAAAAGATCGAAGGAAAAAAGAACCCACCGCCCCAAGTTCCCCCTTAGGGGGACAGGGGGCCGGGGGCCGGGGCGGGGCCGTATCTTCGCCCCATGGACGATGAATACTTCATGCGGCAGGCCCTCGTGCAGGCGCAGCGGGCATTTGAGGAAGACGAAGTGCCCGTAGGCGCCGTGGTGGTGCTGGGCGGAAAGATCATCGCGCGCGGGTATAACCAGGTGGAGCGCCTCAACGATTGTACCGCCCACGCCGAGATGATCGCCGTTACCTCCGCCTTCTCGTTTCTCGGCGCCAAGTACCTGACCGACGCCACACTCTATGTTACCGTGGAGCCCTGCCTGATGTGTGCCGGCGCGTTGTACTGGAGCAAGATCGGCCGCATCGTGTACGGAACCGCCGACGAAAAGAACGGCCACCGCCGCGTCACCGGGCCGCACTCGCCGTTTCATCCCAAAACCATCGTAGACAGCGGTATCCTGGCCGACGAATGCCGCTCGCTCATGAAGGAGTTCTTCGCCCGGAAGCGCTGATCGCGAGCTCAGCCATACATCTTGGTCGCTTTAGTCTAATTTTGCCGCCTAGAACCCGACCATACCTGAATGAATAATCCCACGCACGGAGCGCTTCCCTTCCTCAACGGAGGCGGCGAAATGGGTGCGCTGATCCGGTCAAAAGACTGGAGCCGTACCCCGCTCGGGCCACCAGAGACCTGGCCGCAAAGCTTGCGCACCACCGTCAGCCTGCTCCTCAACTCCCAGTTCCCGATGTTTGTTTGGTGGGGCCCCGAGCTCATTGCCCTCTACAACGACGCCTACGTTCCCATCGCCGGCGAGAAGCACCCGACCATGCTCGGCCAATCCGGCCGCATCGCCTGGGAAGAGATCTGGTCCGACCTCGGCTCGCTGGTGGACTCGGTCTTTGCCGGTATCTCTACGTGGTCGGAGGACCAGTTGCTCGTGATGAACCGGCGCGGCTATTTCGAAGAGACCTATTTCACGTTCTCCTACAGCCCGGTGCTCAACGACGAAGGTGCCGTGGGCGGCCTTTTCTGCGCCTGTATCGAAACCACCGGGAAGGTGCTGGCGGCCCGCCGCATCCTCGAGAGCGAGCAGAACCTCCGCAATACCATCCTGCAGGCCCCGGTGGCCATGTGCATCCTGCGCAACCCTGGCTTCGTGGTGGAGATCGCCAACGAACGGATGTATGCCCTTTGGGGAAGAGGGCAGGCCGAGCTGCAGGGCAAGCCGATCTTCGAGGGCCTGCCCGAGGCCCGCCACCAGGGGCTGGAAGAGATTCTCCAGAACGTGGTCGGCAACGGCGTCGCCTTTACCGCCAACGAGCGGCCCGTGCAGCTCCCGCGCGACGGAAGCGTACAAACGGTCTACATCAACTTCGTATACGAGCCCTTTCGCGATGGCGACGGCAACATCACCGGCCTCATCGCCGTGGCCGTGGACGTCAGCGAGCAGGTGCGGGCACGCCGACAGATCGAGGAGATCGTGGTGCAGCGCACCGGTGAGCTGGCCACCGCAAACGACGCCCTCATCAAAAGCAACCAGGAGCTGAAGCGCTCCAACAATAACCTGGAGGAGTTTGCCTATGCCGCTTCCCACGACATGAAGGAGCCGATCCGGAAGATCCACTTTTTTGCCGACCGGCTCCGCGGGGAGCTGCAGCCGCAGCTGAGCGACAACCAGCGCCTCCTCTTCGAGCGGCTCGAGAGCGCCTCCCGCCGCATGGGGGCACTCATCGACGACCTGCTGACCTATTCGCAGGCAACGCGTGGCGCGGCGGAGCAGGAAACCATCGACCTCAACCGGCGCCTCGAGCAGGTGCTTCATGACCTCGAGCTTGAGATCGAGCAGAAAGGCGCGCGGGTACAGGTAGGTCCACTGCCGACGCTGCGGGGCAACGGGCGCCAGTTTCAGCAGCTGTTCCAGAACCTGGTGTCCAACGCACTCAAGTACAGCCGGCCCGGCGTTCCCCCGGTGGTCGAGATCCGCGCCGGGCGGCTGCCGGGAAGCGATCCGCTCGTGCAGCAATACCTGCCGGAAGCGGGCAACCCGCCCTTCGTGCACCACGTCGAGGTCGCCGACAATGGCATTGGCTTCGAGCAAAGCGATGCCGAGCGCATCTTCAACATGTTTACCCGCCTCCACGGCAATGCCGAATACCGCGGCACCGGGGTCGGGCTTTCGATCGTGCGCAAGGTGGTCGATAACCACGGCGGGCATATCTGGGCCGACAGCAGGCCCGGCGAAGGCACCACCTTTCACATCCTGCTGCCCGATGCCGCGGAATATGATCTCAGATCTGCGATCTCAGTTCTGAGATCTTCTCTTCGTTTCGTCACTACATTTGCCCAACTAAAAAACCTTTGTTATGGCATTTACCCTTCCTGCACTGCCCTATGCACATGATGCACTGGAGCCGCATATCGATACGCAAACGATGCAGATCCACCACGGCAAGCACCACCAGGCCTACGTCGACAACCTGAACAAAGCCATCGCCGGCACCGAGCACGAGAACAAGTCGCTCGAGGAGCTGGTGAAGAACGCCGGATCCATCTCGCCCGCTGTGCGCAACAACGGTGGCGGCCACTGGAACCACTCTTTCTTCTGGACCATCCTCGGCCCTAATGCCGGCGGCCAGCCCACGGGCGCCCTGGCCGAGGCCATCACCAAGACCTTCGGCTCTTTCGAGGCCTTCAAGGAGAAGTTCAACACCGCCGGCGCTACCCGCTTCGGCTCCGGCTGGGCCTGGCTCGTGGTCCGCGACGGCAACCTCGAGGTCACCTCGACGCCCAACCAGGACAACCCGCTGATGGAGATCGCGGAAGTGAAGGGCACGCCCCTCCTCGGCTGCGACGTGTGGGAGCACGCCTATTACCTCAAGTACCAGAATCGCCGTCCCGAGTACCTCGCCGCCTTCTGGAACGCCGTGAACTGGAGCAAGGTGTCCGAGCTCTATGAAGCTGCGGGGAAATAGTTTATTTGTCTAATTTGTCTATTTGTAAGAGAGTCTGCTGGTGCAGGCTCTCTTTTTTGCCGGGAAGATTCGGCATAGAAATATGCTCGTCGTTCGTTCAAGCCCGGCTTCTGCAAAGCGGAGCAATGGGCGACCTGAAAGCGGCTTTCGGCTCCAATAGAAACAGCCTCCGACAGTCCGAATGCATTTTCCATCAACACGACCTTACCATTAGGCCACTAGACTAATAAACGAATAAACCAATAGACCAATACACCTTTTCCGGGTATGATTTTTTTGCGTCGGGAGCAAACATCCTCTATGCGCATGCACCTCCGGTCGATCCTGTTTGCGGGTACGCTGCTGCTGGCAGCCTGCAACGATGGCGAGCAAGCGGCCACGTCGACGGCCACCACCACCGACAGCACAGTGACCACAACTACGGAAGCCCGCACCGACTCGGCTTCGGCGCAGCTCGAGTTGGTGTTCAGCGATCATCACTACCAGCTCACCGGCGTGGCCAAGGAGCCCGGTGGCCGCCTGCTCGTGAATTACCCGCTCTGGGGCGGGCCCTACCGCTATGCCGTAGTGGAGGCTACGGGCGATACGACGCGCGTACCGTACCCCGACTCGCTGACGAATGTGTGGAAGCCCGGTCAGCCCGGCACTAAAAAATGGGTTTGCGTGCAGTCGGTATATGTAGACGATAGTGCGCGTACCTGGGTGCTCGACCCTGCCGCGCCGCAGCTGAAGCGCGTGACGGGCGGGGGCGCCAAGCTGGTGCGCATGAGTGCCGAAGGAAAGATGGAGCGCAGCTACTCCTTCAACGGAGTGATCACCGACACGAGCTACGTGAACGATATCCGCGTCGACGTCGGCCGCGGCTTCGCCTATATCACCGACTCCAAAACGGGCGGCATCGTGGTGGTGGACCTGCGTTCCGGTAAGATGCGCGAAGTGCTGAGGGCGCATCCCTCCACGCTTTCGGACACCGCGTTCAAATTCATCATCGACGGGCGCGAGCTCATGAAAGACGGCAAGCCGGCAAAGTTCCACTCCGACGGCATCGCGCTCACCCCCGACGGCAACTGGCTTTATTACAAGCCGCTCACCGACGACAAGCTATACCGTATTGCTACGGAGCACCTGCGCAACTGGTCGCTCGCGGATACGGCGCTCGGCGCCAAAGTGGAAGACCTCGGACGGTTTACCACCACCGACGGGATGATCTTCGACAAGGCCGGCAACCTCTACCTCGGCGACCTGCAGCACTACCGCATCGTGCGCATCGACCGCAATCACAAAATGACGACCCTCGTGCAGGACCGCCGCCTGCTTTGGCCCGACAGCTATTCCATCGCCGACGGCTACCTGTACATCTCCTGCTCGCAGATCCACCTGCAGCCGGATTTCAACGCGGGCGTCAACAAGCGTACGAGTCCCTACACCATTTACCGCGTTCGGCTTCCCTGACGGAGCTTGTCCTATTTTTGAGGGATGTACGAGCGCATCCTGGAAAGCATCGGCCGTCGTATCGAGCTCACCGAAGACGAGCAGCAGTATTTCACTTCGCTGCTGCAGGTACGTACGGTCCGGAAGCGCCAGTTCCTGCTGCAGGAGGGCGATGTGTGCCGCTACGAGTATTTCGTGAACAAGGGTTGCCTGCGCGCTTACGTGGTGGATGCCAAAGGCGTGGAGCGGGTGCTGCAGTTTGCCATCGAGGACTGGTGGATCGGCGACATGCAAAGCTTCATCGACCAGAAGCCCGCGCGCCTGGCCATCGATGCGCTGGAAGACTCGGAGGTGTACTGCATCGACAAGGCAGGCTGGACTGCGCTGCTGGAGCGGGTGCCGAAGTTCGAGCGCTTTTTCCGGATGCTGCTCGAGCGCGCCTTCATCACCCTGCAGGAGCGCGTGACCTCGGCACTCAGTGCTACGGCCGAAGAGCGCTACGGGCAGTTCCAGGAACGCTACCCGCAATTTGAGCAACGCCTTCCGCAGCACCAGATCGCCTCCTACCTCGGCATCACCCCCGAGTCGCTGAGCCGCATCCGCAAGCAACGGATGAAATAGTATGCATGTGGCGGTCGCGCTCCGATGCCGGCCTCCCCGTTTGGCCTTAGGGCTACGCCTTAAAGGCTGTTTGAATTAAATGATCATCAGGAAAAGGTGAAAAGGTCAGCCGCAGGCGGCCTCGATGCACTACGGCACAACGGCGCGACGGCGCGACGTAGAAAAACGATCTGTTCTTTCCACTTTTCGTCGTGCCTTTGCGCCGTCGTGCCGTCGTGACAGGGGCGTTAGCCCCGCTTCCCGCGCTTGCGCGGTCCGATGAGCCCTGATCGAATAAGTCAAACAGCCTCTAAGAACCCTAAGAACTTTCAGCACCCAAAGAACCTTTCTAAGTTCTTCTGAACCGTAAAAAGTACCAGGAAAGGGTGATTCTGGTCAACCCCTTGCGGTACTAATCGGGGTACCTTTGCTTTGTGATCAAGAAGAATCCCGATACGGCCACCATCCCTGTTTACGATCTCCGCCACATCGACGCGGAGGCGCAGCACGGCCTGATGGTGGCGCGCTTTCGCGACTACCTCGATCAGCACTACCCGCACCTGCGCCGTCCGCACCGCCACTCGTTTTATCACCTCGTGCTCTTCACGAAGGGCAGCGGTACCCATACCATCGATTTCGAGACCTTCGACGTGCGGGCCGGGCAGGCTTACTTTATGAGTCCCGGGCAGGTGCACAGCTGGCAGTTCGAAGGCGACGTGGAAGGCTATGTCGTGCACTTCCAGCCTTCGTTCTTCACTGCGTTTCTGCACAACGACCGTTACCTCGAGCGCTTTGCTTTTTTCAGCGGGCGCCCCGAGCGCAGCGTATGCCAGCTCCCCGGGAGCGAGCTGGGAAGGGTGGCCGGGCTGTTCGAAGATCTGTTGGAGGAAGTGCGCCTCGGAAAAACCGGTGCGATCGACCTGGTACGGCTGCGCCTGCTCGAATTCTTTATCCGTACCGACCGGGTTTGTGGCGGTGATAAAGACGACGCGCCGGCTCCTCAAAAAAGCCTGTTGCTCCGGCATTTCCGGCAGCTGATCGACGAGCACTTCCGGGAACTGCGCCTGCCGCGCGAATATGCGGCGCTGCTTTATGTGACGCCCAATCACCTGAATGCGCTCTGCCGCGACCTGCTGGGCACCACCGCGGGCGACCTTATCCGCGACCGGGTGCTGCTCGAGGCCAAGCGCCTGCTGACACACGCCGACCTCACCGTAGCCGCCGTTGCCGACAACCTGCATTTCGACGACCCATCCTATTTCAACCGTTTCTTCCGTAAGTACGTAGGCAGCACGCCCGACGAGTTCCGGAAGCAGCACCTTCACCTGTAAAATCTTTCCCCATGTGTGCGTACAGACAAGACGAGAAGCCGAACCTGATCCTCAGCATATTGAACAATAAATGCACCCGTTGCCGCCGCGGCGACCTGTTCGTGCACAAAGGGGCCTTCCGCATCAAAGGGCTCATGAAGATGCACGACCAGTGCCCGGTGTGCGGTCAGCCACTCGATATGGAGCCGGGCTTCTACTACGGCACCATCATGATCTCCTATGCCATCGCGGTGCTGTTCAGCGTGGTCACTTTTATCCTCTGGTACCTCATCGTGGGTATGTCGCTCCAGGACTCCCGCTTTTTCTGGTGGATCGGCGTCAACGCGGTGTTGCTCGGCATCCTGCAGCCGCCGCTGATGCGCATCTCCCGCACTGCCTGGCTGGCCTTCTTCGTACGCTATAGTCCCAACTGGCATAAAGGCGATATCGTGCAGCGGTATAACTACAATAAAGACCAGATGAATAACTGGTAACGGCCCCCTGTCCCCCGTAGGGGGAACTTAGATCGAGGCTTTTTGTACCGTAGTTGTCATTCCTAAAGTAGATAATACTCAATATTCAAATGAATTCTCTTGAGCATAGAGCGTTGAACATTGAGCATTGAATATTTTGAAGTAGAAAGCCCCGACACCGTCGGGGCTTTCGTATAAACAGCCTTGAGAAAAGTTCGAAACAAAAGAAGTATGATCGACCTAAGTTCCCCCTACGGGGGACAGGGGGCCAGATCCCCTAAGGCACAGGATCATAGCCGCTTCCGCCCCAGGGATGGCAGCGGCCGATGCGCCGGACGGTGAGCCAGAAGCCTTTGAAGAGACCGTATTTTTTAAAGGCCTCGAGGCCGTATTGCGAGCAGGTGGGGGTGTAGCGGCAGGAGGGACCCAGCATCGGGGAGATCGCCTTCTGGTAAAAGCGGATGATCCAGATAAAGGGCAGCGCCAGGAGCTTAAGAAGTTGGTTCATGCCGTTTCTTTTTGAGTTGTTTGAGGGCCCGGCCCATGGCGGTATACATCGCGTCGTACTCGGGGAGCTGCTTGTCGAGGTAGATAAAGAAGAGGTGCAGTCCGCCGCCTGTTTCCGCCACCTGTTCGCGGAGCCCGGCCGCCTGCAGCCGGTAGGCCTCCCGCATGAGTCTTTTCACCCGGTTGCGGTCGGCCGCCTTTTTAAAGTGCCGCTTGCTGCAGCTGAACCCGGCCTGGAGCCCATCGGTGCCCTCCGGCAGGTACCGGTGCCACGTCAGCAGCGGAAACACCGAAAAGCGCTGCCCGCCCTTGAAGAGGGCGTCGATGGCGGATCGGTGCTTGAGGCGTGCTTGTTTCGGGAGGCCGTTGGGCTTCATGGAAGTGAATATCGTATAACGAATACCGGATAACGAAGATCGAAGTTAGGCCGGACCTAGGATTGAGGTCCAAGGAAATGATTGATTGCTCTAAAGACGGCGCCACAGCGTCACCCCTTCCCTTTAGGAAGGGGTTGGGGGATGGGCCGGGCAAAACAAAAAGCCCCGCTCGGGGGCTTTTGAATATACTTCGCGCCACGGGGGTGGCTGGATTACTTGAGTTTACGCTCGTCGCTCACGGTCAGCTTGTGACGACCCTTGGCGCGGCGGGAAGCCAGCACCTTACGGCCGTTAGCGCTCTGCATACGTTTGCGGAAACCATGGACGGTCTTACGACGGCGGTTGTGCGGTTGGAATGTACGTTTCATATCAAATTTCTTTTTCCCTTTTTACAAAATGGACCGTGGAGAAACGGCCGGTTTTCAGTCGCGGCCTACAGGGCACCACCCCCGTTGGCTTTGTGAAAGGACGGCAAAGGTAGGGGAAAGATCGCAGATCTCAGATCTTGGATTTCAGATTTCTTTCGGGCTGGGCTGCTTTAACAGATCCGGAATAAACACTCCGTACCGGAATTTCGAATTCTCTCCTGAATGTGTGGTCCGAAGGCGGTTTAAGCAAAAGAAGGGTTTCTTTACCGCTAAGAAAAGAAGAAGCTAAGGTTTTCGCTAAGAATAGGGTCTATCGGTCTATTTGTCTATTGGTCTCGACGAAGCCGGGCCTGTCGGGATGCCGGCCGTAGCGCCGGCATAAGAGGTCGGTTCTGCGCAGCATAGTTTATCGTATGGAAAGATCTTAACCGCGGAGACTTGCCGATTCTGAACCAAAGTTGCCCGCAAAATCATCCGCGCTTATCGTATAGAATCCGTTAGATCTGCGTTCTTTCTTTCTGGACCCTCCCCGTGCGGTGGTCCATAAAAAAAAGAGGAACGACCGTCCCTCTTCATTTCGATACTGTTCTGCAGTTCTACAGGTCGTTCGTATTAAACGTATCTCCCTGGTTGATATCCCCGGTCTCGAAGCCTTTTTTGAACCAGCGCATCCGCTGCTCGGAGGTGCCGTGGGTGAAGCTCTCCGGAACGGTATAGCCTTGCGATTGCTTCTGGATATTGTCGTCGCCGATGGCGTTGGCCGCACGGAGCGCCTCTTCAATGTCGCCTTCTTCGAGGTAGCCCTTGCCTTTCTGGTAGTGGGCGAACACCCCGGCAAAGAAGTCGGCCTGCAGCTCCATGCGCACCGAAAACTGGTTGTATTCGGCTTCGCTCACCCGGCCCCGCATCCGGGCCATCTTTTCCGAAGTGCCCATCAGGGTCTGGATGTGGTGCCCCACCTCGTGTGCGATCACGTAGGCCATGGCGAAGTCGCCGCCGCCACCGAAGCGGTTGCGAAGCTCGTTATAGAAGGAAAGGTCGACGTATACTTTCTGGTCGGCCGGGCAGTAGAAAGGGCCGCTCTGGGCGCTCGCATAGCCGCAGCCGCTCTGCACCCGGTCGGTAAACAGCACCAGCGTGGGCGCCGGGTAGCGCTGTCCGGCGCGCTGGAAGAGCTGTCCCCATACGTCCTCCGTATCGGCCAGCACCACCTTCACGAAGGAAGCCAACTGGTCCTCGGCCGCGCGCTGCTCGGTCGATACCTGCTGGGTTGTTTGCCCCGGAAGGGGCGCCATCTGGCCATCGCCGCCGTTGCCGCCTCCCAGTAAGAAGTTGAGTACCAGGGCAATAACACCGAGGATGCCCCCGCCGGCTGCGATCCCGCCACCCGACATGCCACCGCCGCGGCGGTCGTCCACATTACCACTTTCCCGTCTGCCTTGCCATAACATAGTAGAAGCTTTAGAGTAGTATAAAAGTAAAAAACGTGCCGGAGGGAGAGCGGATGGGGTAATGGGGGAATGGGAGCATGGGAGAATACGTTCCGGGCACTGATTCCAGGGACGGAAAGGCCTTGTTCACTCGGAAAGCTAACGTCTGCCTTATCATGATGAGCGCTCCCGTTCCTGTTCACCGGCGATGGTTTTTAGAATTACCCCATTCCCCCATCACCCCATTCTCCCATCAGCTCTCCGGAAGTGTGGCCCAGTGGAAGCCATCGCGGGCGATGAGGGCCTCCGCGTCTTCCGGACCCCAGGTGCCGGGGGCATAATTGGGGAAGTCGACGGGCGGCTTGCTGGCCCACACGGCCATCACGGGGGCGATCACCTTCCAGGCCGCTTCCACCTGGTCGGCCCGCATAAAAAGCGTCGGGTTGCCTTCGATCACGTCTTCCAGCAGCGTTTCGTAGGCTTCGGGCTGGCTGTCCTCATCGCCGTCGGGGGCGTAATCGAAACGCATATCCACCGGCCGGAGCGTCATGTGCGGCCCGGGCTGCTTGGCCTGGAAGCGCAGGCGGATGTCCATGGTGGGCGCGATGGCGATCGTAAGGCGGTTCGGCCGCCAGGTGTGGCTTGCCTCTTCGGGGAAGGCAAAGTCGGGCGCCGGCTTGAACTGGATCGTGATCACGGTCTCCTTCTCGGCGAGGCACTTGCCGGTGCGCACGTAAAAGGGCACGCCCTTCCAGCGCCAGGTGTCCACGAAGAGGCGGAGCGCGGCAAAGGTCTCGACGCCGGACTGCGGGGCCACGTCTTTTTCCTGTCGGTAGCCGGGCACCTTGTTGCCCTGCAGCCAGCCGGGGCCATACTGGCCGCGTACGGCGTGCTGGTGCACGTCGCCGGGTTCGATCCGGCGGACCGCCTGCAGCACGTCGAGCTTCTTGTTCCGGATCTCGTCGGCGGCAAACGAAATGGGCGCTTCCATGGCGATCATGCACAGCATCTGCAGCACATGGTTCTGCACCATATCGCGCAGGGCGCCGGAGCTTTCGTAGTAAGCCCCGCGGTTCCCGACGCTGACCGTTTCCGAAGCGGTTATCTGCACGTAGTCGATGTAGTTGCTGTTCCAAACCGGCTCGAAGAGCGTATTGGCAAAGCGGAGGGCGAGCAGGTTCTGCACCGTTTCCTTGCCCAGGAAGTGGTCGATGCGGTAGATCTGCTCTTCGGCGAAGAGCGTACGCAGCAGGGCATTCAGTTCCCGCGCGCTTTCGAGGTCGTGGCCGAATGGCTTTTCGAATACCATGCGGTGCCGCTTCGGGTCCGAAGCCAGCTTCGCCTTGTGCAGTTTTTTGACGATCACGGGCGCGAGGTTAGGCGCTACCGACAGGTAGTAGATCACGTTGGCCGGCTCCTTCCAGCCTTTTTCGAGCGCGGCGATCTCGGCAGCCATGTCCTTATAGGCTTTGTCCTGTCCGAGGTCGTGGCGGCTGTAGGTGATGTTGCGCGCGAACTTGTTCCAGTGTGTCTTCAGCGCTTCCTTGCGCCGGGAGTGGGCCTGCACGCCCTTGCGCAGGTGCGTCCGGAAGGCGGTGTCGGCCAGCTCACTGCGCCCGATGCCGATGACCGCCACCCGCTCCGGCAGGTAGCCGTCAAGGTGCAGGTTGAACAGGGCGGGGATGAGCTTGCGCTGCGCGAGGTCGCCCGAGCCGCCGAAGATGTAGATGATCGTTGGAGGAATATTGTTGCTCACGGGGAGAAAGGTTTAGGAGGGTTCAGGTGGGTTTAGGAGGGTTCAGAAGGGTCGGGATGTCTGTATGCGGCTACACGCCAACCTTCCTGAACCTTTCTGAACCCTCCTGAACCTGTTTACGTTACCGGATTATCGCTTTGGGTCTTATCCCGGTTCCATTCGGTGTGGAAGACGCCTTCGCGGTCGGTGCGGCGGTAGGTATGGGCGCCGAAGTAGTCGCGCTGGGCCTGCACGAGGTTGGTGGGCCCGCGGCCGGAGCGGAGCGCATCGAAATAGGCGAGGGCGCTGCTCATGGCTGCCAGCGGGATGCCCCCTGCAACGCCTTTGGAAACGACGCCGCGCAGCGCGCCGGTTCTTTGCTGCAGCCAGGAAGCGAGCGCCGGGTGTAGTAGTACGGACGGCAGTTTCGGTTGCTCGTCGAAAGCGTCGGCAAACAGGGGCAGCAGCCCGGAGCGGATGATGCACCCGGCCCGCCACACGCGTACCACGGAGGCCATCGGGATCTCCATCTGGTAAGCATCCGAAGCCGCCACAAGCAGGCTGAGCCCCTGCGCATAGGCGATCACGAAGCAGACCGACAGCGCCGTTTCGAGCTCCGCCGCGTCTTCTTCGGTGAATACCGCTTCTGCCCTGGGTTCCTGCGGGAAGAGGGCTTCCACCCGCAGCCGGAGCTCCTTGCCGCCGGAGAGCGTGCGGGCCGACACGGCGGCATCGATGGTAGGGATCGCCACGGGAAGATCCATGCCTTCTACCGAGGTCCATTTGCCGGTGCCCTTAGAGGCAGCCGCGTCGAGGATCCGGTCGATCAGGTAGGTGGCGCCGGAGGCGTCCTCGTCGTCGAGCACAGTAAAGATGTCGGCCGTGATCTCCACGAGGTAGGAGCGCAGCGGGCCCTCGTTCCACCGGGAAAATACGGTAGCCAGCTGCTTGTTGGAATAGCCACCCCGGCGCATCAAGTCGTAGGCTTCGGAAAGCAGCTGCATGAGGGCGTACTCGATGCCGTTGTGCACCATCTTCACATAGTGGCCGGCGGCCTCGCGGCCCATGAAGGCCACGCAGGGCACGCCATCGTGGCTGGCAGCCACCGACTCCAGGATCGGCTTCAGGTATTCGTAGGCCGCCGCGTCGCCGCCGGGCATCAGCGAGGGACCGAGGCGGGCGCCGAGCTCGCCGCCCGACACCCCCATGCCGAAGAAGTGGATGCCGCGGGGCTGCAGCTCCCGGAAGCGCCGGTTGGTGTCTTTAAAATACGAGTTGCCGCCGTCGATGAGGATGTCGCCTTCCTGGAGGTGGGGGAGGAGGTTGGCAATGACGTCGTCGACCGGCTTGCCGGCTGGTACCAGGATCATGAGTTTGCGCGGGCGCTTCAGGCCCGCGGCGAGCAGGGTGACGTCCGTTACGCCTTTCACGGTGGTGCCGGGCCGGGCGGCGGCCTCCAGCGCGTCGGCGCGCTCCTGCTTCAGGTCGAAGCCGATCACGGAGTAGCCCTGGTCGGCGATGTTGAGCAGCAGGTTGCTGCCCATGACGCCGATGCCGATCATGCCAAAGTCGTAGGTGGGTTCCATGGCAACTAAATTAAGGGCGGGCCAGTTCGGACGCGGGAAGCGATCAGGGGGATCGGGCACTGCTGCGCCCGTTGCAGAAAAGGAGGAAAAGGGACAGGGGCGCCCAGGGTCCAAAGAAGAGGCCGCCCCTGGGGCGGCCTCTGGATAGGTTACGGCACCGGCACACTTACTGCTTGCGGGTGCTGTCGGTGCCGGCAGCGGGTCGGCTGGCCGGCGCTTCCTTGCGGGGCGCCATCGTCAGCGGCTCGGGGCGGCCGTTGTGGCAGGTATAGCAGGTCACCATCAGCTTTGTTTCCAGCTTTTTGGGATCACCTGCTTCCTCGAAATATTTCTTATTGAGCTGGTTGGTCATCTTCATCATCTCGCGGGCGATGAGCTTGTGCTTGTTGCCGTCGGAAGCCCAGTTCCACTCCTTGGTTTCCTGGTTGCGGACGTGGCAGAAATTACATTTCTGGCCAACGGAAGCGCTGAAATGCTGCATCACCGAATCCATTTGCTGCTTGGTGATGTTCTTAGGGAGGACCTTCAGGTTCTTGTACTCCGGCTCTTCGGCACGGATCGCGAAGGACATGGCCAGGATGCCGACCAACACTGATCCGAGTACGATCATTTTCTTCATAGTGCGTGGGTAGTCTTGTTTTGAGGGGCCAAGTTAACGGAAAAATCCGGGGTCATCCTTAACAAAATCGTCCGCCGGCAATCGCTACCTTTGCGGACGCAAACAACCGATATGGGTAAACTGGCCGAAGAATTCAACGAGTACCGCGCGAAGATGAACGAGGTGATCCTCTCCAAGAACAACCTGGTGATGAAGCGCCTCTGGAACCTCGATACGAATACCTATGAGAAAGGCGCCCTCGACGTGAAAACGAAAGAGCTGCTGGGCCTCGTAGCCTCGATGGTGCTCCGCTGCGACGACTGCATCAAGTACCACGTAGGCAAGTGCCACGAGAACGGCGTCACCACAGAGGAACTCTACGAGGTATTCGCCGTGGCCAACATCGTGGGCGGAACGATCGTAATCCCGCATACGAGAAGAGCGGCGGAATACTGGGAGGAGCTGATCGCGGGGTAGGGAAACAATTGAACAGGGAATAAGGAACAGGGAACACGGAAATAGGACAGAAGTAAATGAGAATATTCCCTGTATTGATTGGGATAAATCCCATGGTATCCTGAGCAGGGCTAGCCAGCTTTGAACGAAAAACATGGCTGGAAAGAAACCTTACCGGATCGATGAGCGCCTAATCGAGTTTGCCGCGGCAGTGATAAAAGTAACGGAGGCGTTGCCTTCGTCTCCGGCTGGAAGATACGTTTCGGGGCAGCTGGTACGAAGCGGTTTGGCGCCTGTACTTCAATACGGAGAGGCGCAGGCTGCGGAGAGTCCGGACGACTTCATCCACAAGATGAAAGTAGCACTGAAAGAACTACGGGAAACGTTCAATGCCTTGCGGGTAATCCGAAGGATGAATTGGATCGACCTGGGTGAAATAGAAGACAATATTAACGAGAACAACGAGCTGATCTCGATCTTCATCAAGAGCATCGAAACGGCCCGAAACAATAACAACAAAAAGTAGGGGGCTTGGCGGGGAACCATTTCTGACTTCCCTGTTCCTTATTCCCTGTTCCTTGTTTATCATGGAAACGACAACTGTAGATAAGCCGCTCCTCTCTCCCAAGGATTTCGCCACCGACCAGGAGGTACGCTGGTGCCCGGGCTGCGGCGACTATTCAATTCTGGCGCAGGTGCAGAAGGTAATGCCGACCATCGGTGTGCCGAAGGAAGACATCGTGATCATCTCCGGCATCGGCTGCTCGAGCCGCTTCCCGTATTATATGAACACCTACGGCATGCACTCGATCCACGGGCGGGCCACGGCCATCGCCTCCGGCCTCAAGGCGGCACGCCCCGAGCTCAGCGTCTGGATCGTAACCGGCGACGGCGACGGTCTTTCGATCGGCCTAAACCACACCATGCACCTCATGCGCCGCAACTTCGACGTCAACGTGCTGCTGTTCAACAACCAGATCTACGGCCTCACCAAGGGGCAATACTCGCCCACTTCCGAGGAGAACAAGGTGACGAAGTCGACCCCCATGGGCTCGATCGACCACCCTTTCAACCCGCTCGCGGTAGTGCTGGGCGGCGACGCCACCTTCGTGGCCCGCTCCATGGACCGCGACCCGAAGCACCTCCAGGCGATGCTGCTCCGCGCCAACGGCCACCACGGCACCTCCTTCCTGGAGATCTACCAGAATTGCAACATCTTCAACGACGGCGCCTTCGAGGTCTTTACCGAGAAGGGCACCAAGCTGGAGGAAGCCGTTTTCCTGGAGCAGGGCAAGCCCCTCGTATTCGGCGCGGCCGGCGATAAAGGCGTGCGCCTCAACGGACTCCGCCCCGAAGTGGTGTCCCTCACCGACGGTACCTATAGTGCCGATGACCTGTGGATCCACGACGAGACCGACCTCATGAAGGCCCAGCTGCTTACCCGCATGTTCGACGACCCGAAGGCGGACCGCCACCTCCCGCGCCCCTTCGGCGTGTTCTATGCCCACGAGCGGCCCACTTACGAGGAGATGATGACCCTACAGCTCGAAGACGCAAAAGCCCGCAAGGGCGCCGACCTCGACAAGCTGCTGCGTGGCAACGAGGTCTGGAATATCGTGTAAGGAGATTTCCGTTCTGATAGGAGAGACGCTTCGTGCGTCTCTTTTTTTTACCCGGGGGAAACCAATCGTTTCATTCCTGCGTATCTCCTATGCCGGGAAGCCCAACTTCCGGGCAAAGCACGCGCCGTGGGCTAACCTGTGGGAAACGACACCTTTAACGCTTAAAACCAAGCTTATGCTCCGTCGTTACCTTGCCCTCTCCCTACTTGTAAGCATTTGCGCGTCCACCCATGCACAGGACGGCACCCTCGTCTCCACCTTCCCCTCCGGCGGCGCAGGCCCCAACAACTCCGTGTATGCCTCCGCGGTTCAGGACGACGGCAAGATCGTGATCGGGGGCAACTTCTCGATGTACAACGGTGTGTCGCGCCCGCGCGTCGCCCGTATCAACGCCGACGGGTCCCTCGACGCAACCTTTACCCCAGTCACCGGCGCCAACGGTACGGTATGGGACATTGCCGCAAGTGGCTCCTCCTTTTACATCGTTGGCAGCTTTACCACATACAACGGCGCCGCCCGCCACCGGGTAGCCCGCGTCAACAGCAACGGCACGGTAGACGCGTCTTTCACCACCGGTAGTACCGGGGCCAACAACATCGTCCGCGCCGTTGGGGTGCAGAGCGACGGCAAGGTCATCATCGGAGGTGATTTCACCGACTACAACGGAACGCCCGTCAACCGCATCGCCCGCCTCAACACCGACGGCACGCTCGACAACAGCTTTATGGTCGGCACCGGCCTCACGGCCCGTGTGCGCTCCCTGATCGTGCAACCCGACAACAAGATCATACTGTCCGGCGACTTCAACAGTTATAACGGCACTTCCCGCAACCGCTTCCTGCGCCTCAATGCCGACGGCACAATCGACCCCTCTTTTACCATAGGCTTCGGATCAGGCGACTACACCGAAAGCCTCGCGCTGCAGAACGACGGGAAGATTCTGCTCGGTGGCGCGGCCAAAACCTATAACGGCACTGCCCGCAACCATATCGCCCGCACCAATGCCAACGGCACGCTCGACACCGGCTTCGACCCGGTCGGCGGCGCCGCCATCGCCTCCGGCACCGGTACGCCCTGGGTGCGCGCCATCGAGGTGCAGAACGACGGAAAGATCCTGCTGGGGGGCGACTTCACCCTGTTCAACGGGGCCAGCCATGTGCGGATCGTACGCCTCAACGCCAACGGATCGGTCGACGCCGGCTTCACGAGCGGATCCGGGTTTACCATCCCCACCAGCGCTACGGGCGCAGCCGTACGCACCATCCGGGTACTCAATTCCGGCGACATACTGGTGGGTGGCGACTTCCAGACCTACAACGGCGTGAGCCGCGGCTACCTGGCCTTGCTCGAGGGAAGCGCCGCCTCCGAAGTAATGACCGGCACGGTCGGGGCCTCCTTCTGCGCCGGCAGCTCGCTGACGGTGCCGTATACGGTAAACGGGACATTCAATATGGGCAACACCTTCACCGCGCAGCTGAGCGATGCAAACGGATCGTTCGCAATGCCCGTGTCGATCGGCTCGGTGACGGCCACAGCCTCCGGTACCATCGCCGCCACCCTGCCGGCCGGGGCTTCCGGTAACGGCTACCGCATCCGCATCGTGTCGTCTTCCCCTGTAACCACCGGCACCAACAACGGCAGCGATATCCAGGTAGCGGGCACCGAGGTGCAGCCGGTGCCGAACATGACGGTCTGCGCCGGCACAGCCGTACCCATGACCGCTTTCAGTGGGTCGGGCAACTACACCTGGACCAACGACAACCCGATGATCGGCCTCGCCGCTTCCGGCGCCGGCAACCTGCCTGCCTTTACGGCGATGAACTCCGGAGCGATGCCCCAGGTGGCCATCATCCAGGTAAGTGCCAACGAGGCCAGCTGCCCTGCCAAGCCCACTACGTTCCGCATTACCGTCAAGCCCATGCCGGTCATGAACGCCATCGCAGCGCAGTCGGTTTGCGCCGGCACACAAACGTCGTCCCTGGTGTTCAGCGGTACTGCCGGCGCCCTGTATCGCTGGACCAACTCCAACACAGACATCGGACTCGGATCGGTGGGCACCGGGTCAATAGCGGCGTTCACCGCGATGAACGGAAGCATGAATGAGCAGGTCACCGGCACCATTTCGGTGACGCCGGTGCTCAACGGTTGCAGCGGGATGCCGGTGATGAGTACGATTACCGTTACCCGCTCGGCCGGCGCGCTCAGCTACCCGCAGGCGAGCTACTGCGGCACGGGCTGGGCCTACGCCCGCGTAACAGGAACTGGCGGCGGCTCCTTCAGCGCCATGCCTTCCGGCCTCCTGCTCGATGCCGGCACCGGCGCCGTCAACCTGGCACTGTCGATGCCCGGTACCTATACCGTGTCTTATATGATCGGCGGCGCAACGGGCGCTTGTGCTTCGATGGCCAGCACACAGCTTACGGTGCTCCCGCAGGCTACGGTAAACCCGGTGCCCAACCAGGTGTATTGTGATGGAATGATGACGGCGCCGATCTCCTTCTCCGGAACGGCCTCCGGCTATGCGTGGACGAACGACAACACCGCCATCGGCCTTGCCGCCTCCGGCACCGGCACGATCCCGACGTTCATGACCACGAACCCCGGTCCCGGGTCCATTTCGGCCTCCATCCGCGTGCGCCCTCTTGGTGATGGTGCCTCGAGCTGCCCGGGCAAGGTGCGCACGTTCCGCTTTACGGTCAACGATTGTCCGCCGGTAACGATCAGCGCTGATACGGAAGGCAATGGCGACAATACGCGCATGGCTCCGCGGCTGGGCCTCAGCCCGAACCCTGCAGCAAGCCAGGTTACGGTGAGCCTGTCGGGCAGCAGCCGCCACGCGCAGGTACTGCAGTTGCTCACCCAGGGCGGCCAGCCGGCGGGGGCGCCGGTGACCTTCACCGGCAACCGCGTTATCGTTCCGTTGACCGGTCTGCGCCCCGGCATTTATTTCGTTCAGGTAACCGACACCGGCACCGGCCGCACGCTCCGCGGCACGGTGGTCAAGTTATAGCCTCTATGAATAACGCAAAAATGCCAGCCGTAAGGCTGGCATTTTTTTATGCGTTGGCCCGTAGTTATACGGCCCCGGTGAATTGCTTCAGGAAGCGGACGTCGTTCTGCGAGTACAGGCGCAGGTCGTTGACGTTGTAGCGGATCTGGGTGATGCGCTCCACGCCCATGCCGAAGGCAAAGCCCGTGTATTTGTTGGGGTCGATGCCGGCGTTCTCGAGCACCTTGGGATGCACCATGCCGCAGCCCATGATCTCTACCCATCCGGTCTGCTTGCAGAGGCCGCATCCCGAGCCGTTGCAGATGGTGCAGGTAACGTCCATCTCTGCCGAGGGCTCGGTGAAGGGGAAGTAGGAGGGGCGGAAGCGCACCTTGATGCCGGGGCCGAACATTTCCTTCACGAAGAAATACAGGGTCTGCTTGAGGTCGGCGAAGGACACGTGCTCGTCGATATAGAGTCCCTCCACCTGGTGGAAGAAGCAGTGGGCGCGCGCGGAGATCGTTTCGTTGCGGTATACGCGGCCGGGGCAGATGACACGGATCGGGAGCTTGCCCTTCTCCATCTCGCGGATCTGTACGTTCGACGTATGGGTACGCAGCAGCCAGTCGGGGTTCTGGTTGATGTAGAAGGTGTCCTGCATGTCGCGCGCGGGGTGGTTCTCCGGCAGGTTCAGCGCGGTGAAGTTGTGCCAGTCGTCCTCGATCTCCGGACCGTCGGCCACCGAGAAGCCAAGGCGCTGGAAGATCTCGATGATCCGGCGGCGTACGAGGGAGATGGGGTGGCGGCTGCCGAGGCCAAGGGCATCGCCGGGGAGCGACAGGTCCTGCTCGGGTGCGGCCGCGGTGGCCGCAGGGGCGAGGGCCTCTTTAGCCGACTCGTAGCGGCCTTCGGCAAAGAGCTTGAAGTCGTTCAGCACCTGTCCAAACTCTTTTTTACGCTCGTTGGGCACGTTGCGCATCTCGCCCATAATGGCTTTAACGATGCCCTTGGTGCCGAGAAATTTAATGCGGTACTCTTCGAGCTGCTGCGGGCTGTTGAGCTCCGCGGCCTCGATCTCCTTGCGGTAATCACCGATCTGTTGCAGGATCGCTTCCATGGCCGCAAAGATAGGGGTTCGGCCGAATGGGTCGGGGCCTCTGTCTGCTGTTTGGCCGGCCGCAGGCGGCCTTGCTTTTCTCAAAGCGGCAGGCGGGTTTCACGCGGAGACGCAAAGACGCGGGGCACGCAAAGAGCGCAAATAATGTGGAGCAAGTGCCGATGACCTTTTCGCCCCCAGGGTTAATTCAGGTTCGTTATGTTTTATTCGGCTGTCGGATCCTGGGGAGGTTGATGAGCCTGTAGCCGGCTTGCGTCGTCGAAGGGAAAACCGTAGCGTCGCCGCGTCGTAGCGCCGTTGCGTGAACAGTTCTGCCGCAGGCAGAACCCGTTATCTGCGCCTTTGCGCCTTGGCGTCTCCGCGTGCAACCCGCGTCGGTCTTTCGGAAAGGCCAGCCGCTTGCGGCGAGCGAAAAACTGGATTTCCCGTGTCCTGGTTAGCGCAGCGAACCCCTGCCACACGAAGAATTTCCCTTTCCTTAAGTTTGCCGCAAATTGAAGCGATGTCTGATTACCTGAACCTGGTGGATTTCCTGGAGCCCGTCAATACCGCCCTCATCTCCGACGACCTGGGCTACAAAGAAGGGCAGGTGGGCAAGGTGATCTCCGTGTTCGACGAAGGCTTTCCCGACCTCGACGCCGCACAGATCGTGCTGGTGGGCTGCGGCGAGCAGCGCGGCGCGGGCCTCCGCGGTACCAGCACCGCGCCCGATGCGATCCGTAAGGCGTTCTACAGCCTCTATTACTGGCACAACGACGTGCAAATCGCCGATATCGGCAACGTCAAAACCGGCTCTTCGCTCGCCGATTCTTACGCAGCACTCAAGATCGTGCTGCGCGAGCTCATGGGCATCGGCAAGCGCGTGGTGGTCCTCGGCGGCTCCCACGACCTTACCCTCGCGCAGTATTATGCATTCGCCGCCGACGAGAAGGCCATCGAGGCCGTAGGCGTTGATGCGGTGGTCGACATTCATATCGACTCGCCGCAGCGGGCCGATAACTTCCTCATGGAGCTCCTCACCGCGGAGCCCAACTTCATGACGCACTACAACCACCTGGCCTTCCAGAGCTACTTCGTGCACCCGCGCATGCTCGAAACGATGGACAAGCTGCGCTTCGACTGCTTCCGCGTGGGCACCGTAAAAGAGCACCTCGAGGAGATGGAGCCCGTGATCCGCAATTGCCACCTGCTGTCGTTCGACATCGCCGCCTTTGCCCATGCCTTTGCGCCGGCCACGCGGCTGTCGCCCAACGGCCTCAACGGGGAGGAGGCTTGCACGCTGATGCAGTATGCCGGCATGAGCCCGCACCTGCAATGCCTCGGCATCTACGGCTTCGTGCCCGAGCAGGATCCTTCCGGGCTCACGGCCATGCAGGTGGCGCACATGCTCTGGTACCTGCTCGACGGCTGCAGCCGCGGCGCCCGCGAGGTGGGGCTCGACGAACGCGATCACTTCAACGAGTTTCATACGATGTTCGCCGAGGTGGATACCGTATTTCTACAAAGCAAGCGCACCGGCCGCTGGTGGATGCAGCTCCCCGACGAGCGCTTCATCGCCTGCTCGCACCGCGACTACCAGCAGGCCGCCAACAACGATATCCCCGAGCGCTGGCTCCGCGCGCAGGAACGCCCGTAGGAATATCGAATATCGAATGGTGAATAGCGAATGATGAAGTTGTCTGCTGCAAAACAAAAGCCCTCCTGACGGAGGGCTTTCTATTTCGACATTCATCATTCCTTGTTCAATATTCGATATTCCCTACTTCTTTATACTGTCGCGGATTTCCATGAGCAGCTTTTCCTGCAGCGTGTAGATCGGGGCTGCAGGCTCCGTGGTTGCCGGGGCCTCTTTCTTGCGCTTCATCCGGTTGATGCCTTTGATGACGAGGAAGAGCGCGAGGGCTACGATGATGAACTTGATGATCGCCGCCAGGAAGGACCCGTACTTGATCCCGTTCCAGGCGAGGTCCTTGATGTCTTTGATGCGTGCCGCCTCGAGGGCAGGGTTCAGGATCGCCGGGGTGATGATGTCGTCGACAAGGGATGTCACGATGGCTCCGAATGCGGCGCCCATGATCACGGCGATTGCGAGGTCCACTACGTTGCCCTTAAGGGCGAATTCCCTGAATTCTTTTGAAAATCCCATGTGCTGTTGGTTTATTGGTCAAAGATGGGTTCCTCCAATTAAAAATAGCAGTCCTGTTGGATAAAAAGGCTCATCCGCACGGCAACCCCGTCCTTTCTAACGGCAAAAGGCCCCCGAAGGAGCCCCTTACTGATCTGAGATCGCAGGTCTGAGATCGCAGATCTACCAGATGCGGATGCGTTGCTCCGGCGCTTTGTACATCTTGTCGCCGGGCTGGATATTGAAGGCCTGGTACCAAGCGTCCATGTTTACAATGGGGCCATTGGCGCGGTGCTCGCCGGGCGAGTGCGGGTCGGTGAGGATCAGTTGCGCCATCGCCTCGGGCGTGGCATTGCTGCGCCATACCTGTGCCCAGCTCAGGAAGAAGCGCTGCGCCGGCGTGAAGCCGTCGACCTTCTTGCCCTCCTGGAACTGCTTCGTCTTGGTGAACGCCTCGTAGGCCATGCTCAGTCCGCCCAGGTCGGCGAGGTTCTCGCCCAACGTGAGGCGGCCGTTCACATGCAGGGTGTCGAGCACCGTGAACGCGTTGTATTGGGCCACCACCTGGTCCGCGCGCTGCTTGAAGAGGTCCGCGTCGGCCTTTGTCCACCAGTCGCTCAGGTTGCCGGACGCGGCATACTGGCGGCCCTGGTCGTCGAAGCCGTGGGTGATCTCGTGGCCGATCACGGCGCCGATGCCGCCGTAGTTTACGGCATCATCCGCACCGAAGTCGAAGAAGGGGAACTGCAGGATGCCCGCGGGGAAGGCGATCTCGTTGTTCACCGGGCTGTAGTACGCGTTGATGGTCGGCGGCGTCATGCCCCACTCGGTGCGGTCCACCGGGCGGCCGAAGCGACCGATCATCTCGTTGTAGCGCCACTGCGCCGATCGGCGCACGTTGCCCAGCAGGTCGTTGGCGGCGATGTTGATCGAGCTGTAATCCTTCCACTTGTCGGGATAAGCGATCTTCTTGGTAAAGGCATTGAGCTTCTCGAGCGCGCGCACCTTGGTTTCCTGGCTCATCCAGTCGAGTCCCTTGATGCGGCTGGCAAAGGTCTCCTGCAGGTTGTTGACCAGCGCCAGCATGCGCTCCTTCGCTTCAGGCTGAAAGTATTTGGCCACGTAGAGCTGACCGAGGGCGTCGCCGAGCTGCTGGTCGATGAGGCCGCTTACGAACTGCCAGCGCGGGGCCATCTCCTTTTGCCCGGAAAGCGCCTGGCGCAGCTTGAAGTCCTGCTCGCGGAAGGAGCGGCTCAGGTAGGGGGCAGTGCTGTTAAGCAGGTTCCACTTGAGGTAGGTCTTCCAGTCTTCGAGGGGCACGGCACTTAACAGCACGTCCACGGCACGCAGGAAGTTGGGATTCGAAATAATGATGCTGTCTGCGCCCTGGAGCTTCATCTTGCCCAGCAGGCTGTTCCAGTCCACACCTGGCGTCAGGTTCGCGAGGTCCTTTACCGCAAACTTGTTATAGGTCTTGTACGGGTCGCGCATCTCCACCCGGGCCATCTGGGCCTTCGCGAGCGCGGTTTCAATACGGAGTACGGCATCGCCCATCCGGTCGGCCTCCCGGGCCCCGATACCGGCGAGCACGAACATCTCCATCAGGTGCTTCCGGTAGGCATCGCGTACCGTCGTGCTGCGCTTGTCGTTCTTGAGGTAATAGTCGCGGTCGGGGAGCGTGATGCCGCCCTGGCCGATCTGCGGGATGTACTGGTCTACCTTCTTGCGGTCCTGCGAGATGGTGAACGAGAAAAGGGCGCCGCCCATGCCCTGGGTACGCTCCCAGGCCAGCTCGTCGAGGAAGGCCTGTGTGCTGGTGAGGGCGTCGATGCGCTGCAGGTCGGCACGGATGGGATTCATCCCCTGCGACTCGATATGGGCCGTATCCATGCCGCTGCGGTAAAAGTCGCCGATCTTCTGCTGCTTCGGGTCGGAACTGTTTTTACCAGCCTCCTCGAGCAGTTTGCGGAGGCGGCGGCTGCTTTCCTCGCGAAGCTCGTCGAAGGAACCCCAACGGGTTTTGGACGCCGGCACCGGGTTCTTCTTGAGCCAGCTGCCGTTGGCGTAATAATAGAAGTTGTCGCCCGGCTTTACGGACAGGTCCATGTTGGCGCGGTCGATGTACTTCGGCTTTTTGGGCTTCGGATCCTCCGGCGGCATGAAGCCCAGGAGGCCGGCGGCTGCGGCGCCGCAAAGCGTGAACGTTACCAGTAATCTCATGTGCATTTTGTAATTAAGGCGTCTAATGTACAGCAGCGGCAGCTAGAAAAAAACCTTAGTAGACCCGAAAAATCCGCGCTCCGCCTCACTTTTAAGAGTTTGTGCCGGCACACCGGGCCTGGTTCAACAAAAAAAGCCGGCCCTTGCGGGACCGGCTTCGTTATCGTTTAGTGACGTCTTACTGGTCGAGGTTCATCGGGTAGGTGTAGGTGCCATCGTATCCGGGGTAGATCCCTTCAACGCGAACCGGGCCGCCGGCTGCCGTGAGCAGCTGCGCCAGCGCATCCACGCTGCCGACCTCCTGTCCGTTCACCGAGATGATCACGAACCCGGGCTGCATCCGCGTGCGCGAGATGGGGCCGCCGTCGGTGATCTTGTTTACGACCACGCCGCCGGAGATGCCGTACTGGCGGGCCTTCGCCTTATCGAGCGTCGTCAGCTCGGCGCCGAGGCGGTTGCCGATGTTCTGCGTGATGACATCGCCCTTCTTCTTGAGCACCACTTGTGTGGCTACTTCCTTGTTGTTGCGGAGATACACGACCTCCACCTTGTCGCCGGGGCGGAAGTTGGCGATCTGGGCGCTCATCTGGATGCCGGAGTTCACGGCGGCGCCATTCACCTTGGTGATGATGTCGCCTTTCTTGATGCCGGCAGCAGCAGCACCGCCTTCAGGCGATACGCCCGATACGAGCACGCCGTCGGTATTGGTGGGCAGGCCCTGGGCCTTGCGCTCGTCGTCCGACAGGTCATCGGTGGCGATGTAGTTGATGCCGAGGTAGCCGCGCTGCACGTCGCCGAAGCGGATGATGTCGTCCACGATCTTCTTTACGATATTGACCGGGATGGCGAAAGAATAGCCGGCATAGGTGCCCGTGGGGGCAAGGATGGCCGAGTTGATGCCGATGAGCTCACCACTGGGGTTCACGAGCGCACCACCCGAGTTGCCCTGGTTTACGGCAGCGTCGGTTTGGATGAACGATTCTACCGGCGTCTCGCTCTGGCGGCGGTTGATGTTGATGGAGCGGCCCGTGGCCGACACGATTCCTGCCGTTACGGTAGTTTCCAGCGTGAGGGGGTAGCCGATGGCAAGTACCCACTGGCCGAGCTGCAGGTTGGCGTTGTTGCCGTAGATCAGGAAGGGAAATTTATTGCCGTCGATCTTCAGTACGGCGAGGTCCGAGCTCGGGTCGCGGCCGATGAGGCGGGCCTTGTACGATTTGCGGTTGTTGAGGGTGACGTTGATCTCGTCGGCAACGCCGTCGTTGCCGTTGGAGATAACGTGGTTGTTGGTGACGATATAGCCGTCTTCCGAGATGAGCACGCCGGAGCCGGAGGCCCGCTGCTCGGGGATCACGTTGGGGCTGCCACCGAAAAAGTCGCCGAACCAGTCGTCGAACATCTCGTTGTTGCGGCGCAGGTTGGATACCTTCTTGGCGGGGATCTTCGTTTTGATGTGCACCACGGCCGGCACGGCGGCGTTGGCGGCGCGGGTGAGGTCTACGGTCTCCGCGGGGTTGCCGGTATTGCCGGTGAAGCCGGCGTAGTTGACCGGGAGCCCGCCCGTGGCCGTGCCCACGGCATAGCGCTCGGGGGCGATGAATTTATTGTAGGCGAAGATGCTGCCGAACGTGGTTGCAGCACTAATGCCGACAATGGCCAGAACTTGTTTCCATTTCATAGTGTGCTATTGAATTAGGTTATTGAATACTGTCAAATTGTATGCCTCTATAGAAACAAAATAACGCTCGGCGTCCTCCTTTTACACAACCGCACGGCCAGTTTAACAAAGCTTTACTAAGGTCTTCGTAGATCACGTAAGTTACAACGAAGACAGGAATTGCAGCGTATCCACCCCGTCGGCATAGGTGTCGGCGGCCGGCATCTGGGCTTCGCCGAAGGGCAGCAGACCGCGGCCCACGAGGCATTGGATGTCGCTGCGTCCTTCGAGCTCAGCTACAGCAGTGGCGCGGTCTTCGTAGAACTGGTAGTGTACCTGGCTGATGGGGGCGAAGGGGCTTTCGTGCTCCACCAGCAGCACCACGTCGTTGCTCATATAAAACTTGTTGTTCAGGATGTGCACCGCCAGGTTGTAGTCGTAGTTGTTGCGGAACTTGTTGTGGTGTTTCAGCTCGCTGTACTTGTCGAGCGCCCGCAGCAGGGGCACGAAATCATAATCTTTCGGAACGCGCAGGGCGGTAACATTTCGGCAGCCCAGTCCGAAATATTGGCAAATATCGTCTGCCAATTTTTCCAGTTCCCCGGCCGACTCGGTGCCGTCGAGCACGGCCACGGAGGTGCGGTTCTTCCGGATGATGTGGGGGAAGCGGGCAAAATAGTGCTCGAAATACCGGGAGGTATTGTTGGAGCCGGTGGCGATGAAGGCCTCGGCGCCGTTGAGCCGCTCGCGGACCTCGAGGCTGGGGGCTGCTTCCGGCCGCCATTCGGTGATCTTGCCCACGAGGTGCAGCAGCAGGGCTTCGTCTTTGGAGGAGGGCTTGATCCAGGCGTCGTGGCCGGAGAGGAAGGTGCAGAGCACGTCGTGAAAGCCCACGAGCGGGATATTGCCGGCGAGCACGAGGCCGACCTTTTTCGGGTGCGGCTGCTCTTCGGGCAGGTTATAGCGGCCGGCAAGCCCCAGCAGGGCCGCGGGCTGGAGAAATGCCGTGCGGATATTTTCGACCGCGAGGTCCGTGAATTCGCGGGTAAACCAGTTGTTGACCACGTAGGCCTTGCTCTTCACCGCTTCCCATTCCGCCGCGTTGCCGCCCATATATTCCCCCAGGCGCAGCAGCAGCTCAATCCGTTCTTGCAGTTTTAGGCGCATCCGTTATTTTTGTTCGGACAAAAGTAAGTCTCAACGAATCAAACCAACTTATGGCCATCAAGATAACCGACGAATGTATCAACTGCGGCGCCTGCGAGCCCGAGTGTCCGAATAACGCGATCTATGAAGGCGGCGTGGAGTGGTCCATCGCCGACGGCACCTCCGTAAAAGGCACCTATATCCTCGTAGACGGCACCACCGTGGATGCCGGCCAGCGCAACGCGCCCATCGCCGTGGACACCTATTATATCGTGCCTTCGAAGTGTACCGAGTGCCAGGGCTTCCACGAAGAGCCCCAGTGCGCCGCCGTGTGCCCCGTCGACTGCTGCGTGCCCGACGAGATGTACCAGGAGACCGTGGATGACCTGCTGCAGAAGAAAGAGCGCCTGCATCTGTAAGAGTAATTGAACAGGGAACAGGGAACATGGAACACCGGATTGAGACGCAAGAACATGCGTCTTTTTTTGTGCAGCGACCATCGCCGCAGGGATCAGTGAGAAAGAACGCGGATGATACGGATTTGATACGATGAACGCGGATGTCCGTTTTCCGCCAGCCACACTACGTTTTCAGGACATTCCGTGCTTAAGAACTGACGGTAGGATCAAAGTATGTTCTGTTATCAACGAGACTTAGCGAATACCTTAGCCCCTTATTTTCTTAGCGGTAAAAAACCCTTCTTCAACTTTTTCCGCCCTTTCGGTTCCTATGTTCCCTGTTCCTTATTCCCTGTTCAATTGTTCTCCCTAGATTTACGCCTTTAGAAACACGATATGAAGAAAAAGATCGCCCTCGTCACCGGCGGCTACTCCGGCGAAGCCGTCATCTCCTATAAATCGGCCAAGACCATTTACGACGCGCTCGACAAGGCCGTATATGACGTCTATACCATCGACATCCACCCCGACGGCTGGACCTATACCCACGAAGACGGGCAGAAGTCGCTCGTGAACCGCGAGAACTTCACGCTGGCACTCGGGGCCGAGCTCGTCAAATTCGACGCCGTGTTCGTGGGCCTGCACGGCACGCCCGGCGAAGACGGTCGCCTCCAGGGCTACTTCGACCTGCTGGGGCTTCCCTACACCTCCTGCAGCGCCGCCACCTCGGCCCTTACCTTCAACAAGCGCTACACGGTGGCCGTGGCCGCCATGGCCGGCATCAACGTCGCGAAGTCGGTGCACCTCTTCAAGCATACGCCCTACGACGTCAGCGATATCTTATCCAAGCTCCGCCCGCCCCTGTTCGTGAAGCCCAACAACGGCGGCTCCAGCATCGGCATGAGCAAGGTGAACGAGGGCGGCGACCTCGCCGGCGCGCTCGAAAAGGCCTTCAAGGAAGACGACCAGGTACTGGTAGAAGAGATGATCACCGGCCGTGAATTCACGGTAGGCGTCTATAAAGCGGAAGGAAGCATCCACGTGCTCCCCATCACCGAGATCATCGCGCATAACGAGTTCTTCGATTTCGAGGCTAAGTACCAGGGCAAGTCGTCGGAGGTCACGCCCGCGGAGATCCCGGCCGACTGGAAGCAGAATTTGGAAGACAATGCCCGCCGCATCTACGAGGTATTCAACTGCAGCGGCGTCGTGCGCATCGACTTTATCTATAATGATGAGAAGGGGCCGCACATGCTTGAGATCAACACGGTGCCCGGCCAGAGCGAAGCCTCGGTGATCCCGCAGCAGGTGCGCGCTGCCGGCGGCTCGCTCACGGCGTTTTACGGGGCACTGATCGAGCAGGCGCTTGCCCGCTCCTGAGGACGCGTTTCCGTATCTTGCACCCCTAATTCGCCAACTTGAAAAACTTCATACATCGGCACATCACCGGCCGGCCCTTCTGGGTCAACCTGCTCTGGGCCATCGGCCTGCTGGTGGTCATTGTGCTTCTTTTCGTGCTGTCGCTGAACTGGATGACCAACCACGGCGTAGCCCGTACCGTGCCCTCGGTGATCGGCAAGCCCCTCCCCGAAGTGGAGAAGCTGCTCGAGGATAAGGGCTTCGAGGTGGTGATCCAGGACTCGGTGTTCTACGATTCGCTGCCGCCCCTGGCCGTGGTGAAGCAGGTGCCCGAGGCCGACGCCGTGGTGAAGGTGAACCGCACGGTATACGTGACGATCAACCGCGTGATCCCGCCCGATGTGGACATGCCCAACCTGAAAGGCTATAACCTGCGCAACGCGGAGATGCTGATGAAGAACCTCGGCCTCCTGCTCGGAGATACCACCTCGCGGCCCGACTTTGCCAAGAATACGGTGCTCGACCAACTCGTCAACGGGGCCCCGATCGCGCCGGGTACCAAGATCAAGGTGGGCAGCCGCATCGACTTGGTGGTGGGCAGCGGCGTCGGGGCCGAGAGCCTCGCCGTACCCAACCTCGTGGGCCTCACCTATGAGCAGGCGGTGGCCATGATCGAAAGCCAGGGCCTCATCCTGGGTGCCGTGGTGGCACCCGGCATCGAAAATAAGAACAGCGCTTACGTGGTGCGCCAGACCCCCGAGGTGATGGACTCCAAAGGCCGCACCTTCCGCATCCGCCCCGGCCAGATGATGGACCTCTACCTCGACGTGAACCCGCCCGCCCCGTCGGTGCCGGCGCCCGCCGATACCACCGCACCTGCACCGTCCGCTCCCGCTGATGGCGGCGATCAATAAACACCGAAACAATCCTTTATGAAGAATATCTCCGTAGAAGAACTGAAAGAAAAGATGGACCGCGGCGAGACCGTGCACCTCATCGACGTGCGCGAGCCGCACGAGTATGCCGAGGCCCATATTGCCGGCAGCCGCCTGTACCCACTGGGCAAGATCCAGACGATGCAGGTGGACGAGCTCGAGGACCTGAAAGACGAGCCCGTGCTGCTGCAATGCCGCAGTGGCCACCGCAGCATGATGGCCGCCATGGTGCTGGAACAGCTGGGGTTCAAAGACACGTCAAACGTTGTGGGCGGCATCCTCGCCTGGCAAGAGAAAGGATTCCCCGTAAGCCGCTAGCGCGGCGGATCTCAGATCTGTGATCGCGGATCTTTGATCTGCTTCAGTTCGATCATGCCTAACTGGTGTCGCCTTCCTTCCGAATCGGAAAGACGTTCCAGGAAGAGCTAGCAGTTACCAAAAAGACCCTTAATAAAAAGAGACGCATTTGTGCGTCTCTTTTCGTTTCGTCGCTGGTTGACGGCTTGCGTCGCCGGCAACAGCCTACCTCCCAGATCCGCGATCCCAGATACGCGATCAAAACCGCAGGTTTACTCCGCCCAGCACATTGGTGCCCGCCATCGGGTAGTAGAAGTTCTCCCGCACCAGCGTTGCGTCGTAGCGATAGCTGTACGTATAGCCGTTCGACTCGTAGTGCTTGTTCCAGACGTTGTTGACCCGCACGAACAGCTCGAGGCCGCGCAGCCCTTTCAGCACCGGCGTGTAGCGTACCTCGGCATCCTGCACAAAATAGCCGCGGATCATCTTGCTGTCACTGCCCGTGTTATCGAGGTATTGCCTGCTGACGCCCTTGCCGATGAGGGAGCACTCCAGTCCTTTGGCGGGCTTCACGATGGCCGTGAAGGCAGCAGTGAGCCACGGGGAGAACGCGATCGGCGTGTTGCTGAAGCGGGCCGTGTCGTATCCGGCAAAATCGAAGTTGACATCGTACTTCGGCACATAGTCCTCGAAGGAGCGGAGCACGTTGCGGCTCACGGTGATATTGCCTTGGAGCGTGAGGAATCGGTTCACCTCGATGCCGCCCCAGGCCTCGAGTCCGAGGCGGTAGGAGCGGGGCACGTTAACGCGCACGGCATCGCCCACGTCGTTGAGCTTACCGGTAAGCACCAGCTGGTCGTGGTAGTTCATGAAGTAGCCATTGAGGCCTGCCTGCCACTTCTTGCCGTTGTGCTCGATTCCTACTTCAAGGTCGTCGAGCCGCTCGGGGCGCGGATCTGCGATGCCGGCGCCGGTTTCCCAATCGTTGCGGCTCGGCTCTTTCTGACCCACGGCAAACGATGCATAGGCGGTATAGCCCTTGCCCTCGTAGCGCACGCCGGCCTTCGGGTTAAAGAACCGGAAACGCTGCGTCGTGATGAGCCCCGGGAACTTTCGCGTGCCGTTGAGGCTGTGCTCCACAAATCGGAACTGCCCGTCCACCATCAGGTACAGACGCGGCAGCACCTGGAAGCCCCATTTCGCATATACGTTGCCATCGTCCTTGCGCGAGGGGTAGCGGTACCACTCGTGGTCTTTGCCGATGCCTTGTGCCGCCCACACGATGTTGCCGTAATGCTGCGCATCGAACCGGCTCCAGGAGCCGCCGAAGGTGATGTCGTGGTCCTTTTTCTTGTACGTGCCCGAGAAGGTGAAGCCGTAGAGATCGTTGTTCAGCCAGAGCTGGCGCACGAGGTCGGTACGTGTTACTTCGGTGCCGCCGACGGAGTGGTTCGGAAGCCCATAGGCGCTGTAGCGCTGCCCGTATTTATACTCCTCGTAGTAGCCTTCGCCGTGCGTCAGAAAGAAGGCCGTGCTGAGCGCGAGCCCGCCTTTGAGCGTATGATTCAGGAACAGCTGGTAGTGGTCCTGCCGGTAGTTGTCGGTCTGGTTGGGATAGAGGTAGCCGTTGTAGCGGCGCGGGTTGCCGGAGAACAGGTTCGCTGAATCGGCCTCCGTAAAGTAAAGCGCGCCGAGGTTGTTGTAATAATGCTGCCGGAGACTGTCGCGGTTGAAGAACAGCTTGTGCTCCGGGATCCCGCCCCAGGCCTGGTACGTCTTCTCCTTACCCGAGAATACGTTGAAGCGCACCGAGGAGCGCGCGCCGAGCCACGCGCCCGAGAGGTAGAAGGAGTGGAGCTTGCTGCTGCCGCGGTCGATGAAGCCGTCGCTCGTAATGCGCGACAGGCGGGCGTCGACGGTATAGTGGCTGTTGAGCAGCCCGGTGCCGGCCTTGACGGTGTTGCGCCAGGTGTTGAAGGAGCCGAGGGTGTTGAGCACTTCGCCATAGGCTTCTTTGCGCACTTCGTTCGTGCTCAGGTTGATGGTGCCGCCGAAGGCGCCGGGGCCATTGGAGGAGGTGCCCACACCGCGCTGCACCTGGATGGAGCCGAGGGAGGAGGCGAAGTCGGGGAGGTCTACAAAGAACACGCCCTGCGATTCGGGGTCATTGTACGGGATGCCGTTGAGCGTCACGTTGATGCGCGTGAGGTCGGTGCCGCGGATCCGCAGGCCGGTGTAGCCGACGCCGTTGCCCGCATCGGAGCTCACCACGGTGGAAGGCGTCTGGTTGAGCACGAAGGGCAGGTCCTGGCCCAGGTTCTGGCGTTCGATGGCGGCCTTGCCGAGTTCGGTGCGGGCAAAGGGGGCTTTGGCCGAGGCGCGGGTGGCCTGTACTTCCACAGGCGCCAGCTCGGCGCTGTCGTTAAAGGTCTTCTGGGCGTGTGCCCCGGCACTCAGGCCGGCGGCGAGGAAGAGAATAGCAGTCCTTTTCATTTGTTGGGTTTAAATGAAAGGGAAATGCAGTCGCAAAGGAGAAGGTTGGGAGGAGGACGCCTTCCCTGCGCAGGCATTACCCTGATCAGGTTCACGGGTATGATCTCAGCATCCCGGCATTTATCGCCGGGAGCACCCCGAGGTTGTCAGGGGCAAAAGTAGGAAAGAAGGGATGAGCGGCTGTAACCTTTTTTCAGCTGCCCCGTCTCATAGTCAGACATTTAAACCACCCCCGATATGAAAAAGCTCTTCACAGTGGCCCTGCTTGCGGTTTGCGCGGTAGCCGGCGCCCAGAAAACGATCAACGACCCCAATGCGCAACTGCGCACCGTTTCTTCCTTCCACGGCGTGAAGGTGAGCAGCGGCATTGACCTGTATCTGAGCCCTGGCGACGAGGCCGTGGCTGTTTCCGCCCGCGACGCCGAGTACCGCGACCGCATCCTCACCAAGGTGGAGAACGGCGTCCTGCACATCTGGTACGACCACAAGGGAATGTCCTGGAGTAACGGCAACAAGGCGCTTAAGGCTTATGTTTCCTACAAGGCCCTCGACCAGGTGGATGCCTCGGGTGGCTCCGACGTGCTGGTGGATGGCACCATCCGCGCCAATAAGCTCAGTGTGAACCTCTCGGGCGGCTCCGACTTCAAGGGCGCCGTGGCGGTGCAGCAGATGAAGGTAGACCAGAGCGGCGGCTCCGATATGACGGTCAGCGGTACGGCCGGCACCCTGCGCGTGGATGCTTCCGGCGGCTCCGATTTCAAGGGCTACGGCCTCAGTGCGGAATCCTGCACGGCCGAGGCGAGCGGCGGCTCCGACATCGACGTACAGGTGAGCAAGGAGATCCGGGCCCATGCTTCCGGCGGCTCCGACATTTCGTACCGCGGCAACCCCTCGGTAGTGGAGACCAACAAGTCGGGCGGCTCCAGTGTAAAGAAATCAGGCAAATAGCCTGTCTGCAACTTGCCGAAAAAGGGCCGCTCAAAAAAGAGCGGCCTTTTTCATTTCGTATCCTGCGGGAACCTTATATTTGCAACGCGAAGTAGAGCAGCGGTAGCTCGTCGGGCTCATAACCCGAAGGTCCTAGGTTCGATCCCTAGCTTCGCAACCAAGTAAAACGCCTCCTCCGGGAGGCGTTTTCCATTAGAGCTATCCTCCCACTTTTTTCATAGCTCGTTGAACTCCTATCCGCCGGCCCGCGGACCTGGGTTCGTCCCGAGGCTTCGAGACCTAGCTTCGCAACTAAGCGAAACGCCTCCTCCGGGAGGCGTTTCTCATTAATCCTGCCGGGCTCCTATCCGCCGGACACACCACTACTTTATTATCGCATTTGTTAATCCCCGCAACTTTTTTCGGCGACGTGTACGAACTCGCGCCAGCCTCCCTATATTTGCAACGCGAAGTAGAGCAGCGGTAGCTCGTCGGGCTCATAACCCGAAGGTCCTAGGTTCGATCCCTAGCTTCGCAACTACCAAAAACGCCTCCTTCGGGAGGCGTTTTCGATTAGATCTATCCTCCCACTTTTTTCATAGCTCGTCGGGCTCATATCCGCCGGCCCGCGGACCTGGGTTCGTCCCGAGGCTTCGGGACCTAGCTTCGCAACTAAGCGAAACGCCTACTCCGGGAAGCGTTTCGCATTAATCCGGCCGGGCTCCTTTTTGCCGGCCCGCGGACCCGGATTCCGTCCGCCGAAGTGTAACAACGCTGACAGCCTCTTCCGGAGAACCTCAAATGATCCTGGTCCCGGGGCGATGTAGCCCCTCCTGGCGCAACACAGGCCTTCACCACGCTATCTGAGAAAAGACAACGGGGGCGGGAAAATTTTTGCACGCCGCTTCGAAAGCGCTCGACTCAGCGATCGCTGACCGCAGTATCGCCCGCTACCCGCATCCGGTACAGACCTTGCGCTACATGGGGAAAAACGATGCGTAAAAAAGAAAAAGGCCTCGCGGCGATCGGCGCTGCCGTCTTCCTCACCGCGGCGCTTGCGATCGGCGCACTCATCCGCAAAGCGTAGTCTGGTTGGCAACTACCGGTACGAAAAGCGCATGCTCCTGTAATAATACGGATGAACTTCCCTGTGGAGCGAACTCGTAAACGTGAGTCGCTACCGCTCAGTTTCCTAAAGATGTGCTGAAAAAACTTTATGTGTAATTGCGCGCAACGGCAGGTTTTTTGGTGCGCATAAGGATATTGGTTACCGTCTTGAATCAGCTTCCTGCTTTAGGGACGCTGCGCCGGAACGGTGGGCCCTTCTATTCATCGACGCAAAAAATATAATGCCCATGCTAGCAATGAACTACCGCGGACCCTTCCGGGTTCGACTGGACCGGGACAAAGCCATGCCCGAAATCCTGCACCCGCAGGACGCCATCGTTCGTGTGACCCGATCCTGCATCTGCGGGTCGGACCTGCACCTCTACCACGGTCTCGTACCCGATACGCGCGTGGGTATGACCTTCGGCCATGAATTCACCGGTGTGGTGGAAGAGGTCGGCCCTGAAGTGACCAATCTCAAAGTAGGCGATCAGGTACTCGTACCCTTCAACATCGCCTGCGGATCATGCCCCTTCTGCAAGCAGGAGCTCTTCGGCAACTGCCATGAATCCAACACGCAGGCCACCGCGGTGGGCGCGATCTTCGGCTACTCGCATACCGCTGGCGGCTACGACGGCGGACAGGCAGAGTACGTGCGCGTGCCCTATGCAAACGTAGGCCCCACCGTGATCCCGGAAGGGATGGACCTCGACGATGCGGTGCTCCTGACCGACGTGGTGCCCACGGGCTACCAGGCAGCCGAGATGGCGGGTATCAAGCCCGGTGATACGGTGGTGGTGTTCGGCGCCGGCCCCATCGGCATTATGGCGGCGCGCTGTGCGTGGCTCTTCGGTGCCGGTCGCGTCATCATCATCGACCACATCGAATACCGCCTCGAATTTGCACGCAACTACGCCATGTGCGAGGCCTACAACTTTGAGTCGATCTCTGATCCCGTGCTCTTCATCAAGAAAACGACCGATTATTTCGGTGCTGACGTTTGTATCGATGCGGTAGGCTGCGAGGCCGCCGGTAGCCTCCTGCAAACCGTTACGGGCCGCAAGATGATGCTCCAGGCAGGCTCGGCCACAGCGCTGCAATGGGCCATCAACTCGGTTAAGAAAGGCGGTATCATCTCCATCGTTGGTGTATACGGTCCCACGCTCAACATGGTGCCCATCGGCAACGTGGTGAACAAGGGGCTCACGATCCGCGCCAACCAGGCTTCCGTGAAACGCCTGTTGCCGCGCCTCATCGAGCACGTGATGGCGGGTCGGCTCAACCCCAAGGGAATCATCACCCATCGCGTGCCGCTGGAGGAAGTGTCGGATGCCTACCACATCTTCTCCGCCAAGCGCGACAACTGCATCAAACCCATTCTTATCCCGCCGCGTGCGGCTTAAATCATCGATCATGGAAATCAAAAAACAGCAAAACAACCTGGAAAGCCTGCGCGAGAAGTTTGCGCACATCAAGGGCTGGGGCCACGACATCGACCCGACGAATGAGCCCACGCACCCGATGAAGCACTATACGGGCGACGACCATCAACGGATCCACTACGAGCGGCCCACACAGCAGCAGCCGACCGTAGAAATACTGAAGTCGAACGAGCGGCCGAACATTACCGCGGTGCATGGTACCTCCACGCCGCCTTCGGGCCTCAGCGGCGCCATCCGCCGCTACGCCTTCCGCTACAGCGAGGGTTCTTTCGGACACTGGCTCCCCCTGCTCCTGGCAGACCGGGTAAACGTATTCGAAGGATACATCGACGACTTCAGCAAGGGGCATATCCCGAATATTTTCGCCGAGCACGGGTGGAAGGCCGAGTGGAAGCATGCGCCCTGGCACCTCGTACGTAAAGTAGCCACTACGGCGGCCGTGATCGGTGTCGGCATCTGGCTGCTCTCGGGCGACAAGAAAAAGAAGCGTCGTTTTGCGTAGGCAGAATGAGCGCTGACAAAAACGCCTCCCGACCGGGAGGCGTTTTTGTCAGCGACTTCGGCGCAGGATGCCATGCGCGCCGCGCCGGAGCTCCACCAGCAAGGGAATTACCAGTTCGTGCTCCGAGTCCACCCAGCGCCCGTTCTGGTGCGCGGGGCGCCACTCGGGCATGGTGCGCATAGCTTTTCGCACAACGGATTCGTATGGCTCGCCAACGCTGTTCAGGAACAGCACCTGGCTTACCCTTCCATTCCGGTCGACCGTAAAGCGCACGCGCACCACCGCTTCAAACGCACCGGCTACTGCGGCTGTATCGGGAAACTGCAAGGTGGCATACAAGTGGCGCCGCAGCGCATCCGGGCCGCCCGGGTATCCGGCGGGCAACTCCACCGGCGTAAACGTCTGCTCGTAATTCGGCTCGTCACCCGGTGGGGGGCCAGGTACTTGCGCTGCCTTCGCGGGAGGTGATGGAACGGCCGGTTCCAGCAAGTAAGCGTAGGCGGTAACGACGATCGTTTGTTCTTCGGGTTTTCTTTTCGCAAGTATGAAGAGTACGCTTCGGGTATGATTCGTTGCCGTCCGTTGCGGCTCAAACTGCACGTGGCTGCAGACCAGCGTATCGGAATTGCCGGTGACGATCTTGAAATTGCCATGCACGTCCGTTGCAGTCACAGCCTTTTTATTTTTTACCGACCTGATGGTAGCGTAGGGGACAGGAGCGCCGTATTCGTTCATGACGTGGCCGATGAGCGTATCCTGCGCCAACGCGCCGGCCGGCAGGCCCAGGAAAAAGAGGAGTAGTCGACGCATTTCGTTTCCATAAAGACACCGCTCCGCCCGGTTTCGCTGCCGCCGTAGTTCTCCCTATCAATCGAGCGGGAGCAGCATCTGATAATTGGGATTGCTGTGCCGCTCCGAGATCGGAAAATCGAAATGCCCGACTGTGCGGAAGCCGTGCTTCTCGTAAAAGCGTAGTGCGCGGGTGTTCTCCGTCCATACGAAGAGCCACATGCCGGATTGCCCTTTTCCTTTGGCGAGGCCCATGTTGTATTCGAGCAGCGGGGCGCCGAGGCGGTAGGAGAGAAAGGCTTCCAGCACGTACAGGCGCTCCAGCTTCGTCACATTTGGGAGCGCGATGTTCGGGTGACCGCTATTGTAAATGATCTTGGAATAGCCCGCGGGCTGCCCGTCGGCATAAATGATATGGAACAGGCTCCTCTCTTCCGACAGTTCTTCGGCAAAGGCGGCGGTCGTGAATTTGCGGTCCGTATAATCCCGGATGTCGGCTTCGTGGGCGCTGTGGCCGTGCGATTCGATAAAGGATTGCCGCCCTACCTGCGCCAGCAGGGCCGCGTCCGAAAGGGTAGCGGCGACAATGGTTGGTGATTTCATCCGGCAAAGTTTGGTGTTTGCCAAAGACGGTTCCGCCTCAGGATCAGTAAGGGGTCACCCGGGGTATTCCATGTGTAAGATCGGGTAGGGCTTGCCAAGGCCGTCGGTCGCCGAGCGGTCCACCACTACGAACCCGGCATGGCGGTAGAAGCCCAGCGCCTGCATGTTTTGCTCGTTGACGTCCACCTTCCTGATTTTCAGCTCGTCGAGGGCGAACCGGGTCAGGGCCTTGCCGATGCCCTTGCCGCGCTGGTCGGACCGCATGAAAAGCATCTCGATCTTGCCGTCGGCGATGCCCAGGAACCCGCTGATGCGTCCCGCTTCATCGCGGGTGCAATAGAGGTCCACCACCTCGAGCAGCTGGGGCACAAGGGTGCGGAACACCTGGATGTCTGCTTCTACGAGAAAGTGGTGGGTAGCGCGTACGGAGTCTTCCCACACCTGGAGCACCTCGTCGAAATCGTCGGGCCCGGGGCGGCTGATGGGGGGCGGTGGAAAGATCGGGGTAGGGATGTTCATGGTACAAAGATGAAAGCAGGCGCCTGCCCGGGGAAGCGAAGCCCGTAAGAACTGCGGAAAACCCGAGCCCAATTGCGGCACGGCGCCCGTTTCGCGCCCGTTCTGCCGTCCCGCGTTACCTTTGAAGCCATGAAGGTCGGATTCGTCAACATATTCGGAAAGCCCAATGCGGGCAAGAGCACCCTCCTCAATGCGCTCATCGGCGAGAAGCTCGCGATCGTATCGCCCAAGGTGCAGACTACCCGCCACCGCATCAAGGGCATCATGACCACCGACGCCTACCAGATCATCTTTTCCGATACGCCCGGCATCATCGGCGAAACGAAATACAAGCTGCACGAGCGCATGATGGGGGCGGTAAAGAGCGCCCTGGAGGACGCGGACGTGGGCGTGCTCCTCGTTGACGTGCAGGACAACCTCGAGGAGAACGACGCCATTTTTAGTACACTGCGGCTCCGTGTGCCCTGTGTGCTGGTGCTCAATAAGGTCGATAAGGCAAAGAAGGAGCAGCTGGATCAGGCGCTTGCCTTTTTCACCGGGAAGCCCTATGCCAAGCGCATCGTGACCCTTTCCGCGCTGACGCAGAATGGGGTGCCGGCGCTGATGGAGGCCATTACCGACCTGCTGCCCGAGGGCGACCCCTTCTATGCCGAAGACGAGCTCACCGACCTGCCGGAGAAGTTCTTCGTGGCCGAGATGGTACGGGAGAAGATCTTCCAGTACTTCGAGGACGAGATCCCGTACCAGGCCACCGTGCTCGTGCAGGAGTTCAAGCACAAGAGTACGCTCATCAAGATCGGCGCTATCATCGTGGTGCAGCGCGAATCGCAAAAGGCCATTATCCTGGGCGAAGGCGGCCGCATGATCAAAAAGATCGGCTCGGAGGCGCGCCGCGATATCGAGAAGTTCGTCGGGCAAAAGGTGTTCCTGGAGCTCTTCGTGAAGGTGCGGCCCAAGTGGCGCGAGAATGACCTTTTATTGAAGGAATACGGTTACTGAGCCCGGGGTTTCCCTTTATGAGCTAAGTTTTAACGCTTCGCGGGAGCCCGCCACAAGCGGGGCATTGCCCGGTTTTTGCAGCGCCCTCCCTGTGCGTAGAAGCGCCTGTGGGCCTGCATTGCGGCCCGGAAGCCTTATTTTTGCACCCTTAATCACTTTTTTAGGCATCTTATGGCTGGATTTACCGTCGCGATCGTGGGCCGTCCCAACGTGGGCAAAAGCACCTTTTTCAACCGTCTGCTCGAGCAGCGCAAGGCTATCGTGGAAGACACCCCCGGCGTCACCCGCGACCGCCAGTATGGCGTGGCCGAATGGAACGGTAAGTCCTTCAACGTCATCGATACCGGAGGCTTTGTGGCCGACTCCGAGGATGTGTTCGAGCGCGAGATCCGCAAGCAGGTCGCCATCGCCATCGATGAAGCGAGCTGCATCCTGTTCGTGGCCGACGCCGCCACCGGTATCACCGATCTCGACTCCAATATGGCCGACCTCCTGCGCCGCTCCACCAAGCCGGTGTTCCTGGTGGTGAATAAGGTAGACAACAACGAGCGCCTGCTCGAGGCCGCCGAGTTCTACAGCCTGGGCTTCGACGAGGTGCACTTCATCGCCGCCATCAGCGGCTCCGGTACCGGCGACCTCCTCGACGAGGTAACGGCGCTTATTCCCGACGACAACGAGGACGAGATGAGCGAAGAGGCCGCCCTGCCCAAGTTCGCCATCATCGGCCAGCCCAACGTGGGCAAGTCGTCGCTGCTGAACGCGCTCGTGGGCGCCGAGCGTACGATCGTGAGCGACATCGCCGGCACCACCCGCGACACGATCCATACCCGCTACTCCCTGTTCCAGAAAGACTTTATCCTGATCGATACCGCCGGCATCCGCCGCAAGGCCAAGGTGCACGAAGACCTCGAGTTCTACTCGGTGATCCGCGCCATCAAGGCCCTCGACGAGGCCGACGTGTGCCTGCTGCTGCTCGATGCCGAGAAAGGCATTGCCGCGCAGGACCTCAACATCTTCAGCCTTGCTGCCCGCAAAGGCAAGGGCGTGGTGGTGCTTGTGAACAAATGGGACCTCGTGGAAAAGCAGACCAACACGGCGCGGGACTACGAGAAGGTGCTGAAGCAGCGCCTCGCGCCGTTCAGCGACGTGCCGATCATTTTTATTTCCGCCAAAGACAAGATCCGCATTTACCAGGCCATCGAAACGGCGATCCAGGTGTTCGAGAACCGCAAGCGCCGTATTACTACGTCCGAGCTGAACGAGGTGATGCAGAAAGCCATCGCGGCATACCACCCACCGGTGGTGCGCGGGCATTCCATCAGCATCAAGTATGTAACGCAACTGCCTACGGCGGTGCCTTCGTTCGCCTTCTTCTGCAACTTCCCCGAGGAGGTGAAGACGCCGTATAAGAATTATCTCGAGAACCAGCTGCGCGCCAACTTCGAATTTACAGGTGTGCCTGTCCGTATCTTTTTCCGCAAGAAGTAATGTGTATAATTTTCATCGGTGGAAATTTGGAAATGTCAACTGAGCCGTTACCTTTGCGCCCAATTAGTTAACTAAAACCAATAAACAAGATGAAAAAGGTATTTGCCGTTCTGGCGATCGCCGGCACCCTGGTTGCCTGCAACAGCGGTTCTGAGAGCACGACCACTAACGACTCTACTTCTACTACGACGACGAACACGGATTCTGCTGCTAACGCAACTCCGGCTGCTCCCGTAACGCCCGACACGACTGGCGCTGCTGGTTCTGACACGACGATGAAGGCTGGCGACACTACCAAGACTTCTACGACGACTTCTACGACGACGACTGCTCCTGCTGGTCACTAATCGTATCGTTGTACCGATAAAAAAGGCCCTTCGCAAGAAGGGCCTTTTTTAATGATGGTATTCTACCGGTTTACTTCCAGAGCCGCGCAAGCGTGTTGCGAAGTGTTTCGAGTTCTTCGCGCTGCTGGGCGATAAAGCTGTTCTCGTCGAGGTGTCCGATCACTTCGTTCATTTCGGCGTCTGTTTCATACACCATCTTGCGGAAGGGGTTCTCGTAATCCTTGGCGCGTGCGCGGAAGATGCCGGCCACCATCCACTCCTTTGTGCGGAGCACTTGCGGCAGCAGGCTGTTGAAAACGGTTTCATTGAATCCGTCCATACCGATCTCCAGCTGTTCCAGCAGGCAGGCCAGCGCATGGGCGCGCTTTTGTTCCGCGTAGCGGGCGCCCTCGGCTTCGTAAAGGGCGTGTACCGCCTTCCAGCTCTCCAGCGTGCCATTCTTAATGCCGGCGATCAGGCCCTGTACGGTGTCATCCGACATCAGCTGGCCGCCGACGTTGTGCCAGTGTCCACGGGCAGGCATTGCCGGTAGTGCGGCCTTTAGTGCATCGAATGAGGTCAGTCCTTGTTCCTGCTGCAGCGATAACAACTGCATCACGGCATAGTACACCACGAGCTCGCGGTAGATCCGGTAGGCTTCGGGCACCTTGGTGAGCAGGGTCATACGCCCGGCGTTCTCGAAGCCGTAGGCACGGATGCCGGCCTTGAGCCCGGATGTGTCGCCCTGCAGCGCCACGCGTCCTTCCTGCTCCAGCTCGGCATCGCTGAGGCCGCCGGCGTCGCCGTTGCGCTGGTGCAGCGCGGTGAAGCGCTCGAGGGTACGGATGGCCGTCATCACCTCATTCATGCTGTCGGGGGCCAGGAAGTCGTACTCGATATACTGCCGCTTGCGCGTGCGCTTGTCGCGGTCTACGTATTTATACGCATTGCGGGCGAGGGCGTACATGTTGTACTGGAACCAGTAGGCCGGCATCACCACGAGGCGGTTGTTGCCTTCGTCGTTGGATACAAGACTGAAGGGAAGCGTGATGTTGAGCTCGGAGCTGTAGGCGCCCTTGGCGATGAGGGTGAAGCAGGCGAACTTGGAATTGTGCTTCAGGCTCACGCAAAGGCCCGGCCAGAAGCCACGTCCGGCCACGATCTCGCCGTCGGCGGCGCGGCTGTTGTGGTTGGAGCCGATGGTGGCACCTGCGGCCATATTGCTCTGGCCCATGATGAGCGCGGCGCAGAGGAACGAGTTGTTGTGGTGCTGCTCGTGCGCGGGGAAGATGAGCGAATTGAGCACCTCGCAGCAGGAGATGGTGGCGTTGTTGCCCAGGTACGAGTTGATGAGGCGCGCGCCGTACTTGAGCTGCGAGTGCGACGCCATCACGAAGCGCACGGCCTTGACGCCGTAGAACACGCGGCAGCCGTAGCCCACGATGCCGTTCACGAGCTCGCAGCCTTCACCCACCTGCGACATCGCATCGGGAGCGGAGTTGATCGTCAGGTTTTTCAGCTTGTTGGCGCCTTTGATATACGCATCAGAGCCGAGCCATACGTCTTTGATAATAGAGGTGTTCTTGATCACGCAGCGGTCGCCGATCTTGCCGTAGTAGCCGCGCTGTGCGTCGAAGCGCAGCTGCGTCAACTCCTTGAAGCGGTCCATCAGCGCCTTGTCGGCACGGTAGTGGGCCCAGAGCCAGGCGTCGCCGGGCAGCATGCCGTTGAAAGGAATGATCTTGCGGCCGGCGTTCTCATTGCAGACCTCCAGCCATACGCGCACCGCTTCGTCCTCGCCCTCTTTAAGAATACCGTTGCCGAACTTGGCCTTTTGGGTCGTGTGCAGCTCGTGGATGTTGAGCAGCAGCACCTCGTTGCCGATGATGTAGTTGGCGAGGTACTTCACGTTGTCGACCACGACGTTGTCGCCGAAATCGCAGGAGATGATGGTGCTGTTGTACAGGCCCACCGGGTGGGTCACGTTGTGGTGCTGCAGGGCGAGCGACTCGAGCTTGCCGATCCGCACGAGGCCGAAAAACTTACAGTTTTTGACAAGCTCCGGGTTGAAGAGGTCCGACACCTGGATCTTGTTCCAGTCGTCGGAGGTATTGTTGTTGCGCACGAGCACCTCGATCTCGTAGGCGCTGAGGTTGCGGTAGCTGATGCCGCTGCGGTTCTGCAGGTTGCGCAGGTGGTATTCGTCTTTTCCCTCGGGCAGGAAGGCCGGGTCGATAAAGCCATAGCCGATGGCGGAGACTGCCAGTTTGCGGATCTCGTTCATGGGCCGAAAGTAGGGAAGAACGTTTATTTGTCTATTGGTCTATTAGTTTATTAGTAGGCGCGCCTCTATGCAGCATCGTTTATTTTTAAGGAATATCTTACCAGCGGCAGCCTCACCTACGTAAAGCCAAGCGCAGTAAGTGATCATCCGCATCCATCCAATCCGATCCGTACAATCTACTTTTCTTCTCGACCGGCACCAATTCCAGAACAGGGGCGTCGCTTTGTATCGGCCTTATCGTACCAGAAAGTCGTACCCGTGCGAGGCCGCCCGACGCGAGGCAAACAGCAATCTTATGGATCGTCCTTGAATATCGTATCAGATCCGTTAAATCTGCGTTCCTTCTCTCCCTAATGCCCGTGAAAAAGGGAAGCCATTACTGACCTCCCTTCGTTATTCGATATTCCTTGTTAAGCGGTTGTCCTCTTATTCTACCGTCACGCTTTTCGCGAGGTTACGCGGCTTATCCACGTCGAACCCTTTGGCCACGCCGATGTGGTAGGCGAGGAGCTGCAGCGGGATGCAGTTCAGCATCGGGGCAAGGATCTCATCGGTCTCCGGTACCACGATCACATCGTCGGCGAGGGCGATGCTCTGCTTGTCGCCTTCGTTGATAATGGCCACCACGCGGCCTTTGCGGGCCTTGATCTCCTGCATGTTGGAGATCACCTTCTCGTGGTAGGAGTCTTTGGTGGCGATGAAGATGACGGGCAGCTCGGAGTCCACGAGGGCGATGGGACCGTGCTTCATCTCGGCGGCGGGATAGCCTTCGGCGTGGATGTAGGAGATCTCCTTCAGCTTCAGCGCGCCTTCGAGGGCAACGGGGAAGTTGTAGCCGCGACCGAGGTAGAGGCAGTTGGTCGCGTCCTTGTATTTCTCGGCAAGCGCCTTGATGGCGTCGTTCTGCTCGAGGATCTTGGCCACCTTCTCGGGGATGGCGTTGAGCTCGCGCACGAGCTGCAGGAAGCGCTCGTGGGTGATGGTGCCTTTTTCGAGGGCCACTTTCAGCGCCACCATGGTGAGCACGGCGAGCTGTCCGGTAAAGGCCTTCGTGGACGCTACACCGATCTCCGGACCGGCGTGGGTGTAGGCGCCCGTGTCGGAGAGGCGGGCGATGGAAGAGCCCACTACGTTCACGATGCCCATGATGATGGCGCCCTGCTTTTTGGCGTTCTCGATAGCCACGAGCGTATCCGCGGTCTCACCACTCTGCGAGATGGCGAGGATCACGTCGCCGGGGGCGATCACGGGGTTGCGGTAGCGGAACTCGGAGGCATATTCCACTTCCACGTTGATGCGGCACAGTTCCTCGAAGATGTACTCGGCTACGAGGCCGGCGTGCCAGGAGGTGCCGCAGGCCACCATCACGATACGGTTGGCGTTCGTGAGCTGCTCGGCATACTTGGAGATGCCGCTCATGGTGATGGTGCCCTTATCCGCATCGAGGCGGCCGCGAAGGCAGTCGTGGATGGTGGTGGGCTGCTCGAAGATCTCCTTCAGCATGAAGTGGTCGAAGCCGCCCTTCTCGATGGCTGCGAGCTCCATGTCGAGCTTCTGGATGTACGGCGTCTGGCGCTCGTTGCCCAGGTTCTTGAGGATCAGCTCGTCGGCCTTGATGATGGCGAGCTCGTAGTCGTTCACGTATACGACTTCCTTGGTGTATTCGATGATGGGAGAGGCGTCGGAGGCGAGGAAGTGCTCATTCTTGCCGATGCCGATCACCAGCGGGGAGCCTTTGCGGGCGGTGATGATGGTGTCGGGCGTGTCCTGGTCCATGAGCACAATCACGTAAGCGCCTACGACGCGCTTCAGCGCTACGCGCACGGCCTCTTCGAGGGGGCAACCGAGGTTGTTGCGGATGTCTTCGATGAAGTTGAGCAGCACCTCGGTGTCGGTGTCGCTGTGGAAGACGTAGCCTTTGCGCACGAGGTCTTCTTTGAGCTGCGCGTAGTTCTCGATGATGCCGTTGTGGATCATGGCGAGCTTGCCGGAGGCCGAGAGGTGCGGGTGGGCATTGCGGTCGTTGGGCTCGCCGTGGGTGGCCCAGCGGGTGTGGCCGATGCCGATATGGGAGTGCAGGTTCTTGCCTACGAGGGTTTCCTCCAGGTCGGCCACCTTGCCTTTCTTCTTGTACACATTCAGGTTCTGGTCCAGGAGGGCCACGCCGGCACTGTCATAGCCGCGGTATTCCAGGCGCTTCAGGCCCTTCAGAATGACCGGGTAGGCTTCGCGAGGTCCGATATAGGCGACGATTCCGCACATAGAGGGTAAGAGGTTTTAATTAAGTGGGCGAAATTCACGAAAAACCGCCACATATCCAAAGGGCGCCCAACGGGCGCCCTTTGGGATCTCAGATGTGTGATCTCAGATTTCAGATTTAGCTCCGCTGTCCGGGCATTTCCTTCTGCCGCAGGTCTTTCTTTCTGCGGCGGCTTGCAAACAATGTTATTCAGTACAAGAGCAGCACTCGGGTGCTCAATACGCGCCAGTATTTATTCCGAGAGCTCCCTGCGTGCGTCAGCCACAGATCCCAGATTCCAGATCCGAGATCCCAGATCTGAGATCTGAGATCTGAGATCATCGTATGACTTCCGCGATCGGCATCCCGATGCAGGCATTGGGGGCCTGGATGCGCAGCAGGGCGGCCAGCGTGGCGGCGATGTCGGTCATGTAGGTTTCGCGGCCGAGGCGCCCGGCCTTCATCTTCCAGCCGAACCAGACCAGCGGGATATGCGCATCGTAGGGGTAGGGGGCGCCGTGGGTGGTGCCCGTGGTGCCGCCCCAGTCGAACCACTGCGGCTTGAACACGAACTGGATATCGCCGCTCAGCACCTGGTTATAGCCGTTGAGGATCATGTCCTTGATCCGCGGGGGCATCGTGGCGGCGCCCAGGTTCTCCAGGTCCACCACGCGGGCCATGCCGGAGCGGCGCATCAGCTCGTCCATCACGAAGTTCTTCACGGCCTGGCGGTCGGCGCCGGCGCGGCGGATAGCGTCATGGTCGAGGTATACCTGGAAGTTGATCAGCGAGCGCACGGGACGGACGATATTAAAAGCGCGGCCGGTAACGGCATTGAGGCTGTCCATCAGCTTGCGGTCGTCGATGCGGCCGGCCGGGATGCGGTTGGCCGTGGCGTAGCCCGGCGAGTGGGCGGCTCCGTGGTCGGCGGATAGGAAGAGGAGGTACTGTCCCTTGCCCACGTTCGCGTCGAGGAACTGCAGGAAGGCGGCAATGTCGCGGTCGAGGCGCAGGAAGCAGTCTTCCGCCTCAATGGAGTTGGGGCCGAAGGTGTGGCCGATATAGTCGGGGCTCGACAGGGAGATCGCGAGGAAGTCGGTGAAGTTGCCTTTTCCTAGTTTTTCAGCCGTCACGGCCGCCTTGGCGAACTCGAAGGTGTAGCGATTGCCGAAGGGCGAGTGGCGGAAGGCTTCCATAGCCACGTTGCCCTTCAGGGTGTCGGTGCGGTGCGGGAAGGTATTGGAGCCGCCGGGCAGCACACCTTCCCAGGGAGTGGCGTCGGCGGTGCTGTTGGCGTACGTACCGATCGGGTAGAGCGTGTTCCAGTTCTCTTTCAGGTAGTTCTCCGGCAGTGCCCGGGCATTGAAGGCCTGCACCCAGGCCGGCAGCTCTTTAGTATAGAAGGTGCTCGTGATCCAGCCGCGCGACGTATTGTCGAACCAATAGGCGCCGTTGGCCGTGTGGCCGCCGGGAAGGATGGCGCCGCGGTCTTTGAGCGCGATGGCGATCGTTTTGTTGCGGAAGTTGGACGCGAGCCGCAGCTCGTCGGTGACGGTGCTGGCCCAGAGGTTCTTCGGCGACATCTTCCCCCACTTCGAGGGGGTGCCCACGCTTTGCACCGAGGTGTCGTTGGTGCAATACATAGTGGTGTCGAGGCGGCGGTCCCACCAGGTGTTCGAGATGATACCGGTGAGGGCGGGCACGCTGCCGGTATAGATGCCCGCATGGCCGGGGGCGGTGTAGGTGGGGGTATAGGGTATGAGCGTGTTCTCGCAGCTGAAGCCTTCCCGGAGCAGGCGCTGGAAGCCGCCGGAGCCGTAGCGGTCCGCATAGCGGTAGAGGTAATCCCAACGCATCTGGTCCACCACAAGGCCCACCACCAGCTTCGGACGCTGGGGTGCCTGCGCGTGGGCGCTGAGGATCGTGAACAAGGCAAAAAAGGCAAGCAGGAGGCGGGTCATGTTCGGAAATTAGGGCGTGAAATTAGGCAGCGAACCCCAGAGCCGGAGAATCGGGTTGAAAAATACGGGTTAACTTTAGGTCATGAACATACGCCTGGTCCTGCTTATCCTGCTTCTGAACACCGGCGCCCGGGCTCAGCGGGGCGCCTCGCCAATGGTGGAAACCGAGGTGCGCTTCGCCGCCCATTCGGTGGAGCACGGCACCCGCGCCGCTTTCCTGGCCTTCATGGACACGGCCGCCATCATGTTCGAAAAGGGCGTGGCGGTGAAGGCCTATCCCATGTGGGAGGCGCGCCCTAACAACCCCGGGGTGCTCCACTGGATGCCGGTGATCAACGAGCTGGCGGCCTCGGGCGACTGGGGCTTTACGCTCGGCCCCTGGACCTTCCAGCCCAGAACGGAGCAGGATTCGGTGGTGGCCCGCGGGCACTTTATCACGGTCTGGAAGCGCGGCGCCGACGGCAGCTGGAAGTTCATCTTCGATTGCGGCACCGACAGCGGCGACGAGTCGCTGCACCTGCTTTACACCTTCAACGCCCCGAAAACGAGGGGTACGGTGGAGTCGCTGATGGCGGCGGAGCGCCTCCTCGACGGGCGCCTCCTGCTGGGCGATACGATGGTGCGCCGCCGTTTCCGCTCGCCCTCCTCAGCATTCTGCCGCGAGGCGCGCCCCATTGCGCTGATGCCGCGGGAGCAAGACACCCTGCTGGCCGCCCTGCCCGCCCGCATCGCCTTCAGCCCCGTAGGCCATATGATCGCGCCCAGCGGCGACCTTGCCGTGGTCTACGGCACCATCGCCGGCGCCAGCGGAAAGCCCGAGCCCTACGTCCGCATCTGGCGCCACGAGGCCGCCGGCTGGAAGATCGCGGCGGAGCTATTGAGGATGTGAGATCTCAGATCTGGGATCTTTGATCTGCTTGCGCCCCGCTAACACGATCGGCTGGAGATCAAAGATCCGAGATCACAGATCTGAGATTAATCTAATGTCTTACCTTCGCGGCAATTTTTTACGCCCTCCGCCCGTGGTGCCGTCCTTGTTTTGACCCCGGGCAGGCGGGGGGATAACCTTAAACCCCGTTTCAATATGGCAGATATCTTTGAGCGCCTGGTAAAGAATTATGGTCCCATCGGGCAGCACCGCGAGCGTGCGCATGGCTACTTCGCCTTCCCCAAGCTGGAAGGAGAGATCGGCAGCCGCATGAAGTTCCGCGGCAAGGACGTGATCGTGTGGAGCCTCAACAACTACCTCGGGCTGGCCAACCACCCCGACATCCGTAAGGCCGACGCCGACGGCGCCGCCGCCTATGGCCTCGCCTACCCGATGGGCGCCCGCATGATGAGCGGCAACTCCAACTACCACGAGCAGCTCGAGCAGGAGCTCGCCGAATTCGTGAGCAAGGAAGATGCCGCCCTCCTCAACTTCGGCTACCAGGGCATGGTGAGCATCATCGACGTGCTGTGCTCGCGCCACGACGTGATCGTGTACGACGCCGAAAGCCACGCCTGCATCATCGACGGCCTGCGCCTGCACCCCGGCCACCGCTACGTGTTCAAGCACAACGACCTCGAAGACTTCGAAAAGCAGATGGACCGCGCCACTGCGCTTGTTGATAAGAACAAGCAAGGCGGCATCCTCGTGATCACCGAGGGCGTGTTCGGCATGGCCGGCGACCAGGGCAAGCTCAAAGAGATCATCGGTCTCAAATCGAAATACGACTTCCGCATCCTGGTAGATGATGCCCACGGCTTCGGTACGCTGGGGGATACCGGCGCCGGCGCCGGCGAGGCCCAGGGCGTACAGGACGGCATCGACCTGTATTTCTCCACCTTCGCCAAGTCGATGGCCTCCATCGGCGCCTTCGTGGCCGGCGACCGCCAGATCGTGGATTATATCCGCTACAACATCCGCTCGCAGATCTTCGCCAAGAGCCTGCCCATGCCCATCGTGCTCGGCAACCTGAAGCGCCTCGAAATGCTCCGCTCGATGCCCGAGCTGCGCGAAAAGCTCTGGAAGAACGCCCTTGCCCTGCAGGCAGGCCTCAAGGAGCGCGGCTTCGACATTGGCAACACCGACACGATGGTGACGCCGATTTATATGAAGGGTGGGGTAGAAGAGGCCACCGCCATGGTGATGGACCTCCGCGAGAACTACGGCATTTTCTGCTCGATCGTGGTATATCCCGTGATCCCGAAGGGACATATCATCTACCGCCTCATCCCGACGGCCGCCCACACCGAGGCCGATATCGAGGCAACGTTGAAAGCCTTTTCCGAGACCAAGGCCAAGCTCGACGCCGGTGCGTATAAGGTGGAAGCCATTCCGGATATGGCGGAAAGCAAGGCGTAAGTCAAGGCATCGTAAGATAAAGAAGCGATTCTTACCGCTAAGAAAAGAAGAAGCTAAGGTATTCGCTAAGGATAGGGTCCCGCCTCACGGCGGGACCTTTTTTTGTGTTTTGTGTCCGGTGTTTTCATCCGTGGCAGCCTGTTCCTTTTTGTCGTCACTACCCCTGTTCCATAGTGGGATTCAGGCCGGTACTTCCGTAGTTGCCAGCGGAACTCAGGAAAGAAGTACGTTCAGAATCGTACCGAAATCTGGAAATTTGAATTCTGCACCGGAACACCGTCCATCAAAAAGTAAGTGTGCTGGGCCTGAGTTCCCCCTTCGGGGGGCAGGGGGCTGTTAAAGTATTTACCACTCCTATAAACCCCGTGCGCCTCTAACAGTCAATCCTTTATATTTAGTCCCTAAAATCCCTCAATGCACATGCGCATCCTGTTTCTCGTCCTCTTCCTGCCCTTCCTGGCTGTAGCCCAGACCACGAAGCAGATCACGATGGAGGACATCTACAAGAAAGGCACGTTCCGAAGCGAATTCGTTCCGGGCTTTGCCGGTGGCTCCGACGACAGCCTGTTCAACCCCAAGGACATCAAAGACACGGCCGGAAAGAACTTCAACACCGGCGATTACCAGGTGGCGGCCGACCGCAAGCGGATCCTTTTCTTCAACGGCCGCGAACCCATCTACCGCCGCTCTTCCAAGAGCAACGTGTACATCTACGATGTGGCTACGAAGAAGACCGTTCCGCTCACCAAGGGCAAAGTGCTCCACCCGACCATCTCGCCCGACGGCTCCAAGGTGGCCTATGTGTTCGAGAACAATTTGTATATCTACGACTTCGCCAACGCCGCCACTATCCAGGTCACGACCGACGGCAAGTGGAACCACATCATCAACGGCAACTGCGACTGGGTATACGAAGAGGAGTTCGAATTCAGCCGCGCCTTCGAGTGGAGCCCCAACAGCAAGTACCTCGCGTACTATAAGTTCGACGAGACCAACGTGAAGGAGTACCAATTCACGGTGTACGACTCGGCCTACAACCGCCAGTACGGCTACAAGTACCCCAAGGCCGGCGACAACAACTCCAAAGTGCAGATCCGCCTCTACGACCTTGCCACCCGCAAGGACGTGCCCGCGCAGTACGAGCAGGGCGACATCTACATCCCCCGTATCAAGTGGACGCAGGACGCCAATAACCGCCTCGTGGTGTTCTGGCTCAACCGCCACCAGAACGACCTGCGCCTCATGCTCACCAACCCGACCACCGGTGCCGCCACCGAGATGTACCGCGAGAAAAACAAGTACTTCGTGGAGATCAACGACAACTGGCAGTTCCTGAAAGACGGGAAGAGCTACCTGTTCACTTCCGAGATGAACGGCTACACGCAGCTCTATCGCTACAGCGTGGATGGTAAGGAGAAGATCCAGATCACGAAGGGTAAGTATGACATCGCCGATATCAACGGCGTGGACGAGAAGAACCGCCTCGTGTATTATACGCTGGCCTACCCCACGCCTATGGACCGCAACCTGTTCGTTTCCGACCTCGACGGCAAGAACACGAAGCAGATCACGCAGGGCACGGGCACGCACCGCGTGGAGCTGAAGGAAGATTTCACGCAGTTCATGGACTACTACTCCAACATCAACACGCCGCAGGTGGTGTCGCTGTATGACCTGAAGAAGGACAAGGCGACCCTGAACAAGGTGGTCAACGAGAACAAGAAGCTGCAGAACACGCTCGCTGAGTTCGGAGTGGGTAAAACGGAGTTCATCCGCGTGCCCAACTCGAAGGGCGACACGCTCAACGGCTGGATGCTGAAGCCCGCCAACTTCGACCCCAACAAGAAGTATCCCGTGATCTTCTGCAACTACGGCGGCCCCGGCTCTCAGCAGGTGGCCAACCGCTTCGGCGCCACTTCCATGTGGCACCAGATGCTGGCCCAGCGCGGCTTCATCGTGGTCAGCGTCGACAACACCGGCACCGGCTTCCGCGGCGAGGAATTCAAGAAGAAGACCTACCTGCAGCTCGGTAAGTTCGAGATCGAAGACCAGATCGACGCCGCCAAGTGGATGCAGAAAATGCCCTTCGTAGATCCCAAGAGCATCGGCCACTGGGGCTGGAGCTTCGGCGGCTTCATGAGCTCGCTGGCCATCACCAAGGGCAACGAGACCTTCTCCGCTGCCGTGGCCGTGGCCCCGGTAACGAGCTGGCGCTTTTACGATAACATCTACACCGAGCGCTACATGCGTACGCCCCAGGAGAACAAGGCCGGCTACGACGACAACGCGCCGATCAACTTCGTGAATAAGATCAAGGGTAAGTACCTCCTCATCCACGGCACCGCCGACGATAACGTGCACTTCCAGAACAGCACGCAGATGATCTCGGCCCTTATCAAGGCCAACGTGGACTTCGAGACGATGTACTACCCCAACAAGAATCACGGCATCGGTGGCCAGGGCGACAACACGACCTTCCACATCTGGAGCAAGATGACCAACTGGATCTTCGACAACCTCGGTAACGAGAACGTCAATAAATCGCATGTGGGCAACGCCATCAATGCGCCGAAAAAAGAGTTTTAAGTAACTTCACGCTTTTTGGAAGAGGCCTCCCGCAAGGGAGGTCTCTTTTTTTGTGTCCTGCCTGCGGCAGGAGCGTTCACGCAGCGGCGCGGCGGAGGGCGACGCAGCGCTTTTTACGCGACGGTTACTCATCTCACCGAAGTAACACCCGTCATTTACATTGACACCGTCTGCAGAAAGCGGGAAGGAGCCAGGCGTGCATTAGTTTTCGCCGCGTCGCCCTCCGCCGCGCCGCCGCGTGAAAAAGAGAGCGCAGCGAACACTCCGTAATCGTTTGCGCTCTTTTTAGGCCCTGAAAACGGTGAATTCTTACCTTCGGCCATTATTTGACCAAAATCACCGCATTTTACCATGAGCCAGAAGATCAAAGTAGCCAACCCGGTTGTAGAGCTGGATGGCGATGAAATGACCCGAATTATCTGGAAGTTCATCAAGGACAAACTGATCCTGCCCTATATCGAAGTAGACATTAAATACTATGACCTCGGCATCGAGTACCGCGACCAGACCAACGACCAGGTGACGATCGACGCGGCCAATGCCATCCGGCAATACGGCGTGGGCATCAAGTGCGCCACGATCACCCCCGATGAGGACCGCGTGAAGGAGTTTAACCTGAAGCAAATGTGGAAGAGCCCCAACGGCACCATCCGCAATATCCTCGACGGCACCGTGTTCCGCGAGCCGATCGTGATCAACAATATCCCCCGCCTTGTCACCAACTGGGACGCACCCATCATCGTGGGCCGTCATGCCTTCGGCGACCAGTATCGAGCCACCGACTTCGTAACGAAGGGCAAAGGCAAGCTCACCGTGAAGTTCGAAGGCGAGAACGGTGAAGTAAGCGAGCACGTGGTGTACAACTTCCAGGGCGACGGCGTTGCCCTCACGATGTACAACACCGACGAGTCGATCAAAGGCTTCGCGCACAGCTGCTTCAACATGGCGCTCAGCAAAGGCTGGCCGCTCTACCTGTCGACCAAGAACACCATCCTGAAGAAATACGATGGCCGCTTCAAGGACATCTTCGAAGAAATCTACCAAAACGATTACAAGGCGAAGTTTGCCGAGAAGGGCATCACCTACGAGCACCGCCTCATCGACGACATGGTAGCCTCCGCCCTCAAGTGGAACGGCAATTTCGTGTGGGCCTGTAAGAACTACGACGGCGATGTGCAGAGCGATACCGTAGCACAAGGCTTCGGCTCGCTCGGCCTCATGACCTCTGTTCTGGTAACGCCCGACGGTAAGACGATGGAAGCCGAGGCTGCCCACGGTACCGTGACCCGCCACTACCGCGAGCACCAGAAGGGCCGCCCCACGTCGACGAACCCCATCGCCTCCATCTTCGCGTGGACCCGCGGCCTTGCCTTCCGGGGCAAGCTCGATGGCAACCAGGAGCTGATCGACTTCTGCAACGCCCTCGAAGCGGTGTGCATCGAAACCGTGGAAAGCGGCAAGATGACCAAGGACCTCGCCCTCACCATCAACCCGGGCAAGGCCGAGCACGGTAAAGACTTCCTCTACACCGAGGAGTTCCTCGAGGCCATCGACCAGAACCTGAAAGCCAAGATGGGTAAGTAGGAATGTGCTAATGTGCTAATGGGGTAATGTGCTAATAGGTTTCCGAAAGCACGAACTGTTCCCTCTAGTATCGAATATATAAAAGCGCCCCGCAATGCGGGGCGCTTTTTTGGGGGAACCGGGTAGCAGCGGGCTACTGTTTATAGAAACGCTCGAAGTGGGTTTTGCCGTCCCGGTTGCTGATCACCGCGATGAGATACACACCGGGAACGAGGTGGCCGACAGCCAGCTGCTCCGTACGGCGAAGCACGCGTTTTGTGTCCATTTCCTGGCCAGCGACGGTACTGATGCGGATGATATCCCCCACGACCAATCCATCAATGGTTAAGAAGTCCGCGGCCGGGTTGGGATACACGCGAACGGCCTTCATCCCGCACCCGCTGCGGCTGACCACCGGGCTATACTTGCTGCTGCCATCCTGATCGACCATCTGCAACCGGTAAATGTTCGTTCCTTCTGCCGGCTGCATATCCGTATAGCGATACCGAGACCCCGCTGCGCTGTTCGTCGCCCGGGTCGTGCCGATCGTTTCGAAGCGTATGCCGTCTGCACTTCGCTGGATCGCAAAACGATCGGCGTTGGATTCGAATAGGGTATGCCAATGCAGTTCCACCCGGCAACCCTGCAACGACGCCGCAAACCCGGCAAGCGTAACCGGCAGCGGGCCGCTCATGGTTTTTGCGAAGAAGCCGCTGAAACCGGCTACGGCGAAGCTCACTTCCCAGCGCGCCGCTGCGGCGTTCCATACAATATCGGTATCCGCGGGGTCGATGGTGAGGGGTGTACCCGCCGGGTAGGTATCTGGCAGGCCGCTGCCGTCGCTGCTTACCCCGCTGCGCTTTTCGATCCGCAGGTTGGCAATGCCCGGGGCATCGCCGGGGAAGCGCGGCAGCTTCAGGGTGTTGACCGCGTTGAAATCATCGAACTCGTTTTGAGTAAAATACAGGGTCACGGTGCCGGTGGCCGCTCCAGCGTCAGTGGCGGGGGTGATCTCGTAATGGCGCTTCACGTATTGCGCCGGCTGGGCCGATTCGATCCACACCTTACCGGTGGTACTTGAATTGATCGGGAAGGATCCGGAAGGCGTTACCGTAGCGATGACATCGGAACACTCCGTACCGAAGGAGGTGGCCTGACCCGCCACAACGCGCACCTGTATGGCGTTGGCCGCCGCCAACGCTGAGGGCATGCTGGTGGTGCCGGCACCGCCGCTCACCCAGTTGCTCGCAGTGCCGCTGAGGGCGAAGCCCGAGAGATCGCCGTGGTTGCCATTGCCGGAGGCGTCGGTAGCCGTGTTGACCGCATCAAGCGTGCCGGCGAGGTGGAGGTTCACCAGAAGGTTGGGGTCGGGCCGGGTGATACGGCAATGCAGGCGTGCCTGGATCTCCGGCTGGGTGAGCACGCGGTTCCAAAGCCGGAAGTCGTTGAGCCGGCCGGCAAAGGGAAGGGAAGCTCCGCGACTGCCTACTACCAGCGCACCCGTGTTGGCTACGGGAAGGGTGGTCAGGGGGGCGGTGCCGTTGTTGGTGAGGGTTACCTCGACGCCGTTGACGTACATCCTGGCAACACCGATCGTGGGGTCGTAGGCGCAGGCGATATGGGTCCACACGTTTTGCGTAATGGTGTTTGGTGGCGCATCGAGGTAAACGCCCGGTGCCGGGATAAACCGGATGCTGTTGCCTGCCGACAGATGGAGCTCCATGTTCTCGACTCCCCCCTTACTGCAAATAAAGTCGGCTAAAGAGGTGGTCCGGCTCCACCGCACCCACGACTCGATGGTGAAGCGCGTGGGGCTGAGCGCGGGCCTGCTGGGAATGTTCACAAAGTCGTTGGTGCCGTCAAAATCGAGCGCTTCGGCTACGGGTGCAGCCGCCGCCGGACAGCTGCTACCGGATACCACCGGGCCGGCGCCCATCCAGTTGGAGAAAACGTAGGATAAGGTAAAGTTGCGCAGCGAAGCATGGTTGTTATAACCTGAAGCATCGACGGCTGTTCGCGAAGCAGGATCACCCGAGTTGTCTTCTCCCGCAACTCCCTGGTTGAAGTGCAGGTTGAGCACGAGGTTGGTGGCCGAGCTGGGGATCTCGCAGTTCATCCGGGCGCGGATCTCCCAGGCGGCGAGGGCACGGTTCCAAAGGCGAAACTCTTCGAGCCGGCCGGCAAAGGGCAGGAAGCCGTTGCCGTTGCGGGCTCCAATGACGAACTGGCCGTTGTTACGGCCGATAGGAGTGGTGAGGGGCGCTGTTCCATTGTTGGTGAGCGGCACCTCCACGCCGTTGACAAAAAGCCGGGCGGCGCCGATGGCAGGGTTGTAGGTGGCGGCAACGTGGGTCCAGGCAGACAGGGACGCCGGCAAGGTGTTGACCGGGCAATCAAGGTAGACACCCGGGGCGGGGATGAAGCGAATGCGGCCGCTGTCGCGGAGTTGGAGCTCCATGTTTTCGGTGCCTGCCTTGCTGCAAATGAAGTCGGCAAAAGTGGTGTTGCGGTTGCGCCGCATCCAGGTTTCCACGGTAAACTGGTTGAGTACGAGGCTCGGGTTATCCGCAACGACGAGTACCTCGTTAGTGCCCCCAAAGGAAAGGGTCTGGCCGGCCGTGGATTGTGGTGTTCCTGTGCAGACCGATATACGGGCGTACTTTTCCACGAATTCGTCGTAGATCACCCCATCCTTCAGGATGCGGTAGGTGAAGCGGGCCGGCAACACCCCGCCGGGAAAGAAGGAGGCCTGCAGTGGGTAGCTGTTGATCTGCAGCTGGCCACCGACGTTCAGGGTTACCGGATCAGAAAGTGTGCCCAGCACGGTGCCCGCAGTAACCGAATCCACCAGCGCCACCTGGTAGGTTCCGGGAGGCACCCATTCGTACCCCGCGATGAAGGTGCTGTCCGCGCAGAATTCTTTCGATTCTGCGAAGCGAACAACGAAGTCGGATCCCACGATCAAACCACGCAGCGAATGGCCCGAAGTCATTTTTGTTCCGAGCCGATTAACGACGAGGTGTACGCGGCTGTTTTCACGCACTGCCGATGTGTCGAGCGGAAAAGACTGTAGCGTAAGACTGCCTCCGCTTGTGGTAAAGTAGTTGGATACGCGTTGAACGGAATAGGTATTGTTTCGCTTCAGGATGGCATCCAGGTAATAGGTGCCGGCGCGGATGCCCGTTGCGGTTACCGAAACGGGGTCTCCTTCATTCATTTTCGTGGGGTAATGCTGGAGTGCGCCGAAGTCGGGCCATACACTAAAGTGGTAGGGTAGCAGGTAGTCGGGGCCGTAGCCGCTCAACCGGAGGATACAGTCATCGTACGGGAACCACGAATAATAGTAAATACCCGGCAGGGCCTCGAGACCCTGGTTGATCAACTGGAATGTGGCGTTGTAGGTATGCGGCTCAATATCGTCGCATTGAATCGGGTCGAGGAGACGTGGGAGGAAAGCAGCGGGCCGGCTTTCGATTCTACCGTTTAACCACATCCGGATACCGAGGTAATAATGTCGATCCGGTGTGAAGCATTCATTCGTATTGGGTGGGTGTACCACCGTGTCGTTGACCGAGGCGGTAAACATGCCTCCTGGTCCATAGTCGCTCATATACAAGCTGTATGCGTTGGGCGGAAGTGTACTTCCCGCGGGCTGTGCGGCTGTTTTGAGACAGGTTCCGGCCAGCACCGCGAGCACGGCTGCCACACGAAATGCTTTTCGCACAAGCTGTTGCTGCTTCTTTCCGTTCATAAACATTGATCTCGAGCTTTTGCGGCAAGGTTTCGGGTCGGGCCGGTAAATTCCAAAAAAGGGAACCGGACAAAATCGGGACAGGTAGCGAAATCTGTTGATTATCAATCAGGTATTATTGCGTTTTTCTGCGAGGGCTTGCCTGTTTGCTCCTGCGGCAACATTTGTGTCGGGGCAGGCGCTTCCCACTTTTCTGTTGAGTTTTCGGACTGGAGTAACGCTTATGCTTAAACGAAAAAGAACCAATGGCTTTTTCCGCATCTTTGTCTTTAGAAAAGAGAGTACGCAATGATGCTCCGACCCCTGTTCTGTGTTTTCCTGAGCGTTGTGGCAATGGCGGCATCGGCCCAGGAAATTACTGCGCTCCGGATCTTTCCCGACACGGCAGCCGGCTTTGAAACGGTTTGTTCGCAAACGGCGCGCTTCACCGACCTGCCCGGCCAGGTGGCGGCAGGTCGGCACTGGCTGATGCTGGTGGTGGGCAACACCTCCGCGCAAAGCGCCCCCGCGTACCTGTCTGTACGTCCCCAGTTCCGCACCGAGCTTTATGCCTACGATGCCGACAAAGGGCGGTGGTCGCGCACCATCGCCGGCCTTGAAGTGGGAGCCAGTCGTCAACGAACCAGCCACCTTCGTTTGCAGGCGCGGCCGAACGGTACCGACACGTTCTTCGTGCGGGTGAGCAGCGGCCCGATCCGCAACGGGTCTGTGAGCATGCGCACGGTGCTGGAGCCGGCGGACCGCTTCGAAGCGAAAGAGCAGCAGCGCTACTGGGGCTGGCTGATCACCCTGGCGGTGATGGGCGCCTTCTTCCTTTATAATCTTTACATCTACTTCATTTTCCGCGACCGCACTTTCCTGTATTTCCTGCTCATAGTGGCCAGCGGGATGACGTATATCACGGGCATCAACTGGTTTTTCAGCACCCTTGTCAAATGGCGGCTCGTTCGTGCAACCCTGACGGGGGATGGGATCCATTTTGTGGATCAGAATTACCTCCTCGCCGATTTGTCGGCCGTCGGCGTGATCGTGGGTTTCGTGCTGCTGGCGCGGCAATACCTCCAGCTTCCGGAAAAACTACCCCGCCTCAACAGAATCCTCTCCGGTGCGACGGCCGCATTCGTCCTGCTAACGGTTTCCGGTAACCTGCTTACCTATTGCACGAAACACTTCGCACACCTATGGCTTAGCGTAGCCATCAATATATTCATTCTGGCGATTATTGCCTTGCTGCTGTCAGCTGCGGTCGTGTTGCACCGGAGGCAGTACCGCCCCGCCTTTTATTTTTTGCTGGCCAACGCCTTTCCCCTGATGGTGGTGGCTTTGCTTGCCTTCCGCCTTGCCCTCGACAGTCACCTCCTGAGCGAAGAAGCATTGCCACTTCCGAATATCGCCATCCTGTCGCATGCGCTCACCTTCGCCATCGCCCTGGTAGCCCGGATCAACCTGCTGAAAAAGGAGCTCGATCAAAAACACCACGAGGTGTACCAGCTCACCTGTCAAAACGAGCAGCTCGCCGGCCGCAATGCCAACATTGTGCTGGAAATCGAACGCATTCAGCAACTGATGGCCGCCGAAAAAGACCAGAACAGCCAGCTCCAATACCAGTTGGAGGCCAATCAGCGCGAGCTGGCGTCGAACGCGGTGCAACTGCAACAAAAGCAGGAATTGCTCTCCGGCCTGCAACGGCAGCTTTCGCAGCTGGGCAGCGGCGGTCGAAAATCGGAGGAGGCATTGCAGCAGATCCGCGCCGCCCTTCAGAACAATGGCCAGCTGAATTCAGAGTGGGAGAAATTCAAGCTGCACTTCGAACAGGTGCACCCGTCTTTTTTCACTGAGTTGCTGGCCCGTTTCCCCGACCTGACGCCCTATGAGATCCGCCTTTCGGCCTACCTGCACCTGAATCTTTCCGCAAAAGAGATCGCCCTGCTGCTGAACATCGCACCCGATAGCGTATACAAAGCCAAGACCCGGCTGAAGAAGAAACTGGGAGAGGGGCGAGTGGACACAACAGCCACCTGAGCTCCATAGCTGTTCTCCGAAGCGCATACCGGGGTGATCGAACCAGTTAGCGCAGGGTTCGGTCGGTTGGGTGATTGGCCAGCTCGCAAGAAATAGCGCATCACATTGCAAGGCACTTTTCGTTTCCCCCGACCTTATCTATGGCTTTATTGAAAGCAATTTAGTTGCGCGGCGAAGCAGCATAAAAAGAGCGTCCGCTGGGACGCTCCTTCTCTATCAGCAAATTAGCACATTAACCCATTAGCACATTAATAAGCCGTGATCACGTTGTACAGCGTATCACGCTCCACCGGCTGGCGGCGTACCTGCTTGATCAGGGTTACGATCTCCTCGGTGCTCATAGAGGGCGTCTGCTCCTCGGAGCCGGCCATGGAGTAGATCTTCGTGGTGTCGTCGATGGTGCCGTCGATGTCGTTGACGCCGAAGGCGAGCGTGAGCTGCGCGTTCTTGCGGCCGAGCATCGGCCAGTAGGCCTTCAGGTGCGGGAAGTTATCCAGGTACAGGCGCGCCACCGCGTAAGTTTTCAGGTCCTCTACGAGGCTCACCTCGGGCACATGGCTCATGTCGTTATCGCCATTCCGGAATTTCAGCGGGATGAACGTGTTGAAGCCCCCGGTGCGGTCCTGCAGCTCGCGGAGCCGGCGCATGTGGTCGATGCGGTCGGAATAGGCCTCGATGTGCCCATAGAGCATCGTGGCGTTGCTGTGCATCCCCAGCTTGTGGGCCGTTTCATGGATGTGCAGCCAGCCCTCGGCATTCACCTTATCGGCTGAGATCTTTTCGCGCACGTCCCAATTGAAGATCTCGGCGCCGCCGCCCGGCAGCGAGTCGAGGCCCGCTTCATGCAGCAGCTGCAGACCTTCCTCCACCGTCACCTTCGCCTTGCGGAACATATAATCGAGCTCCACGGCCGTGAAGCCCTTGATGTGCAGGTCGGGGCGATGGGCCTTGATGGCGCGCAGCAGGTCGGCAAAGAAGTGCAGGTTCATCTTCGGGTGCACGCCGCCTACGATGTGCACCTCCGTCTCGGGTTTGCCGTCGTACTTCTTTACGATGTTGAGCATGTCGTCGATACTCAGCTCCCAGCCCTCCTCGCGGTGGGCGTAGAGGCGGGAGTAGGAGCAGAAGTGACAGCTGAACACGCACACGTTGGTGGGCTCGATGTGGAAGTTCCGGTTGAAGTATGTATGGTGACCGTGCTTCTCTTCGCGAACATGATTGGCGAGGGCCCCTACAAAAGAAAGACTGCCCCTTTCAAAAAGGAGCAGTCCGTCTTCATCTGTGAGGCGAATATGATTGATTACTTTCTCGCCAATGGCTTTCAGTTCACTCGGTTGTTCATTGATCAGCCTTTGGACAGATGTGGTTTTCATTAGCGTTTGATGACTCGTTCGGTAACATTGCGGTGCTCGTCGTCATAGTTCAGGGAAACCATGTACACACCGGCGGGTTGACCGGACAAATCTACGTAAATAACATTCTCTGCGTTCTTGGTGAAGGAGCGGCTCCACACCAGGGCGCCTTTGGAGTCGTAAACATTAACAAAGCGCAGGGTGGTCGGGGGCTGCACGTGCCAGATGCGGAAGCGACCGGTGGTGGGGTTGGGGGTCACCACGTAGCCGTTCTGCTTCAGGTTGGCGGGCAGTTTCTTCGTCGTCACGTTTACGTTGTCGATGTAGATGTTGTTGCCGTTGTTGGTACGCGCGCGGAACACGAACTGCACCGAGGGGTTGTTGATGTAGCGGGAGGCATCGATGCGCTCGTTGCGGAAGCTATTGAAGGCCGTGAGGGGCGTGAACTCCGTGTTGAGCGGGAAGTTCTGGTTGCTCTGGTTGGCCGTCGACTGCAGTGCGCTGCCCCACTTCTTATACAGCACGTCGTAGGAGGCGCCGCAGTTGGTGGTGGCAAGCACCTCGAGGGTGTCCAGCTGGATGTTAGTCGTGCCGGGGTAGTAACGGCTGGCCGCTGCTACGTCGAACGAAAGGATGATCGAGTCCACACCGCTGTAGGTGACCACGGGGGTAGCCAGGTCGTCGCGGTTGGAGCCGGTGTAGTTGAAGGAGCGGATCCAGGCGGAGCCGGCGTTGCCGTTACCATAGGGGCTGTAGGCCCAGGTGGCGGCGTTGTCGTAGTTACCAACGGCCCATCCGGTGGGGGGCAGCGCGGTCAGTGCCGAGAAGTTCTCGTTCAGGCCGTCCGGTACCTGGGTCGACAGGGTCAGCACCGTGCGGGCGGTGTCATTGGCGTTGGCGAAGTCGCCGGTGCCGGAAGCCGATACCGGGTCGAAGGTGAACACGCGCAGAGCATTGCTGCCGGCAGTGAGGGCGATGTTGGTGATGGGAACCGTAATGAACGAATCTTTCGGCAGGTTGATGCCGGTAACGGTCTGTGTTACGGTAGCACCGTTATTGACGGAGTAGCCGATCTTAAAGCCCGTTACGGCTTCAGCGCCCGTGTTCTTCACCGTCAGGCTCGTAGCGCCGGGGGAGGCACATACGAAGGGCGCGGTGGTGTTGAGAGAGAAGGCCTGGATATCGCGGTTCTCGATCGTTACGATGCGGATGTTGTCAAGGAAGATGTTGTTGCCATAGCGGTTGGAGTTGCGGAAGGCTACGATCATCTTGCCCGAGGTGAGCAGCGTGGCCGGAACCGTTACGGTGTCGCGGCGCCAGTCGCTGGCGATCGGGTTGGTGTAGTTGGCCGTGGCCGCGCCTGCAGTTGCGAGGTTGGTGCCCCACTTCTTGTACAGGGAGGTAAAGGTCACGCCGCAGTCGGTCGAAACCAGCACCTGGAGGGTATCCCAATCGGCGGAAGCGGTACCATAGTTCTTATGGGCCAGGTCAAACGTGATGGAAACGGCTTTGTTGGCAACGGCGATGGGCACGCTGCGGATATCGTCCTTGGTACCGACCACGTCGTTGTTCCAGTTGTCGAAGAAGGCGGAGAAGCCGCTGTTGCGGCCCGGTGCGCGGCGTACCCAGGTCACGTCGCCGTCGGGGTTGCTCAGCGTCCAGTTGGAGGTCGGGAAGGTGGTCGACTCGAAGCCTTCCTCGAGGGGAAGCGCGATCGGGGCGGCGATGGTGATGGTGGTCGTGAAGGTGTTGTTGCTGGCTACTTCGTCGGTGCCGCCGTTGGGGGCCGAAGTGGTAAAGGTCAGCGTGTTGGTGCCCTCAACGAGGTTCACCGAAGGCAGGGCCACCGTAGCGGAATAGCCGGTGAGGATGTTGAGGCCGGTAACCGTGGAGGTAACCGGGGTGCCGCCGTTCACGCTTACGCTCACCGTGAGCGAGGTGATGGTGGTGCTGCCCTGGTTGCGCACTTGTACGCGCGGTACGATACCGGTGGGGCAGTTGGGCGTGGGATAGGCTACGGAGCTGCAGGTAGCGTTGTTGAACTCGCTGCCGCCGGGGCTCACGAGCACGTTGGGCGTGATGTCGAGTGCAGGCACGTTCGAGGGGGGCGTAGCACCGTTGGTGGTGAGGTAGCCGGGGCGGAAGTTCTCCAGCACGTATTCCATGCGGGCTACCTGGCCGTTGGTGAACATGGAGTAGCAGTTGTCGTCCGTGTAGTCCATGTAGTTCTGGTACATACGGGTGGCAACACCGGCACAGCCGCTGGCGGGGGTACCGGTGGGGCAGCCCGAAGTGGCATTGCTCTGCGAGGGGGTATCGTCACCGGCAGCGAGCATCGTGGCAGGTAGCGTCTGGCCGGCGGGCGTCAGCTGGTTGAAATCCTGGCTGTTGCAACCGCCCTGGAAGGTGTGGTACAGTCCGAAGTTGTGGCCGATCTCATGCACCACGGTACGGCCGCGAGCAAACTGGGGGAAGGAGTAGCAGCCGTTGGAGAAGCCACGGTAGTCTACGCACACACCGTCAATACCGGTGGAGGAGGCGGGCGTCTCGGTCTGGCCACCCACGCCGATGCCCGGCGCGATGCCGAGGAGACCGGAAGGGCCGGAGTCGCCTACCCAGATATTGTAGTATTTGGTGACATCCCAGGGGTCGAGGCCGCCTTCGGAGAAGTGCTTGATGCGCTGGTAGGTGGCGCCGGCGATGCCCGGGTTGCCCACGCGGCGCTGGATGCCGTTGGTGAGGTTACCCGAGGGGTCGCGGCGGGCGCGCACGAAGCGGATCTGGGAGTGGCCACGTACGTTGTAGAACGGGGCGCCGTTGGTGCTGTCCGGGTTGAGGCCGGAGAAGTCCAGGTTCAGCTGGTTGAGCAGTGCGTCCACATGCGCCTCGGTGATGAAGCTCGGGTTGGGCAGCACTACGTGCACGATCACGGGGATGTTGACCGGTGCGGTGAGGTTCGAAATGCGGGCGGTGCGGCCGGAAGTGGGGCGGGTGCGGGCAGCTTCGCGCTGCTTTGCTTCCCACTGGGCGCGGAAGGCGGCATCGTGTTGCAGGCGTTCTTCAATAGCCTCCATGGTGCCGCAGCGGTGTACGGTAGCGGCCGAAGGCTCCTTTTTCTGGGCATGCGCCATCGTGATGCCCATGAGACTCAATCCCAAAAACAGGAGGGTAAAATTTTTCAAAGCAGAAAGTTTTTTGTTAGCAGAACAGGTAGTAGCCCCCTAAAATTAGAGAAATCTCAGGATATCTACCCAATTTTCGTTCAAAGGGTTGATACGCGTGATCCTGTAAAAAGTTGCCCGCATTGGCTTCGTTATTACCTGCACAATATGACGAAGGCCTTTCCATGGCGGCAGCAGGGGAGCCGCATATCCGAAAATCTTTATCTTGGGGCGCAATCAAAACCTTGCTGATGAATATTAAGTTCCGGCTCACGCTCATGAGTTTTCTGCAGTTTTTTGTCTGGGGAGCGTGGCTGATCACGATCGGTACCTATTGTCTCAACACTAAGCACTGGACTTTCCCGCAGTTCGGGGCCATCTTTTCCACCCTCGCCCTCGCGTCCCTTTTCATGCCTGCCCTCACTGGGATTATCGCCGACAAATGGGTCAACGCGGAAAAGCTTTATGGTGTGCTCCATATCCTCTACGGGGCGGTCTTGTTTTATGTGCCGCAGGTCAACGATCCGGATACCCTGTATTACGTGATCCTCGGTGCAATGATCTGCTATATGCCTACGATCTCGCTTTCCAACGCCATTTCCTACACGATTCTAAAGCGGGAAGGTTACGACGTCGTGAAGGTTTTCCCGCCCATCCGCGTTTGGGGTACCATCGGCTTTATTGCCGCCATGTGGGCCACCAACCTCACTGGCTCCAAGGAAAATGCGAACCAGTTCATCATCGGGGCCGTGGCTGCCATCCTGCTGGGAATCTTCTCTTTCACACTGCCCAAATGCCCTCCGCCGCGCAACATAGCGAAGGATGCCGACCTTATTGAACAACTCGGGTTCAAGGCCTTCAAGTTATTCGCGAATTATAAGATGGCGCTCTTCTTTCTGTTCTCCATGCTGCTGGGCGGCGCGCTACAGCTGACTAATATGTATGGCGACTCGTTCCTGAGCGGCTTCGAGGCCGTGCCGGCTTACAAGAACTCTTTCGTGGTAGAATATTCGACCATTATCCTGTCGATATCCCAAATGTCGGAGACCTTGTTCATCCTCACGATCCCGTACTTCCTGCGCCGCTTCGGCATCAAGCAGGTGATGCTCTTCTCTATGCTCGCCTGGGTGTTGCGCTTTGGCCTTTTCGCATACAGCGATCCCAGCCCGGTAGGTACGGTGATGATCATATTTTCTTGTATTGTATACGGCATGGCGTTCGACTTCTTCAATATTTCGGGCTCGTTGTTTGTTGAAACAACGACAGGTCCGGAAATACGTTCCAGTGCTCAGGGGCTTTTCATGATGATGACCAACGGCGTTGGAGCCTGGTTAGGCAGCAAGATCAGCGGGTATGTAATCGACAAGTATTTTGTAGCTGCTGATGGCAGTCGCGACTGGCACGGAATCTGGCTGTCGTTTGCCGGGTATGCGCTGGTGGTCGCCATTCTGTTCCTGGTACTTTTCCGCCATAAGCACGACCGGAACGCACTGCCCGCGGCGGCTCATTGATCAAGACCGAATCCGAAAAGACATCGTCCCCGGCAATCCGCCGGGGACTTTTTTTATTTCGATACGGCCCGGGGGCGTGATGCATACGGTGTCCTTACGGAATCACGACCCTGATTGTTACCGGCTTTTGCCATAAAAAAAGCCTCCCGAGGGAGGCCTTTCCAAATCGTTTTCCCTTCGTCAGTTATCGCGCCGGATCTTGAACGAACCCGACACCGGGTAGGTGTTGAGGCCGAGCGAGTCGCGTACCGTGCCGCTGAAATATCCCTCGATGAACCCGTTGACCGGGCCAAAGGAGCTGATCTGAGCGGAAGCGCTGTTCATGCTGTATGGGTTATGGTTGTACATAAGGTCCAGCGCATGCACCAGGTGCGTGCCGGACACGAAGGCACCACGCAGCTGAAGCCCGATGGCATGCTGTTGGGCGGATCCGGTATCCGGTACGGCAAACAAAAAGGTTTCCTGGGAAGAAGCATACGTCCAGGCGGCAAGGCTGTCGGCCGGGGGCTGAAAACGTACCACCTGGTTGTTGAACAGGAATTGCATGAACTGGGTGCTGGATGGTCCGCAGGCGGAGAGTGTCGTGCTGGTGCTGCCGCCCGGTGCGGCGGTTGCACTTACAGCGGCGCCCTGGACGTTCGCGGTCAGGTCTACCGGGGTGAGCAGCGCCTGAACCGATGTGCCGCAGGTGCTTTGGCGGAAGCTGAAGGACCCGTTGCTGATGACGGCGCGCTGCGTTGTTCCGTTGATCAGGACGTTGACATAGCCATTTACGACCGGCTGGCCATTGCAATTGCGGACGATGCCCGTGAAGGTGGCCGTGGAAGGGCCGCTATAGTTATTGATCGACGCGGTATGGGTGGCGTTTGCCGTGTACGGTCCGATCGTGGCGGTGTGGATGACCTGTCCGCACCGGTCGTAGACGCGGATTTCGATCGGGTCGTTTGCAGCTAGCTGCACCCGTGCCTTGCCGTTGCTATTGGTAAAGACGGTTCCGTTCACTACGCTGCTGCGGAAATCTACCCGGGCGCCCGGTATCGGGCCGGTCAGCGTGGTGGTTCCCGCCACACCTACGACAGTCAGGTCAAGGTTGATCATCGGTATCGGAACATCGTAGTTCCACGGGGTAAAGTGCGACACGGTACCTACGTAGGTATTTCCTTGCCTGGTGCCGCTGCCTTCCTCGATCCAGAAGCCTTTGGTCTCATCGAAATACCAGAGCGGTATGGTGGCCGGGGCCGTGTTTTGCAAACCGGCAGGGATGGCGAGCGTAAGCGTAGCCGTTTTCCCCGGCGCGAGCTGCAGCTTTTCGCCGCCCGTACCCAGCAACTCGATATTCGACATCGCATACGATTTCAGGAGGCGCTCCTCGTTGCTGTTGTTGATCGCGCGCAGCGCACCCGGCATCACCTCGTTGAAATTGGCGGCAGTGGGGTCGTAGGTGTACGCGGCCACGCGCACGGTGCCATTGTACGGCGCGCCGCCCGCATCCACCATGATGGCGTTGGGTCCGAATTGCAGCGATCCGCCCGCGTCGAGGGGTACCGTTCCGCCCGACGACGCGCTGAACGTGGCCACGATGCGGCGGGGCGCCAGCTCGATGGAGACATAATGCACGGTGCCGGCGCTTACCGAGAGGGTGCGGGAGCCGGTGAAGTAGCCTTCCTTGTCCACTTTCACAAAAGCAGCCGAGGCGGATAGCGACACATTCGAAAGCGTGAACTCGCCGTTCACGTCGGTGGTAGCGCTTCCGGCGCCGGCTTTTACGACGGCCCCGCTCACGGGGTTGCGGTTCTCGTCCACGATCCGGCCGGTGAGGGTAGTGGTGACGGTAGCGCTTGCGCCCGGGAGGGAAATGCTGTCGGATTTGCGGCAGGCAATGATGCCGAAGGTGGTGCAGGATGCGGCGAGAAGCAGCACCGGGAGAAGACGTTTTAGTCGCATGCAGGTTGGTTTTGTGTCGGCTGAAGCCAGAAGGGGAATGGGAGCGTCTGTACCAAGACAACGAAAAGCGCAAACGCGCTGCTTGTAATAATACAATTTACCGGGTAGGCGCACCCGGGAATCTACAGGGCGATCTTGTACGTATCGCGGGCCTGTTCCGGCGAACGATGTTAAAAAGACCCGCGCAACGCGGGTCTTTTTATAATGAAGTCTCCGTCACTGGGTTCTTTTTACGTAGAAATCGCCGTAGAGGTAAAAGCGCTGGCCCGGGTTGACCGAATCGCGGAAATGACCGGTGTAGGAAGCCGTGATAAAGTCGCCCACGGCGCCGAACTTCCGGAAGTGAACGTAGGCGCTGTCGGCCAGGAGCACGCGCGTTCCGTTGGCCGAAGGCCATTGGTAGCGCATCGAAAGGGCTCGGGTTCCGCGTCCGTTGCCGGACACGGTACCCGGCGCCGCCACCACGTCGAAGGAGAGTTGCCGGCCGCTTGCCGCCGTTGTCGACCAGCCATGCAACGCACCGGTGCCTGCATTCCAGGCACCCCCCAGGTCGTTTCCGGCCCCGGTTTGACGCGTGCGCTCCAGCGTTGCGCCCGATACGAAGGACAGGTTTTGCGTGCTGAAGGGCGTGCATACACTGGTGTTATAGGTAAGCGGGGTGCCCAGCACCGGGCGGATCGTATCGGTCATGCTGCGCCATCCGCCGCTGGAATCGTACACCCGAGCGGTGATCGGTGTTGTGAACACGCGGCCGCAGGGCAGGATCACCTTGCTGTACTGGCCGTTCACGATCTGCGCGCCGTAAACGACGATGTGTGCCGGTGTTACCGGGAACTGGAAGTCGATCCGGCCGCGCGGCATCGGCTGCCCGTTGCACGCCGTAACCGTACCTTTTAAGATGTAGGCGCCTGCAAAGTTGTAGTTCGTCAGGCTGACCGTTCCGTAGCTCGTATTGACGGCGAACGGCCCGATGACCGCCGAATGCAGCACGGTGCCGCAACGGTCCAGGATGCGCATCCGCAGTTGCCGGTTGGCCGGAACCAGGCCTTGCACGAAACCCTGTCCATTGGTGAATCCGCCGACCGTCCGGATCGAATCGGTGGCCATGCCCCGGAGCTCCACCAGCGCGCCCGCTACCGGGCCGGCATTGGCTGCATGCACGGTAATGTCAAAGAGCACCGAGGGCACCGCGATGTCGCAGTTCCAGAACGAGAAATGACGCACACTGCCCTGGTACCGGGTGCCATTGAACTGGGCCTGGCCTTCTTCTTTCCAGATTCCTTTCGCCTCGTCGAAATACCAGAGCGGTATGGTCGCGGGGGCGGTGGCGCGCAATGCGGCCGGCACGGGGAACTGGATGGTCGCCGGTTTGCCCGCCGCGAGCTGCAGCTTTTGTCCGCCGCTGCCCATCAGCTCCACGGCCATCATGCCGAAGGATTCGATCAGCGTGCGCTCACCATTGGCACGAAGTCCCCGGAGGTCGCCGGGCATTTGCTCGGCAAAGAAGACACTAGTTGGGTTGAACACGTAGGTCGCAACTTCCACGGTGCCCGTATAGGGCGTACCGGAACTGGTGACGACCGAGCCGGCGCTGAACTCGATACTGCCGCCCTGCGCGGTGGGCACGGTGCCGCCGCCGGCGGCATCGAAGGTGCCGGAAACGTTTTTCGGAAGAAGCCGCACCGTGGCTTCGTAGACGCTCTCCGGGCGTCGGATCATCGTCCGCGACCCGGGAAAGTAACCAGCCTTGTCGATCCGCACATAGACCTCGTCGTCTACATGGGCGCCGGTCACCTCGAAATAGCCGCCGGCGTCGGAAACGGTCGTTTTCTCGCCTACCCGAACGGTTGCATCCACAACCGGTTGCCCGGTATTGTCGAGCACGATGCCCGTAACGGAAACTTCATGTGCACCAAGGGTTGGTCCATTGGTGTCGGTCGGCGCAGGTGTCTGAACGTCGGCGCGCCGGCAGGTCACCGTAAGTGCGAGTAGGAAGAGGAAGGCAAGGGCGGGCCACCGGTTGTTGCGTTTGTGCATAAGCGTTGGTTTTTGGTGGTGCCTTCGACAGGTCTGTTAAATATACGGTACAAACCGATGTTTTCGGTTAGCCATAAAAAAACCTCCCGAACACGGGAGGTTTCCGATTTCTTATGTGCCACCATCAGATATGCGCTTCGATCTTCTTCACGAAGTTTGACTTCGGTTGTGCGCCCACCAGCTTGTCGACCACCTCGCCGTTCTTGATGAACAGGATGGCGGGAATCGAGGTGATGCCGTAGTTCATGCTGACCTGCGGGTTGTTGTCGACGTCCACCTTGCCCACGTTCACGCGGCCGGCATACTCTTTCGAGAGCTCGTCGATCACCGGGCCGATCGCGCGGCAGGGACCGCACCACTCCGCCCAGAAATCCACTACGGTCAGTTTATCTGAGTTCAGCACTTCCGTCTGAAAATTGGCGTCCGTATACGCTTGTGCCATAATACTTGAGTTTTATAAGTTTTTCAATTTCCCTGTCGGGACAACAAATTTAAGTCCGGGACAAATTCCGGCACTATTGTCCGGCCGAAATGACAGAACCAGGGATCTCAGATCGGTGATCTCGGATGTCAGATCTGTTCCTGGTCGGCCATTTCTCACAGCTTTTCTGTTTCACTCTTCACGCAGGGGGTGCCTTAACCAGGATGTCTGTACCAATTGAGATCACAGATCCAAGATCTCCGATCTGAGATCCCGCCTTATGCCGGCACGACCTTCACCTCGATCTCCGGCTTGCCCTCCAGGTACTGAATGAGGTCGTAGTTCATCTCGAAGCCGGTGCCGAGGGTCGAAAGGCCTGCTTTGAGCTGCTCCTTCGGCTCCAGTACCGTCACTTTAAGCCCGGTAGAGCCCGGGAAGCGCTGGATATTCTCTTCCAGGAACCCGATGAACTCCTCGCTGAGATGCCGCACGTCGATCTCGAGCAGCACCTGCTTCACCAGGCGTTTCGCGTTCTCCGCGAGGTTGATGGAGCCGAGCTTGAACTCGTACTCGTCGCGGAAGCGGTGCTTCTGAAACGAGCCCGTGAGCAGCACCGCCTGCCCGGCCTGCAGGTAGGGCGAGAAGCGCACATAGTCGTCGCCGAAGAGCACGAGCTCGGTCTTGCCGGTATAGTCCTCGATCACGTAGGAGCCGAACTTGTTGCCCTGCCGCGAGATGCGCTGCTGCGCGCCCGTCACGAGGCAAAGGATCTTGTAATTGCGCCCCTGCGCCGCGAGGATCTTCGAGTCCTTGGCCTCGTTATAATCGGAGATTGCCGTAATGCCATAATGACGCATCTCGAAGCGGTAGTGGTCCAGCGGGTGGCCGCTCAGGTAGATGCCCGCCACTTCTTTTTCCTTTTCGAGTTGCTCCGTCAACGTCCAGGGCGGACAGGGCGGGATCACCGGCGGCTTGATGTCGAGCACCGTCGGCAGGTCGCCGAAGAGCGTGTTGGCGGTATTGATGCTTTGCGCCTGCACCACCTGCCCGTACTTGATCATCTTCTCGAGACCGTTCTGCGATTCACCGTCGGGGACGCAGATGTATTGTGCGCGGTGCAGTTGCGTAAAGGAGTCGAAGGCGCCGGCGTACACGAGGCATTCGAGCGTGCGCTTGTTCACCGTGCGGCTGTTGATCCGCTTCATGAAGTCGAAAGGGTCGCTGTAGCGGCCGTCCTTCCTGCGCTCGGCGATGATGTTTTCCACCGCGTTCTCACCCACACCCTTCAGGCCGCCGAGGCCGAAGCGGATATCGCCCTGCTCGTTCACGGCAAAGCCCTTCTTCGATTCGTTGATGTCGGGTCCGAGTACCTTGAGGCCCATGCGCTTGCATTCCTCCATGAAGAAGGTGAGCTTGTCGAGCGCGTTGGCATGGTTCAGCACCGCCGACATGTATTCGCCCGGGTAATGTGCTTTGAGATAAGCGGTTTGGTACGCTACGAAGGCATAGCAGGTGGAGTGCGATTTGTTGAAGGCGTATTGCGCGAAGGCCTCCCAGTCGGTCCAGACCTTCTCGAGTACCTTGGCATTGTGCCCTTTGGCCACGGCGCCGTCCACGAATTTGCTCTTCATCTTGTCGAGCGTCTTCCGGTCCTTCTTACCCATGGCCTTGCGGAGTACGTCGGCGTCGCCCTTGGAGAAGCCGGCGATCTTCTGGGCCAGCAGCATCACCTGTTCCTGGTACACCGTGATGCCGTAGGTCTCCTCGAGGTATTCGGCCATCTCTTCGAGATCGTACACCACTTCCTCGCGCCCGTGCTTGCGGTCCACGTACTGCGGGATGTAGGCCATCGGGCCCGGGCGGTACAGGGCGTTCATGGCAATGAGGTCGGCGAACTGGTCTGGCTTCAGCTCCTTGAGGTATTTCTGCATACCGGGACTTTCAAACTGGAACGTCGCGATCGTATCGCCGCGCTGGTACAGCTCATAGGTCTTGGCGTCGTCGAGCGGAATGTCGTCGATCACGATGTCCACGCCGTGATTCTCCTTGATCATGATCAGAGCGTCGCGGATGATGGAGAGGGTCTTCAGACCGAGGAAGTCCATCTTGATCACACCTGCATCCTCGATGATGGAGCCTTCGATCTGGGTGATGAACAGGTCGGAGTCCTTCGCTGTAAATACCGGGATGAGCTCGGTGAGGTCTTTCGGGGCGATGATGATGCCGGCGGCGTGGATGCCCGTGTTGCGCACGGAGCCTTCGAGCTTTTCGGCGATGCGGAGCACGTCGGCGAGCATGTCCTTGCCGTTATACATATCGCGCACCTTCCTGATATTCTCGATATCGTCCTGTCCGTATTCGTCCTCGAGCGGCTTGTCGCCTTCCTTGGCCGTGAACGGCGCATGCAGCACGCGATAGAGCTTGGTGCCGGGCTTTTCCGGAATGAGCTTCGCGAGTGCGTTGGACTCGGCGAGCGGCAGGTCCATCACGCGGGCCACGTCCTTGATGGAGGAGCGGGCAGCCATCGTGCCATAGGTCACGATCTGGGCCACCTGGTTCTGCCCGTATTTCTGCACCACGTAGTCGATCACCTTCTGGCGGCCTTCGTCGTCGAAGTCCGTATCGATATCCGGCATCGATTTACGATCGGGGTTCAGGAAGCGTTCGAACAGGAGCTTGTACTTGATCGGGTCGATGTTGGTGATGCCGATGCAATACGCCACGGCCGATCCCGCCGCCGATCCGCGGCCGGGGCCGATGAACACGCCGAGGTCGCGGCCCGCTTTGATAAAGTCGGATACGATAAGGAAGTAGCCGGCGAAGCCCATCGTCTTGATGGTGAACAGCTCGAAGTCGAGGCGCTCCCGTATTTCTTCGGTGATCTCGGAGTAGCGCGCGCGGGCGCCTTCGTACGTCAGGTGGTGCAGGTATTCCCACTGGTTCAGGTTCGAGTCGTCGTGCACCTGGAACTCCTTGGGCAGCGGGAAGGCGGGGAGGAGGATGTCGCGCTTCAGGTTGAGCAGCTCCACCTTATCCACGATCTCGTTGGTATTGTCGATGGCCTCCGGCAGGTCCTGGAAGACCTTGATCATCTCGTCGGTCTTCTTGAAGTAGAACTGGTCGTTGGGGAACGCAAAGCGCATGTTCTTCGTGTTCACGTCGTCGTCGTTAAACTCGCGCAGTGCGGGCGTGGCCACCTTTTCGCCGGTGTTGATGCAGAGCAGGATGTCGTGGGCGTTGAAGTCCTCCACGTCGGTATAGTGCGAGTCGTTGGAGGCGATCACCTTCACGTTGTGCTTCTTCGCGAACTTGATCAGCACCTGGTTCACCTTTTCCTGTTCGGCCATGCCGTGGCGCTGGAACTCCACGTAGAAGTCGTCGCCAAACAGGTCGAGCCACCACTTGAATTCCTGCTCGGCCTCCGCTTCGGTCTTGTTCATGATGGCCTGCGGCACCGAGGCGCCAAGGCAGCAGGTAGTGGCGATGAGGCCCTTGTGGTATTTCAGAATGAGCTCCTTGTCGATACGCGGGTACTTGGAGTACATGCCCTCGATAAAACCGAGCGAGGTGAGCTTCACGAGGTTCTTGTAGCCTTCCTCGTTCTTGGCGAGCAGGATCTGGTGAAAGCGGCGGTCCTTCACCTCCTTGGTAAAGGTCTTGGCAAAGCGGTTCTCCACGAGGTAGAACTCGCAGCCGACGATTGGCTTTACCTTGGGCTTGCCGTCGGCGTCGGTGTGCTTGTAGGCCTGCGATACGAACTCGAACACTCCGAACATGTTGCCGTGGTCGGAGATGGCGAGGGCGGGCATGCCGTCGGCGATGGCCTTTTTATAGAGGGATCCGATCGAGGCGGCGCCGTCGAGGAGCGAGTACTGGGTATGGACGTGTAAGTGGGAGAATTTCATGGTGCGCAGGATCCCGGCCGTAGCGCCGGGACAGGCGGGCAAGTTACACCGAAAAGCGGGGATGCGGGGGCACTTTAACCGGCCTTTTCATCCACAGCGGTTGTGGAAAAATTCCCTACTTTCGTTGTCCACCTAAACCGATTCCTATGACCCGGCACATCATCCTGCTGGCCCTGCTCGCGACCACGGGCATTGCGGCCGCTGCCCAGGGAGGCCCCAGGTCCGCGTCTGCGGCCAAAGAGGTCAAGTTCCTGGAGGACATCGAAGTGGGCTTCGGCACCACTACTGCTTCCAACGCAGGCTCTACAAAGGCGGCACCGGCTGCGCAAACCGCCGCACCACGCACGGCCACAACGCCTACCACCGCCTCTTCGCCCACCTACGCCTACAGCAGCACCGTGGCTTCCCGCACCGGCAAGCCGGCTATCCCGCCGGTGCGCACCGTCGACATCGAAGCGGCCGGCACCCTGCACCTGAAATATGCCCTGCTGCTCAACACCGAAGTAGAAACCGTTCCGGCGCTCAACCTGCTGGTGCTGATGGACGACTGGTGGGGCACCCGGTACCGCCTTGGCGGAAACGACCGCAGCGGCATCGATTGCTCCGGGTTCACCTGCCTCCTGTTCAACAGCCTTTACGGCAAGCAGCTGCCCCGCACCGCGCGCGAGCAGTTCCAGTACCTGCCCGCTGTGGATCCGAACGAGCTAAAGGAGGGCGACCTCGTGTTCTTCGCCAACGGCGGCACGGTGTCGCATGTGGGCTTTTACCTGCAGAACAACAAATTCGTGCATGCCTCTACCTCGGAGGGCGTCACCATCTCCGACCTCAACGACCGCTACTGGCAGGCCCGCTTTGCCGGGGCAGGCCGGTATGAGCCTGGCGCCCCGGCAAATACAGGTACTTCGCGCCCCTGATTTTTTACGCAGGAGCTCACGCAACGACATAAAGAGCGCCGAACGCGCAGATACATAAGAAAACAGCCGCATTCTGTGCGGCTGTTTTCTTATGTACGATATGCAGCAGCTCTGTCGATCCGACCTTTCGCTTCGCGATGAACAGCGTGCACAAACCCCGATGAATGCGCTGCAATAGAAAGGAATGCTTTGGTAAACAGGTCCTGCAGTGGCGCACTTTGCGTGAAACCTTACCGAAGCCCCATCCGCTTTTTCGCCGTTTCCCACACCGGCAGCACGTCGGGCGAGAGGCGCAGCAGCAAGGTGCCGGAAGCGAAAAGGACCAGGTAGGCGGCGCTGCGCGCGGTCATGCCCCAGAAGCCGGAGAGATTACGAAATGCAAAGTAGCATACGGCGTAGGCGGCTCCTGCGAGCAGCAGGGTGTGCACGGTAGCTGCCGAAAAGGGCTGCATGCGGAAGCGCCGCCAGAGAAAGAAGTAGCGGATGGTGTTGTATACGATGTAGGAGAGGAGGCTCGAGAGCGCCGGCCCGTAGATGCCCAGCCGCATGGTCAGGAGCACGTTGAGCGGGATGGCGACGGCTACCAGCACGAGTCCTGTGGTGAATTCAAACCGCCAGTGGGTGGAGGTAGCGATGATCTGTGACGAAACACCGGTTCCCATATCCACCACGCAGCGCAGCCCCATGAAAAAGAAGACCCAGGAGGATACGAGAAAGTCGCTCTGAATGTTGAAGGTGAGCAGCGCGTCCCGGAAGTTCAGCCAGATGAGGCAGAACATGGCCGTGGCGAAGATCAGCTGATTGATCGCGGAGCGTTGGTAGATGCGCAGGATGCGGCCTTCGTCCTTGGCCCGCCAGGCCTCGGAGAGGTGGCTCACGGACGCCGATACCACGGCGCGCTGCGGGGCCTGTATAAACCCGGACAAGGTGGCGCCGAGACTATAGAGACCGGCCATGGCCACCCCGTTCGGAAGGATCGCCGCGATGATGATGGTGTCGATGACCTGCGCCAGGTTCAGCAGGAAGGAAGAGCCCCAGCTGAAGGATACGAGCGCGACGATCCGCCTGCGCAGCCGCCGGGTGACCTTACTGGGCCGGAACTGGAAATGCACCACGCCACGTCGCCATAGAACCGTTGCCAGCAACAGCGCGAGGATGCCGTAGAGAAAAGCATAGCACCGCACGAAATCGTCGAAAGAGGGGATGATCTTCCAGGTGGTGAGTACAATGATGACGGTGAGCAGCAAGCGGAACAGCACTTCCTTGTAAAAGTTGCTGAGCACCGATTTGCCGTGAAACCAGGCGAAGCCCTCGAGTACCATGAACACGGTGTACCCGAACGAGAACGGGTACAGCCAATAATAGTAGCGAACGAGCTGCGGCGAATTGTTGAACACCCGTACAAAAAGGTCCTTGAACAGGATGCCGGCGAGTGTGACGACGGCGAACCCGATGACCGGGAAGAGGAGCGCCCAGGTGAATTGGTCGTTCTTTTTGCGATCGAGGTGGGCGTTGTAGTACGGAAAGAACTTGGTAACATAGGTCAGCGAGCCCAGCGAGGAAAGCGAGAACAGCACCGACGAAAAAGCAAGGAAGGTAGCCGTTACCCCGAACTGCTCCTTGGTAAAGCCGCCCACCCGTGTAAAAAGCCATACGTTCACCATGCCCAGGGCGAAGCCGAGGTACACGATGACCGATGAAATGAGGCTTTGTTTCCGGATGGTGCTCATGGCGGCGAAGGTAAACGTCTATTGGTTTATTGATCTATTGGTTTATTGGTCCCGACGAAGCGAAGCTTGTCGGGATACCGGCCGGAGCGCCGGTACAAGGGTCGCTTCTGTGCAGCTGTCGGTACCGGAGCCCGGCCCTCTCGTGCGCGGTATCCCCGCCGTAATTCGTGCGCCAGCGATAATCAAAAGCCCCTCGATGAAGAGGGGCTTTTGATATATTCGATTCTCACTCCCTTTCCCTTCGGACAACCGAGCGAAGGCGAAGGTGGCGCGCGTAGCGCTGGGTTGGGAGATGGGCTCACGATCCCTTCGCCACCTGAATGTAGAAGTTCTTATCTACGGTAACGCCGTCGAAGTTGGCGCCTTCGAGTTTCAGCTTGCCCTCGGCGGTGGTGGGCTTGATCCACTGTCCGTTCGAGAGACGTACGGGCATATTGAAGCCATCGATGCAGTTGACCCAGCGGAACTTCACCTTGTCGCCATCGGCCTTCAGCTCCAGTTCGGGGATCTGCGTGGTGCGCAGGTACTGGTCAAAGATCTTCGAGAGGTCTTTGCCGCTTTTTTTGGAGATGTACTGTTCCACCTGCTGCGTGGTGACGGTGCCGTGGTGGAAATCCTTGTTCATGCCGCGCAGGATCTCGCGGAACAGCTTGTCGTCGTTGATCACGGTGCGGATCGTGTGGATCATGTTGGCGCCTTTGTCGTACATATCACCGGAGCCTTCCTGGTTCACGCCGTAATAGCCAATGATGGGCCTGTCGTTGGAAATGTTGCGCCGCAGGCCCTGCACATAGGCGTCGGCCGCTTCCTTGCCCTTGAAGTACTCGATGAACAGTGCCTCCGAGTAGGTGGTAAAGCCCTCGTGCACCCACATATCGGCAATGTCTTTCGTGGTAATATTGTTGGCGAACCACTCGTGCCCGCTCTCGTGTACGATGATGTAATCCCAATCCTTACCGTGTCCCGAGCCGGAGCGGTCCATGCCGAGGTAGCCGTTCTTATACTGGTTGCCGTAGGCCACGGCGCTCTGGTGCTCCATGCCCAGGTGTGGCGACTCCACGAGCTTGAAGCCGTCCTCGTAGAAGGGATAGGCGCCGAACCAGTATTCGAAGGCGCGCATCATCGGCTTTACCTGCTCGAACTGCTTCTTCGCCTTTTCGAGGTTGGCCTCGAGTACCCAGTAGTTGAGATCGAGCTTGCCGCCTTCGCCCATCAGCGTGTCGGAGAAGGTGACGTACTTGCCGATATAGGGCACGATGTTGTAGGAGTTGATCGGGCTGTTGACCTCCCAGCTATAGGTGCGCAGCTTGTAATCAGCGTTGCTCCGCTCGCCCGTGGGCCGGCCGTTGGCGATGGCCCTCATCGTGTCGGGAACCGTCATCGACAGGGAGGCGCCGAGGTCGGGCTCGTCGCTCTGGTGGTCTTTACAGGGGTACCAGACCGAGGCGCCCAGGCCCTGGCAGGCTACCGACATCCAGGCGTTGCCCTGACGGTCTTTCTTCCAGATCCAGCCGCCGTCCCAGGGCGGGTTCACCGCGGGGCGCGGCACGCCGCTGTAGGAGAGGCGAAGGCGGTAGGTTTTGTTGGCCTCCAGCTTACCGGGGGCGATGAAGTAGGCATTGCCCTCGCGGCGGAAGGTTTGGTCGGGAAGCAGGTCTCCGCCGGTGACGGCAACAAGCCGGTAGTCGGCTTTTTTGGACCCTCCGGGTTTCGGCAAATTTGCACCCATTGCCGGGTGCAGCACCGCGGTGTCGATCTGCATCGGCTGCTGCAGGTCGATCTGCAGGAAGTTGCTCCCCGGAGCGGTCTTGGTACGGAAGTAAAGATCGACGTGGCCTTTGACCGTGCGGGTGGTGAAGTCGGGCGTTACGGATACGTCGTAGCGCTGTACGTCCCACCAGGCGCGGTGCTCGTTGACGGTGCCGCGGAGGGTGTCCTGGTGGGTGAAGTTGCGTTTGCGTTGCAGGGGCTGCGCGCTCGCGGTGGCCGTGGCCAGCAGCGCTGCGGCTAAGAGGAGGCAAGGAGCTTGTTTCATTCAGGTATGCCGTTTTCGTCTTGAAGTGTCTAATTTAGACTCCTTTTACCAACCCCATGTTCCGCTTATCGAAATATTGCCTTTTTGTTGGCATTTGCCTGCTGGCCGCCGGCTGCTACCACGAGCGGAAGGATGCCGATAACGTGTTCCGGTATAACGAGGCCACGGGCATCGCCTCGCTCGACCCGGCCTTTGCCAAGAACCAGAGCATCATGTGGGCCGTTCATCAGTTGTACGGCACCCTCGTGGAAGTGGACTCGGCCCTGCACCTCGTGCCTTCGCTGGCCACGCGCTGGGCCGTGTCGCCCGACCGCCGCACCTATACCTTCACGTTACGCAGCGACGTGTATTTCCACGATGATCCCTGCTTCCCGGGTGGACAGGGCCGGAGGATGACCGCCCACGACGCCGTCTACAGCTTTTCAAGGATCATAGCCGAGCGCACGGCCTCGCCCGGCGCCTGGATCTTCCAGGACAAGGTGGATTCGCTGCGCCCGTTCGTGGCGGTGAACGATACCACCTTCGAACTGCACCTGCGCCAGCCCTACCAGCCGGTGATCGGCATCCTCTCGATGCAGTATTGCTCCATCGTGCCGCGGGAAGCCGTCGAAAAATATGGCGCAGACTTCCGCCGGCATCCGGTGGGCACGGGCCCGTTCCGCTTCGTAGCTTGGGAAGAAGGACAGGCCCTGATCCTGCAGCGCCATGGGCGCTACCATGAACGTGATGCCGCAGGCAAGGCCCTACCTTATCTCGAGGGCATCCGCGTATCTTTCTACGATTCAAAGGCGACCGAATTTCTACTGTTCCGCCAGGGCAAGCTCGATTTCCTGAACGATATCGACGCCTCTTTCAAAGACGAGGTGCTCTCGCGCAAAGGCACGTTGCGGAAAGAGTGGGAGGGAAGGGTGCAGCTCATTACGCATCCTTATCTGAATACGGAGTACCTCGGGCTCTTGGTCGATACCACCAATGCCTTGCTGAAGGCGTCGCCGACGCGGCAGCGGCTTGTGCGGCAGGCCATCAACTGGGCCTTCGACCGGCGCAAGCTGGTGCTTTACCTCCGCAATTCGCTCGGCATCCCGGCCGAGAGCGGCTTCGTGCCCGCGGGGCTGCCCTCGTTCAGCGCGGAGGAAGTGAAAGGCTACAGCTATGACCCGGCAAAGGCGCGGGCGCTCCTGAAAGAAGCCGGTTTCGAGGGCAGGCCGCTGCCGCCCATCAAGCTGCAGACGATCCCGGTATATGCGGAGATCGGCAACTACATCGCGCGGCAGCTGGGCGAGGTGGGCATCCCGGTGCAGGTAGACGTCGTGCAGAAATCGCTCCTGCTCGACCTCACGGCCAACAGCAAGACCCTCTTTTTTCGCGGCTCCTGGATCGCCGACTACCCGGACGCGGAGAATTACCTGTCGGTATTTTATTCGAAGAACCCGGCCCCGCCCAACTATACCCGCTACAACAGCCCCGAGTTCGACGCCGTGTTCGAGCGGGCGCTGGCCGAGACCAACGACTCGCTCCGCTACCGCCTCTACCGCGAGGCCGACCGCATCATGCTCCGGGACGCCCCCATCGTGCCGCTCTGGTACGATATGGCCGTGCGCCTCGTACAGCCCGGCATCCGGAACTTCCCGGCCAATGCGCTGAACCTGCTGGAGCTGCGGAGAACCGTTCTGAACAGGGAACAGGGAATAAGGAACAGGGAATAAGGAAATGGCGAAGCCCGGCCCCCTGTCCCCCGGTAGGGGAACTTAGGCAGGTCAAGCTTTTCTTTCCTGGACCTTTTTCAAAGCACTTCATACGAAAGCCCCCGCATCGCGGGGGCTTTCTATTTAAAATGTTCAATTTTCAATGTTCCATACTCAAAGGTCAAATCCGGGCCTGCCTGAAAATTGAGTATCGAACATTCGACAGCAAAGGCCGCAGCACAGCTGCGGCCTTTGCCTAATGCTTTCAACAGGTTCCCTACCAGAAGAAAAGTCCGACCTAAGTTCCCCCTACGGGGAGCAGGGGGCCGGAGCCGGGGGCCTATTCCTCATCCTCTTCCTGGTAGGAGTCCTGCTCCTGGTTGTCGTTATACGCCTTTTCCCAGGACGCCACGTGGTCGTCGGTCAGGCACTCCACGATGTCGTGGATGGGATCGCCCTTCTTCCGCCAGCCCGTGACGAGCTGGTCCTCGTAATAAAAGACATACAGACAGTGGTCGGTCTCGGTGGCGACCTTGATCAGTTTGATGGAATCATCCTTCTTTTCCTGCACGAGGTAATAGCAGCCGGGTTCCAATAAGCCATACGAATACATACGCTCTTCTCCTTTTTAATGTTCACACGATGTATGGGTTAGTAAGTACGAAACGAATCTAATGGGGCGGGTCGCGTCAGGGGGTTAGCAGGCGCTTCTCGGGGTCAAAATTAGCATCTTTCGGGAGGAAATAATTTTTGAATTCATAAAAATTTGCAGTATCAAGGAAACGTTTTTAAAATGTTGTTAATCAATCAGTTATAAAGCCAGAGCTGCCTTGGTGGCCGCGCTTCAAAACTAAACTTTTTAGCACAAATAACGAAATTTAGCTGTATATTTGGGAGCTGATTTACGGACCGCTCTTCCCACCCCTGTCACCGCATTCCCCGTCCTTTTTGCGCCCTTCAGCGCCCATTTGGGGCCTCCGGAGCCGGTGGCCGGCAGGATACGGCCGTAACCTTTATTTTTACCAAAAAAGTGAATGGACCAAGAGATGGCAGAACCTAAGAAAACCGGCTTCGAGTATACCGAAGACAGCATCCGATCGCTCGACTGGAAGGAGCACATCCGTCTCCGCCCGGGCATGTATATCGGCAAGCTGGGCGACGGCTCGAGTCCCGACGACGGCATCTACGTGCTGGTGAAGGAAGTGATCGACAACTGTATCGACGAATACACGATGGGCTACGGCAAGGCCGTGGAGATCTCCATCAACGAAAAACTGGTATCCGTGCGCGACTACGGCCGCGGCATTCCCCTGGGTAAGGTCGTGGACGTGGTGTCCAAGATCAACACCGGCGCCAAGTACGACTCCAAGGTCTTCCAGAAATCCGTCGGCCTCAACGGCGTCGGTACGAAGGCCGTCAACGCCCTTTCCTCTTATTTCAAGGTCACCGCCTTCCGCGACGGCAAGCAGAAGACCGCCGAGTTCAACGCGGGCAACCTCGTGAAGGAGCACAAGGAAGCCGCCACCACCGAGGCCAACGGCACCTTCGTGACCTTTACACCCGACGATACCATCTTCAAGAACTACCATTATATCCCCGAGTTCCTCGAGAAGCAGATCTGGAACTATTGCTTCCTCAACGCGGGCCTTAAGATCCAGTTCAACGGCAAGAACTACATCAGCCGCAACGGCCTGCTCGACCTGCTCGAGCGTAACACCAATGCCGACGAGCTCCGCTACCCGATCATCCACCTCAAAGGGGAGGACATCGAGGTGGCGATCACTCACAACAACGACTACGGCGAAGACTACTACAGCTTCGTCAACGGCCAGCACACCACCCAGGGCGGCACCCACCAGGCCGCTTTCCGCGAGGCCTTCGTAAAGGTGATCCGCGAGTTCTTCAAAAAAGACTACGATGCCTCCGACATCCGCCAATCCATCGTGGCCGCCGTGTCGGTGCGCGTGGTGGAGCCCGTGTTCGAGTCGCAGACAAAGACCAAGCTCGGCTCCCTCAACGTGGACGAGGGCGGCCCGTCGATGCGCCAGTTCATGAACGACTTCCTCTCGAAGCAGCTCGACAACTTCCTGCACAAGAACACCGCCGTGGCCGACGCGCTCAAGAAGCGGATCGAGCAGAGCGAGCGCGAGCGCAAGGACCTCGCCGGCATTAAGAAGCTCGCCAACGAGCGCGCCAAGAAGGCTAACCTGCACAACAAGAAGCTCCGCGACTGCCGTGCCCACTTCAACGACGAGACGCCGCCGAAGGCAAAGCCCGAGTTTCACATCGTGAAGCAGAATACGACCATCTTCATCACCGAGGGTGACTCCGCTTCCGGATCCATCACCAAGGCCCGCAACGTAGAAACGCAGGCCGTGTTCTCGCTCCGGGGCAAGCCGCTCAACTGCTTCGGCATGAGCAAGAAGATCGTGTACGAGAACGAGGAGCTGAACCTGCTGCAGCATGCCCTCAACATCGAAGAAGGCCTCGACGGGCTGCGCTACAACCGCATCGTGATCGCGACCGACGCCGACGTGGACGGCATGCACATCCGCCTGCTGATCATGACCTTCTTCCTCCAGTTCTTCCCTGACCTCGTCAAGAACAACCACGTATACATCCTGCAGACGCCGCTGTTCCGCGTGCGCAACAAGCAGGAGACGCACTACTGCTACTCGGAGGCCGAGAAGCAGAAGGCCGTGAAGAAGCTGGGCGGCAAGCCCGAGATCACCCGCTTCAAGGGTCTCGGCGAGATCTCGCCCGACGAGTTCGGCCGCTTTATCGGCGACGAGATCCGTCTCGACCCGGTCATCCTCGAGCATGGCGATCACATCCAGCACCTCCTCGAGTATTACATGGGCAAGAATACCCAGGAGCGCCAGGAGTTCATCATCAACAACCTGCGCGTGGAGCTCGACGTGGTGGAGGATGCCGAAGCCGTGGCCGCCGTATAAGGAAAATGGAGCGGGGCGCCCGGCGCGCTGCTCCCGTTTTCGCCCGCGACCGCCGAAACCTGCATCTTTGCATCCCGATTAAACAACCAGAACAGATGATTCACTTAGTATTCCAGCCGGCTGACGCGGACACCCTCCGGAAGGCCATGGAGCTGGATGAGACCCTGCAGGGAGATATTGTTGAAATAAAGGACGACTACGCCGTAGGCCCGCTCTATGTGTCGGACGACGCCGAGACCTGGCAGCAGCGCCGCGACTGGTGGAAGGAACTCTGGGAGGCCTCGCCCTACGTGGCTACCGAGAACCTGCCGATGGTGGACGACAAGATGACCCTCCACAACCTGAAGCGAACCCTCGACGAGCACCCGAAAGAGGAACTCTGGATCTGGATGGGACAGAACGGCCACGACGTCTGCGGCTACTACTGGCTCATCTCCCAGATGCAATCCTACCAGGGGCGCGTGTTCGTGCTCTATATGAACAACCTGCCTTTCATCAACGAAAAGGGCGGCATCTTTTACCCGGTGTACCTCTTCGAGATCCAGCCGGCCGAATACCGCAAGGCCAAGAAGCTGTGCCGCAAGGTGACGCTGTCGGAAATGGAAGTCGACCCCGACGAATGGAAGCGCCTCTGCGCCGAAGGCGCGAAGGTGCGCATCCTGGAAGGGGGGAAGAAGATCGCCAGCAAGCCGGATAACCACTACGACGCCGATATCCTGAAGGCGCTCACCAAGGAGCCGAGAAAAGGCAACAAAGTGATGTTCGATATCCTCTCGAAGATGAAGATCAAGACCGGCGACGTGTTCCTGCTCTGGCGCATGCGCCACCTCGCCGAGATGGGCGACCTCGTCATCACCGGCGACACAACCAAGGGCTGGAAGGACTTCGACGTACGCCTGCCCGGCGGCCCCGTAGCAGTAGCCGCTGAAGGGGCGGGGGGCGAAGAGGGTTCCACGCCGGATACTCCGTAACGACGCGACGCTCTATAAGTGAGCGATCGTAAAGACGCATCATGATGCGTCTCAACCTATAGACTAATAGACCAATAAACGAGTACTACGATACAGACTATGAAGAACAAGAATTTCGAACACGTGCAGTCCGACCACGGCATCAACGGCCAGTACAAGACCTGGTTCCTCGATTACGCTTCCTACGTGATCCTGGAACGTGCCGTACCCGCCGTGGAAGACGGGCTCAAGCCCGTGCAGCGCCGCATCCTCCACGCCATGAAAGAAATGGACGACGGGCGCTTCAACAAGGTGGCCAACATCATCGGCCAGTCGATGCAGTACCACCCGCACGGCGACGCCTCCATCGGCGATGCCCTCGTGAACATGGGCCAGAAAGGCCTCCTCATCGAGACCCAGGGCAACTGGGGCGACGTGCGTACCGGCGACGACGCCGCGGCATCCCGCTACATCGAGGCGCGCCTCTCCAAGCTGGCGCTGGAGATCGTCTTCAACCCGAAGACCACCAACTGGCAGCTGTCGTACGACGGCCGTAAGAACGAGCCGGTGACGCTTCCCGTGAAGTTCCCGCTGCTGCTTGCGCACGGCGCCGAAGGCATCGCTGTAGGCCTCGCCACCAAGATCCTGCCGCACAATTTCTGCGAGCTCTGCGAGGCCGCCATCAAGTACCTCAAGGGCCGCAAGTTCGACCTCTATCCCGACTTCCTCACCGGCGCCATGGCCGACGTGACCGACTATAACCAGGGCCTCCGCGGCGGCCGCGTGAAAGTGCGCGCCCACATCGAGGAGCTGGACAAGAAGACACTGCTGATCAAGAGCGTGCCCTTTGGTGTCACCACGTCTTCGCTGATGGATTCCATCGTGAAGGCCAACGACGCCGGAAAGATCAAGATCAAGAAGGTGACCGACAACACGGCCGCCGAAGTGGAGATCCAGGTGGACCTTGCACCCGGCATCTCTCCCGACATCACCATCGACGCGCTCTATAAGTTCACCGACTGCGAAGTGTCGGTAGCCACCAACGCGTGTGTGATCGTGGACCAGAAGCCCGTGTTTCTCGGCGTACAGGAGCTCCTCCGCCTTTCGGTAGACCGCACGAAGGACCTGCTGCAGAAAGAGCTCGAGATCCGCCTCGGCGAGCTGCAGGAAAAGTGGCACTATACCTCGCTCGAAAAGATCTTCTTCGAGGAGAAGATCTACAAGGAACTGGAGAAGAAGCACGAGACCTGGGATAAAGTGATCCTGGCGATCGACAAGGCGTTCCAGCCCTTTGCAAAGCTGTTTCGCCGGGCCATCACCCGCGAAGACATCCTGAAGCTGACCGAGAAGCCGGTGCGCCGCATCTACAAGCTCGACATCGACGAGCTCAACGAGCAGATCCGTGGCCTCGAAGCCGAGATCAAGCAGGTGAACCACGACCTGGCCAACCTCAACGATTTCGCCATCACCTACTACGAGAACCTGCTGAAGAAATACGGTAAGGGCCGCGAGCGCAAAACGGAGCTCAAGGTGTTCGAGGTGATCGAAGCCAAGCACGTAGCGATCGCCAACACCCGCATCTACATCAACCGCGCCGAGGGCTTTATCGGCACTTCGCTGAAGAAGGACGAGTTCCTGGTGGAATGCTCCGACCTCGACGACATCATCGCCTTTACGAAGCGTGGCGCGATGAAAGTGGTGAAGGTTGCCGACAAGGTGTTCATCGGTAAGGACATTATTCATGCCGCTGTATTCCGCAAGGGCGACGAGCGCACGACCTACAACATGATGTATACAGACGGTGAATCGGGAACCACGTTCGCCAAGCGCTTCAACGTAACCGGTATTACCCGCGACAAGGAATACGACCTCACGAAAGGACACGACAAGAGCAAGGTCCATTACTTCTCGGTGAACCCCAACGGTGAAGCGGAGGTGGTGCGCATCCTGCTGAGCCCGAACTGCTCGGCCAAGAAAAAGGAGCTCGACTTCTTTTTCGAGGAGCTCGAGATCAAGAGCCGCTCCTCCATCGGCAACCAGGTAACGAAGTACCCGGTGCGCCAGGTGAAGTTCAAGGAGGCCGGTGTGGCTACGCTTGGCTCCATCAAGCTCTGGTTCGATGACCGCTTCGGGCGCCTCAACCACGAGGGCAAGGGCATCGAGCTCGGTGACTTCGACGCGGAGGACCGCATCCTCGTGATCTACACCGACGGGCACTACGAGATCGTGGACCAGGAGCTCACGCAGCGCTTTAACCCCGAGGAGGTGATGCTGGTGGAGAAATTCGCCCCGGACCGTGTCATTACCGCGGCCTACCTCGACAACGACAAGCTGCAATACAACGTGAAGCGCTTCCGGATCGAGACCACGACCCTCAAAACGAAGTTCCTCTTCATCAAGGAAGGCAAGAACAACGTGCTGGAGTGCGTTTCCACGGAGGCCGACCCGGTACTCGTGGTGCATGTTGGCAAAGGCACGCAGGTGCGCAAAAGCCGCTACAAGGTGGCCAACCTCGTAGAGGTCATGGGCTGGAAAGCAGTCGGCGCCAAGCTGGTGGACTTTGCCAAGAACACGCTCCTGGAGTGGGAGGTGAAGGAAGAGCCGGCAAAACAGGCTGGCCTGTTTTAAAGGATCCCGCGAAGGCGCAACCTACGCCACCAAAGCAAAGTAGATTTTCGAAAGCCGCACCAAGTGCGGCTTTCTTTTTTATAGCAACAGGAATGCAGCCGGTGCTGCGGCAATCCGGTGTACGAGGTGGCTGATCGCCGCTTGCAGCCGGCAGAACCTGAATGATTTGACCGTCTAATCTGATCCGCGCAGGCGGTTACGGGGCAGCGGAATCTGCTACATTCATTCCATGCACATTCGTCGCGACCGCCGCCTGTGGGCGAGCAAGTTCAGGATCTACTTCTGTCTATACTACATTGGCTCGTTGTTGCTGCCCGGTGCGCTTCTTGCGCAGCCTGCACCGGATGGCACCCGCTTCATTGTGAATGCGGATTTTGAGTCAGGCGATCTTGCCGGGTGGAAGCACTGGAAGACGAAAAGCGCCGCCATCACCAGCGATGCGCATTCCGGGGAATTCGCGGTGAAGATCGGTCCGGAAAGTGGCTTCTGCGTACAGGAGACCAAGGTGCGGTCCAACAGCCGGTACCGGATTTCCGCCTTTGTAAAAGTGGAGTCGGGCGCCGAAGAAGTGCAGTTCATGGTCAGTGACTTTGGCGGCACCGCAAGATCGGTATCCAGCGCCCTCACGAGTTATACACAGGTCAGTATCGACTTTGAAACCGCCTACAGCACGGAAAAACTCCTGATCTCGTTCACCCATCCCTCCGGGAAGGGCAGCGCTTATGCCGACGGGGTCGAACTTAAATACCTGGGCGAAGCACCGGAGCCGAAACTTCAGGAGTTTGTGCAGATACCCATAAGAATACAGAAGGAAGACGGTGGCGTTTTGCAGTTGCCGAACGGGAAGATGAACTGGTTTCAGCAGGATAAGTTCGGCATGTTCATTCATTGGGGGGTGTATGCTTCAATGCCCGAAGGCAACGAGTGGGTACGCCACCAGGAGAAATGGGGCCACGAATATTATCAACGAAGAGCAAGAGATCCGGAGACCGGCTTTACGGCCGCCCGGTATGACCCGAATGAGTGGGCCGCCCTCGCAAAGAAGGCCGGGATGAAATATATGGTGCTCACGACCCGGCATCACGATGGGTATGCGTTGTTCGACAGCAAGCACCCGTCTGGCTGGACCAGCAAGAAGGACCTGGGCAGGGACCTGATCAGGGAGTATACCGTTGCGGTGCGTGCTTCGGGGCTTCGCCTGGGCCTGTATTACTCCCCGATGAGCTGGCGGTACCCGGGTTATTACGATGTAACGGGCAGGGACTGTAAGCCCAATGTGTGGGGATACACAACGGCGGCATGGCACAACGCGGATGCACGCGACATGAAGGAAGAAGTGTATGAGCAGGTGACGACGATCCTGAAGGACTATGGCAACATCGATTATATGTTCTGGGACGGCGGCTGGCTGGGCCAGATCGTAAATGACTCGTTGGAGAAGGCGTTCTGGGATCCCGGTCGATACCAGAACCCCGCCAGCGAGTGGCCCGTACGGGAAAAGTATGTCACCAGGGAGCCCGGCACCGGCAAGCCGCTTGGCATCATGGGATTGGTGCGCAAACTTCAGCCCGACCTGGTGGTGAACGAGCGCTTTGCCTGGGTGGGTGATGTACACGCCGAGGAAGGAGGCAGCGCTACGTCGGGCGACATCCGCTTTCTGCAATACGGGGAAAAGTGTGTGAGCCTACAGAAGGGAGGTTGGGGCTACCGCCCGAACAGGGAGGTATACCCCTTCGAGGAAGTGGTGGTCTTTTTGTCGAATTGCGTTGTCCGGAACATCAACCTGCTCCTGAATGTAGCACCCGACCGGGAAGGGGTGATACCGAAAAATCAACAAGACGTGCTGCTGAAAACAGGTGACTGGCTGTCGAAAATGGGGAAAGCGATTTATGGCACTACGGGCGGGCCTTGGCAGCCACTTTTCGGCGAGTATGGGTTTACATTCCGAGATAATAAGATCTACTGCCACATTTATAAAGGATACCGCGCTTTCAGTTCCGGCACCTTTACCACACAGTCGTTAGGCAATAAGAAAGTAGCCAAGGTGGTGAATCTGTTCGATGGAAAACCACTGCGCTGGACTAAGAATACGAACAGGACGATCACCATCAGTGGTGTTGATTACAGCCGGAGTCCGGCAACGACGATCCTGGAGATCACCCTTACGGAGCCTGTATATCCATGATCAGAGAGTGAACCCGTAGGACGTGCTGCTTTAGCTGATGAGGCGGCGGGTGTGCGTCGACCGGCAAATATTATTTCCAGTAATCCTTCACGATCTCGCTCACCCAATCGGGCTGGCACACCTCGCCCTGCGGACCGAACTCCCGGAATACGGGTTTGATATCGAGCACGGGCGTACCGTCGAGCGCATCAAGCCGCCGCACGCGAAGCGAGCGATGGGTGCGCTCCAGTAATTCTACGGTAACGAGTCCGATACGGTTCGGCCGGTCCTTGTTGCGCTGCGCAAAAATGCCGACGCGCGGAAGCGCCGTATTCCCGCGCGGGTGGCGGGCATACGGAAAATCGGTGTCGGCCACCTGGTTGAAGCAGTAAATGATCTCAAGGTGTGAAAAGGCCTCGATGCCGTTAAAGGCCTCCTCCGGCAGTTCATCAGCTAGCTCTATGCGGGAAATGATTCCGCCCCAGTTATCGTCGACCGGCGCTGTGCGGTCATTCCGCACAAACGCGATCGGCTTCATTTCGATGGTCATGCTGCGCGTATTAGGAGTCAAAAAGCACAAAGCAAAAGTCAAAAAGAGTTCCGTCTGCTTTTTGAATGTAGCCTTTTGACTTGGTTCGGATCAGAGCTTCCCGTTCTTGATCTCTTCCACCACACCCGGGTCGAGCAGGGTCGTGGTATCACCCAGGTTGGCCGTTTCGCCCTCGGCGATCTTGCGGAGGATGCGGCGCATGATCTTGCCGCTGCGGGTCTTGGGGAGGCCGCTTACGAACTGGATCCTGTCGGGTTTCGCAATGGGGCCGATGATGCGCGAAACGGTCTGGATGATGTTCTTGCGGGTGTCTTCCTCGCTGCCGCGCAGGTTGGTGCAGATCACGTAGGCATAGATGCCCTGGCCCTTGATGTCGTGCGGGTAGCCTACCACGGCACTCTCCACTACATCGGAATGCATGTTGATGGCGTTTTCCACTTCGGCCGTACCGATGCGGTGTCCGCTCACGTTGAGCACATCGTCCACTCGGCCGGTGATGCGGTAGTTGCCGTGCTCATCGCGCAGGGCGCCGTCGCCGGTAAAATAAAGTCCTTCGTACGTCGAGAAATACGTCTGCCGGCAGCGCTCGTGGTCGCCCCAGGTAGTGCGCAGGATGGACGGCCAGGGCGCCCGGATGCAGAGGTTGCCGGAGGCCGGGTTGCCGGTGATCTCGGCGCCGTTCTCGTCTACCAGCAGCGGCTGCACACCGGGCATCGGCAGCGAGGCCCAGCTGGGGATGGCAGGCGTCACACCGGCGAGGTTGGAGATCAGGACGCCGCCCGTCTCCGTCTGCCACCAGGTATCCACGATCGGGCTTTGCTTGTGGCCGACGTGCTCGTCGTACCAATGCCAGGCTTCCTCGTTGATGGGTTCGCCGACGGTGCCGAGCACCTGCAGGGAAGAAAGGTCCTTGTCCTTAAGCGGCTCCAGCCCAAAGCCCATGAGCGAGCGGATGGCGGTAGGGGCGGTGTAGAGAATGTTGACTTTATGCTTCTGCACAATGTCCCAAAAGCGGCCGGCGTCGGGCCAGGTAGGGATGCCTTCAAACATCAGCGAAGTGGCGCCGGCACTCAACGGTCCGTACACGATATAGCTGTGCCCGGTGATCCAGCCGATGTCGGCCGTGCAGAAATGCACCTGCCCGGGTTTATACTGGAAGGTATTGACGAAGGTATAGTTGGTCCATACCATATACCCGGCCGTGCTGTGCACAACGCCCTTGGGCTTGCCGGTGGAGCCGGAGGTATACAGGATGAACAGCGGGTCTTCGGCGTCGGTGGCCACCGCGGGGAAGGATACGATCCCGTCTTTCTCCACCTGTGACTCGGCATACTCCATCTCGTCTTCCCACCACACATCGCGGCCCTTGATCATCGACACCGGCGTACGTGTGCGCGTATATACGATCACCTTCTTCACGGTGCGGTTGCCGATGAGCGCATCGTCGATCACGCTTTTAAGCGGGATCACTTTTTCGCCGCGGTAAGCGCCATCGGCCGTTACGATATACTCGGCCTGCGCATCCTCGAGGCGGTCGGCGATGCTTTGCGCCGAGAAACCACCGAAGATCACGGAGTGGATGGCCCCGATGCGCGCGCAGCCCAGCACGGCATAGGCGAGCTCGGGCACCATGCCCATATAAATGCACACCCGGTCGCCTTTTTTAACGCCCAGGTTCGTCAGCACCTGTGCAAACTGGCACACCCGCTTGTGCAGGCGGTTGTAGGTCACCACGCGCACACGGTCCTCGGGGTTGTTAGGCTCCCAGATAAAAGCCGGCTGCTCCCCTTTGCCGGAGAGGTGCCGGTCAATACAGTTCTCGGTGATATTGAGCTGTGCCCCGCCGAACCATTCCACTTTCGGCTCACGGAAGTTCCACTGCAGCACGCGGTCCCACTTCCGGCGCCACTGAAACTGCTCCGCTACTTCCGACCAGAATCCCTCGGGATCCTCAGTGCTGCGCCGGTAGTCGCGGTGGTATTGCTCAAGAGAGGTGATCTGGTAGGGGTAGTGCATGGCGCTGCAATTTGGGTTTGGCGTTGAAGTTAGGGGATTGCATGTTTTTGACGGCATGCGCTACCGCTTACAGCTGCACGGTGATACAGGAGCCCCCCTTTTCAGAAGCGTCCGTGGTTATCGACATCACCGCTGCATCATGGGAACGGCCTTCACAACTGTTCGCGGATTGGTACCGCTACCGGATCGTGAGGAATCGAAAATTAGCCTCAGAACCGCCGTACCGGCCGCACGAGTGCATTGGAGAACTTCCCGGTGGAGGTGATGGCCGGACTATTACCGCCGCTGCCGAGGGTGCCGAGATACGCATTCATACCATTGAGTTCGGTGGACGACCAATGGTAGGCCGGGTGCAGTTGGGCCTGGGAAAGGCTCTTGTACATCCGGAGCAGTTCTTCCGACGAGGGGAGGAACCAGCCGCTCACGCCGTTGAGTTGATAATTTGCGCAGAGCCGCGCGGCGCAGTCGGCAGCCGCGCATTGGGCCATAATGCGCGCCGTATTGGCCGGGCCGGCGCCGAGTTCGGGTTGCGTCTGCGAAACCAGCGTTCCGGAGCAACCCCATTGCGCGCCGGTGCTGCTGCCGAAATTGATGCCTTGCGGGGCTGCTTCGAGGTAACGCCAGCCATCGCTGGCGGCGCCCTTGTCGTAGAACACGATGCCGCCGGTGGTATTGGTCCACCCGGCCGTCTTGAAGCTGATCTCGGGTCCATATCCCTGGATGATCCCGGCGCGGGTGAATACTGCCCGCGCATAATACGTAGTGGCCGGCTGTAGCGGGGATAGCTCATAGTCGAAGTTGCCGGCCGTGGTCGTGCTCATCACCGAGTTGAAGTTTGCGGGCGTAGGACCCGGCTGCGTGCCATAAACGATGTTCATCCGCGCTTCCGAATTGGGATAGAGTGGCGTGAAGGTTCCGCGGATGCGGGCAGTAGTGCTCAGGATCTCGAAGGCTGCTGTATTCGAAACGGTCCAGGCGGTGGGTGTAGTGAAGGTCTGAACGGCTCCATAGCCCACACCGCTGGCATTGGTGGCGTAAGCGCGCATGTAGTACAGCGTGGACGGCGAAAAGTTGTCGGAGCTGCCCGCGAAGTCGGTGGCGCCCGTGCCGGGCACCGTCATGTCGTTGATGGTCGGGTTGGGGCTGGGCGACACGCAAAAGCCCCGCGACGTGACGGCGCTCGTGCCTTCACTGGTGACGGTGCCGGAAAAGCTGACCGTGGCCGTAGCGGGCGCAGGAACGGGGTTGGTTTGCACGGTAGGAACGCTGCCCGGGTCGGGATCGCCACTGTTGTTTTTCGAGCACGCGGACATGCCGAGGAACAATAAAGCGCAGGAGACAAGCCGCGTCCATTTCATAATCAGTCAGTTTGCGTAAAGCTAAGTTTACCGCAACGCGCTGCAAAATTTTGCACGGCGTCCGTTTTCATCCTGCCCGGAGCAGCGTTCCCTGGCCCCGTGCCGCGCATGGTTGGAGGCAACACGCAAAAGGATCCCATTGTCCACCGGCGCTTGCCCGGCTTCACCTGCCGGCGCCGGCGGCCTGCTCGCGCAGGTACTGCTCGAGCCGTTTGCTCCCGACCGGCGTTGCAATATTATCGGCCCCGTATACTTCGGTGAAGAACGCCAGCTTGTCGTAGCTGTTGCGGTCCGTTAGTTTCACCAGGGGCAGCAGTGCCTTAATGAGTCCCAGGGGCGCTTGCCGGATTTTTTTGTGGGGTGCTGCCACCCGCTGGATCAGCTCGTTGATGGCGCGCCGCGTCAGTACCTCGGGACCGCCGGGGTCGCATTCGAAAGAAGGGGTGTCGATGCTGTCGGCCACGATCCGCGCGAGGTCGCCCTCCCAGATCGGGTTGGTCTGCCTGTCGCCGGCACCCAGGTGCATCAAGCGTCCCTTACGGGCCATCGTCAGCAGGTCGGTGAAGGCGCTGAACAGTGCCGGCGGGCGCACGATGCTCCAATCGAGCCCGGAAGTTTTTAGTTGCTCCTCCACCTGCTGATGCACGCGGAAGTACCGGAGCCCCGGGTGCTTCTGCGCGCCGAAGGCCGAGACATATACAAACTTGCGCACACCCTGCTGCGCCGCGTCGTTGATGAGCGCACGGTTGGCGGCGAGGTCAACCTGGTCGAAAGTAGGTTTGCTCCGGTCGAAAGGCGATACCGATTTGCCCAGTGCGGAGATCACCACTTCGTGTCCCGTAGAAATACCGGTGAATGCGTTCGGGTCGGTGGCCTCGGCATAGCGGAAGCTGTCGGTAAGACCCCTGAGCAGCGCTGCGCGGCTGCTGTTGCGAACGAGTGCGGTGAAAGGAAGGCCCCGGCGGTGCAGCTCGGTAGCGATGGCGCGCCCGGTATGACCCGTAGCGCCGGCGAGCAGAATGTTTTTCATAACGATCTTTTGCAGCCCCAAAGGTACTCCTGCTGGCCGGTGGCCCAGGACATGAAAGACGCAGTTCAGGCTACAGAAACCACAACGTATCCGGTTGCGGCACCACGCTTACTTCGTCGCCCGTGCGCCATTGCTCCTGGGCACAATGAACCGTTAGGGTGGCGTTTCCCACCAGCACGTCGGCTTCCCAGTGTGCGCCGAAATAGCGGAGGCGTTGGATGATACCGCGGGCCCCCGGCTCCGACACCGGGGCGAGGCGCAGGTGCTCGGGGCGGAGCAAGGCCTTGCGGCCGCTTGCAGGAAGCGCCATCGTACCGGCAAACGCATCGGCCAGGCCGGGCGAAAATAGATTGTACGGCCCAAAGAGACCGGCCACGTACTCGTTGGCAGGCTGCCGGTAAAGGAGTTGCGGCGCCGCCTGCTGCACCCGGCGGCCTTCCTGCAGTACCAGTATTTCTTCTGCCCAGGAAAGCGAGTCGAGCGGGTCGTGCGTCACGAGGAGGCAGGTAATGCCCAGCTCCGAGCCGATATCATGCAGCACCTGCTGCATCACGGTCTTGTGGGCGCGGTCGAGGTTGGAGAAGGGCTCGTCGAGGAGGAGCAGCGCCGGCTGCTGGATGAGCAGGCGGGCGGTGGCCACGCGTTGCTTTTCGCCTCCGGAGAGCTCGTGCTCTTTCCGTTGCAGCAGGTGCGTGATGCGGCAGACGTCGTAGATCCAGAGGGCTTCGCGGTAGGGCAGCTTGTTGGCGTACTCGAGCAGTTCCTCCACCCGGTAATGGTGGCGCAGCTCGTAATGCTGGGAGAGATAGGCGATGCGCGGGTGACCGGGCAGCAGCTTTTCGTCGGCGCCCAACACCCGGGCGCTCTCGAGGTGTACCGTGCCGGCGTCGGGCTGTGCGAGCCCGGCGATAAGCTTCAGGAGCGTGCTTTTACCGGAGCCCGTGGCGCCCGCGATGGCCAGGCGCTGTCCTGCTGCCTGCACCAGGTCGATCGGCTCCAGCCGGAAGGAAGTTCCGATCGCTTTGGTCAGTCCGTTTACTTCAAGAAAGGGCATCGGGGCGCAAGGTACGGAGGGGGAATAATGAATATCGAATATCGAACAAGGAATATCGAATGTTGACGTGGTGTATCCGGAGGGAAGAAGGCTTTCCTTCCTGGTAATTTTTCCCGGCGTTGCGTCCTATTCGAAGTACTCGGGAGGAGTGGATTCGTTCCTGCACCATGGTTGCTCAGGAATCAGGTGCTTCCAGTCGGCTTAGCTCACGCTGCAGGTTGGCCCGGGCCGAAGCTTCGTACTGATTGTAGAAATACGGTGTCTTGAAGACGCGGTCTGCCGCCAGGAACCTGCGCAGCACCGCGGCCCGCCCGGGCCGGTACAGGGCATCCGGGTATATGCTGTATTCGGCGCGCACGTCGGCGGCGTAGCGGTCGTAGCTATCGGCAGGAGCGCCCAGGATCGACAGGTCTGCATCGGTGAACAAGTCGGTATCCGGGTCTCCGGCAGGCTGGTGGGCCTTCGTGGCCAGGATATGGCGGCGCAGGCGTTGCTGTTGCGGCGCTGCCAGGAAACCATCGGTGCGCGCAGCCGCCAGTTCGGCGCTGCGCTCCTCGTTATCGGGCCGGGCCGGGTCGTACACGGCGTCGTGATAGGCGATGGCCAGCACCAGCGTCGCGGCATCGTCGACCTCTGTCCACAGCGGTGCCAGTACCTCCGCCAGCGCATCCAGGTGCGCCAGCGTATGGTAGTGCCGCTGCGGCTCCTGGTAGGCCGCCTCCAACTCGTGCCAGAGTGATTCGGGCTGAAGCGAAAGGCCCGGGAGCGTGCGGAAGAAGAGCGTGCGGAACATAGGCGGCGTTTGCCCGGTAAATTACGGGCTTTCCGGGCGCGCCGGTTTGCCCGGACCTACGCGGGTAGCTGCCAATACCTTTCGAAGAGCCCCCGGCTCCAGGCGCGCGGCGCTGCAGGCTGTGCGGCGGCCACGTTCTTGCGTACCACGAAATACGCGCTCGTAGTCAGAAAGTTGCGGAGGTAGGGGAGGTGCCTGAGCGGCCAGGGCTGCCGGCATCCGGGCCAGCCGAACTTCTGCGTATACATCGGGTTGAGCAGGTAGGGCACTTCGCGGACGCTTGAAAAGCCGTGCTGCCGGGCAAGTTGCCGGAACCCTTCAATGCTGATGCGGGCATCGCGGAGCGCGAGCAGGGATTCGCAGGGCTCCCCGTTTTTTTGCAACAGGTATCGGTACAGGGCGCGTGGAAGCAAGTGCAGCCAGGGCAGGCGCGAAAGTCCGCTGCTGCATAGTTGCTGCTGCCCGCCAAAGGGCATTTGCCAGGGCGAAAAGGAGGCGAAGACCTGTCCCCAGGGCTTTAGCAGGGTGTTGAGCATTGCAAAGAGCCGCTCTTTTTCGCGGATCTCGCCGAGCACGTCTTTGAGGAGGATGAGGTCGAAAGCGCCGCCAAGCTGCTCCAACGACACGGCGAAGATATTCTGCTCCAACAGCAGCACGGGGTCGCCTTCGGCCTGCAGCCAGCGCCGTCCGTTGCGAATACGCGCGCCGTCGGGATCTACGCCCACGCAGCTGCAGCCCCTGCGGGCGAAGGCCTTGAGCACGCCGCCCTCGCCGCAACCCACTTCCAGCACGCGGAAGCCGGGGCGCAGGCGCATGCTCCCCTCGATCAGCGGAAGGATACTTTCTGTGCTTACGCGGTACTGCATGTCGAAGTACCGTTTACGGTCGTGGTGGAAGGCGAACATAGGCAGTGTCGGGTTAGGAGTCGCCGCCGGATTGGTGTTTTCCTGCGTCAGTAACTTTATATACTGCGGTGCGCCAAAAAGGGTTGGGCCGGCCGGTGCCATTTTCCCGGATTTAGCGAGCGGCCTGCCCGAGCCGATCGGCGGCACGCTACCTTTCCGAAGAATATATGGGTATGATGTTCCGGTCGTTTTCCCGAAGTGCCACCGGCCTTCTTTTATTCCTGTGCGGTGGTCTGCCGGTGCTGAGCTCGTGCCATGAGCAAGGCGGGGAGGCCGGTACGCCGGCGGAGCACCCGGCCCTGCGGGCTACGGCCCCGGCGCCCGAAGGGCCGGTGCTGGAGCGTGCCTATCGCTACGACCATCTTTCGGACGTCTGCCGCTACGTATTGTATTTCCACCGGACGCGGCGCTCCCCGGAGGATACCGACGACGAATGGCGCCTCGCGGTATACGATGCGCGAACGGGGGCACTTCGCGACTCCTTCACACAGCGCTGTACCGGGCCCCTGTTTTACGATACCGTACCCACGCCGGGCCATGTCCGATCCTTCATAACGGGAGTCAATCAGGAGAAGGAAGCCCTCGACAACGACTACGGCGACCTCGTGGTTGCCGACCTCAATTTCGATGGCCGGGAGGATGTAGCCCTGAAGACCAACGAGGGCGGCACCAGCGGCAGCTACTATACTTATTTCCTGCAGGGCGGCACCGGACGATTCGAGAAGAGCGATTATCTGACCGACTCGGTCTCTCTCTTTCCGGGCACGATCGACGCGCGCCGGAAGCGGCTCATCACCTTCGGACATGCCGGCGCCTGCGGCGTGGGCGAGCACCGGTACCGCTATCATCCGGCTACCCGCAGCTACCGTAAGGAGGCTTATCGCTACCACGATATCTGCAAGTGAGGTCACGAAGAAGCCCCGGCCGCAGCGGCCGGGGCTTCTTGTTATTTAGGAGCCGTATCCGGCTTTCGTTTCTTCTTAATGCGCACCGTAGCATTACGGTCCAGCGAGGAGGCCAGCCGGATCTCGTGCTGCTTCTTGCCGTCCCACACCACCATCAGCGCCGTATTGGGCGGGTAGCGCCCCAGGTTGTTGGCAAACATCGAGATCTCGTTTACCTCGCGGTTCGGGTCGAGCACGAGGTCGAAGTGGATGGCCTTGGTACCCAGAAGCCGGTTGAAGGTGAGGAGCTGCCCGTTAAAGAACACGGAGATCGAGTCGCCGTCCACTTCGCCGTTGTCGTAGAAATCGACGGAGACGGTGTCGCGCTGCACGTCGGCCTGGCCCGCGACTTCGGTCTGCCGCTTCAGAAACTCGTTAGCCACCACGTAGTTGACCACCGGTCGCTGGATCACCGTGGCGGCCACAAGCGTATCGTAGGCAGTGGGTGTCCAGAACTGGTGCTGCTCGCGGTATTGTGCGATGGCAGCGATCACGGAGTCGCGGTTGCCGGCGTCCTTGTTCTGCTTCAGGTCGAAGACGATCGGCGGACAGGTGTTCTGGTAGCCCTTGCGGCCCTGGAAGGAGCCGCGGATGTTGGAGCTTACCTGCGACACGCGCAGCTGGCCTACGAAGTCCATGGGACAGTCGACCTCGAGGTGCACCGGTGAGTTGAAGTAAGTAATGGGGATGTTGAACAGCTCCACCTGCCGGCTTTGCCGGTTGAAGGATCCGTTGATGCGGAAGGAGCGGAAGGAATTCTTGAAATAATAGTTGACGATGGCTTTGAGCGAGGAGCCGTTCTGCTCCAGCAGCACCTCGAACATATAGTTGTTGGAGGATCCGCCGTTCTCGACGTTGCCGGTGCCGTACCAATAGCCGTTGACGTCCTGGGCGCGCCCGGGCAGGGAGAGGAACAGCAGGAAGAGCAGGGGCCAGATACGGATCATGGTGTTTCTAACGGTTTGCCGGGTGTTTTATTTCAGGTAGCGTTTGAGGTCGCGGTCGGTGTCGCGTGCTTTGATGCTTTCGCGCTTGTCGTACAGCTTCTTGCCGCGCGCGAGACCGATCTCCATTTTGATGAGGCTTTTGTCGTTGGTGAAGATCCGCAGCGGGATCACGGTATACCCCTTCTCCTTCAGCTTGCCTTCCATCTTTTTGAGCTCCCGCTTCGTTAGCAGCAGCTTGCGGTCGCGCAGCGGGTCGTGGTTGTTGACGGTACCGTGAACGTATTCGGCGATGTGCAGGCTTTTGAGCCAGAGCTCACCATCATTGAAGAGACAGTAGCTGTCGTTGAAGGAGGCTTTTCCCGCGCGCAGCGACTTCACCTCGGTACCGAGCAGGGCTACGCCCGCCACCCAGGTGTCGTCCACGAAGTACTCGTGCCAGGCCGAGCGGTTGCGGATCTCGATTGCTTTGTTCTTTCGTGCCATTGGGAAATCGCCGGATTTGGGTCACCGGGCGCCTTTGAAAAGGGGCCAAATTAGCTGCATCCGGCGAGATAGAAAAATCGGTGGTACGGGCGGTGGGGCAAAGCCCGTGCCAGAGCTCTGCCTTTTGCCCCGGTCTGATAAAAAAACGCAGGCCGTAGCCTGCGTCCGAAAAAGTCCGGGGATTAGTTGTTGAACAGCGTCAGCACGGTCGATAGCTTCTGCCGGAGCTCCTTACGCCCTACGATGAAATCGAGGAAGCCGTGCTCGAGGATGAACTCGGAGCGCTGGAAGCCTTCGGGAAGGTCCTTCTTGATGGTTTCCTTGATCACGCGGGGGCCGGCGAAGCCGATAAGGGCGCCGGGCTCGGCGATGTTGAGGTCGCCCAGCATGCCGAAGGAGGCCGAGATGCCGCCGAAGGTGGGGTCGGTAAGGAGGGAGATATAAGGGAGCTTCGCGTCGGAGAGGCGGGAGAGCTTGCCGGAGGTCTTGGCGAGCTGCATCAGCGAAAAGGCGCTTTCCATCATGCGGGCGCCGCCGCTCTTGGAGATCACCATAAACGGCAGGCGGTGCTCGATACAATAGTCGACGGCGCGGGAGAACTTTTCTCCCATTACCGAGCCGAGCGAGCCGCCGATGAATTCGAAGTCCATGCAGGCCACCACGAGCCCCTGCCCGTCCACGGTGCCGGTGGCGACGCGCATGGAGTCCTTGAGCGCGGTTTTGGACCAGGTCTCCTCGAGGCGCTTCTGGTAGGGCTTCAGGTCGGTAAAGCCGAGGAAGTCCTTGGAGCGGATGTTCTCGAATAGCTCGGTATATTGGCCTTCGTCGAAGAGGATCTCGTAGTATTCGTCGGACCCGATGCGGTGGTGGAAATTGCATTTCGGGCATACGAAGAGCTGCTCGTGCAGGTCGTTCACCGTACTGATATAGTTGCACTCCGGGCATTTGGTCCAGAGGCCTTCGGGGGTTTCCTTTTTCTCGGAAGAGGGCGTCGTGATCCCTTTTTTCAGGCGCTTGAACCAGCTGGTCTTCGTTTCCTCGGTCTTGCCCTCCTCACCGGCCAGGTTCGCGTCAAAGTCTTCAATCTGTTTGGACATCAGCCAACGTTTGCGGCAAATATAAAGGGAATCTCAGATCTCGGATGTCGGATCTGGGATCTGCCTGCAGGAAGCGTTCGCTATGCTCACTGTTGCACGCAGCGGCGCAACGGCACGGCGGCGCAGCGACAATTTCTTTTTGCGCACCGCCACTCGAGGCCCGTCACGGTACCGGTCGATGACCATCAAATCAGGCACCTGCCTCCCAATTGACGCTACCGGGCATCTATTCAGACCCACCAGGCTCGCTGCGCCGTTCACCGCCGCGCCGCTGCGTGAAATTATCCTGGCGCAGGCAGCTGGAGAAACCCTTATTCAGGCACATCTGAGATCCGCGATCCCAGATCTGAGATCATTTCCTACTTTTATCGCCATATTTTCCGACTATGCCCACGAACGCGAACCGCCAATTCCTCGATTTTGAGAAGCCGATCAAAGACCTGATCGACGAGATCGAGAAGTTGAAACATTCCGGTGAACAGAAAAAGATCGACTATTCCGAACAGATAGTAAAGCTCGAGGCCCAGATCCTGGAGCGCAGAACGGCCATCACCCGGAGCCTCACCTCCTGGCAAAAGGTGCAACTGAGCCGGCACCCCGACCGTCCCTACACCTTAAAGTACATCGAGAAGATGACCACCAACTTCGTGGAGCTGTTCGGCGACCGCAACGTGAAGGACGACAAGGCGATGGTGGGCGGCTTTGCCCAGATCGAGGGACAGACCGTGATGATGATCGGCCAGCAGAAAGGAACCAACACCAAGACGCGCCAGCTGCGCAACTTCGGGATGGCCAACCCCGAAGGCTACCGCAAGGCCCTGCGCCTCATGCGCCTCGCCGAGAAGTTCAACAAGCCGATCGTGACCCTCATCGATACGCCCGGTGCCTACCCCGGCCTTGAGGCCGAGGAGCGTGGCCAGGGCGAGGCCATCGCCCGCAACATCTACGAGATGATCCGCCTCAAGGTGCCTGTGATCGTAGTGATCATCGGCGAAGGCGCTTCCGGCGGTGCCCTCGGCATCGGTGTCGGCGACCGCATCCTGATGATGGAGAATGCCTGGTATACGGTGATCTCCCCCGAGAACTGCTCCACCATCCTGTGGCGCTCCTGGGCCCAGAAGGAGATCGCCGCCGAGCAGCTGAAGCTGACGGCCGATTACATGAAATCCTTCGGACTTGTCGATACCATCGTGCCCGAGCCCGCCGGTGGCGCCCACTGGGACTACGACGAGGCGGCGCAGCTCCTCAAGCAGCAGATCCTGACCACCCTCTCCGAGATCCGCGACCTCGACCCGGAAAAGCGCATCGACGACCGCATCGAGAAGTTCGGCAAGATGGGCTTCTGGGAAGAGCTTCCTTTGGAGGAGGCTTCGTCCTGATAGTTAACTGCTTTACCTACGGAAGTCAAAATTCAAAAGTCAAAAGCCGGTACAGCGAGTGCATTTTGACTTTTGAATTTTGACTTTTGATTTAGTACGCTTCGAAACAAGAAACGACCTCTATATGTTGAAAGATTTGTTACGCGGCACAGGCGTGGCCCTGGTGACGCCCTTCGACGAGCAAGGCGCCGTCGATTTCAAGGCCCTCGAGCGCCTTGTTCATTTCGTGATCGACGGGGGCGTCAACTACGTGGTGACCCTCGGCACGACCGGTGAAACGCCGACCCTCAGCAAGGAGGAGAAGCGCGACGTGATCCAGTGCACCTTTTCCTCGGTGGCGGCCCGCGTGCCGGTAGTGATCGGCGCCGGTGGCAACAATACGCCCCATGTGATCGAGGAGATCGCTTCCTTCCCGGTGGAGAAGGCCGCTGCCATCCTTTCGGCATCGCCCTATTACAACAAGCCCTCGCAGGAAGGCATTTACCAGCACTATAAGGCCATTGCCGAATCCACCACGCGCCCCATCATCCTGTACAACGTACCGGGCCGAACCGGCTCCAATATGACGGCCGAAACCACCGTGCGGCTCGCACGCGACTTCGCCAATATCAACGGCATCAAGGAAGCCTCCGGCAACCTCGCCCAGTGCATGCAGATCCTCCGCGACGCACCGGCCGATTTCATGGTGGTGAGCGGCGACGACAACCTGGCGATGGCGCAGGTGGCGCTCGGCATGGACGGCGTGATCTCGGTGGCCGCCAACTGCTTCCCGAAAGACTTCAGCCGGATGATCAGCCTCGCGCTCGGCAACGACTTCGCTACCGCGCGCACCCTCAGCAACCGCCTGCTCGTGGGCTACGACCTGCTCTTTGCCGAGAACAACCCGGCAGGGGTGAAGGCGTTCCTGGCGGAGCTCGGCATCATCAAGAACTATTTGCGCCTGCCGGTAGTACCGCTCTCGCAGGGCCTTCACCAACAGGTGCGTACCTATCTGGGCACGCTCCGTGAATCCGGTATCCATGCATAAGCTTCTTTCCATCTTGCTGCTCGCCGGCAGCTTTTCCGCATCGGCCCAGCACAAGGTGTTTCTCCGCCTCATGACCACGCCCGCGCAAAGCCGCGACTCTGTTTACTTTGCCGGTCCGCAGAACAACTGGAACCCGTCCGACGAGCGCTACCGGCTCCGGCAGGTCGACAGCGGATCGCAGGGGATCATGCTCACCCTGCCTCCGGGGCCTCTGAGCTTCAAGCTTACCAACGGCTCCTGGGACCGCGTAGAAACCGGCGCCGCAGGTGAAGACCGCCCCAACCGTACGATCCTGATCGCCGGGGATACACTCGTCGAGCTGCGGGTGGAAGGGTGGAAGCACCGCTTTGCGCCGAAGCCCAAAGTGAGCACTGCCTCCGCCAATGTGCGCATCCTCGACACCGCTTTTTATATTCCGCAGCTGAACCGCCACCGCCGCATCTGGATCTACCTGCCGCCTTCCTATGCCACGAGCCGCGCCAGCTACCCGGTACTGTATATGCACGATGGGCAAAACCTGTTCGACGAGAGCACCGGCTTCTCCGGCGAGTGGGGCGTAGACGAAGCGCTCGATACGCTGGGCCGGAAGTACGGCGAAGCGATCGTGGTGGGCATCGACCACGGCGGCGCCACGCGGATCAACGAGTACAGCCCTTATGATATGGCGCGCTTCGGCAAGGGAGAAGGTGCCCAGTATGTCGACTTCCTGGTGCAGACGCTGAAGCCCTGGATCGACGCCCGCTACCGCACGAGCCGGCGTCCGCTCGAGACCTATACCGCCGGCTCCTCGATGGGTGGCCTGATCTCGATGTATGCCATCCTGCGCTACCCCGATGTGTTCGGCGGCGCCGGGGTGTTTTCACCTGCCTTCTGGGTGGCCCCGGATATCCAGAAAGACGTGTTGCGCCAGGGCAGCCGCGTACGCGGCCGGCTGTATTTCTACGCAGGGGAGAAAGAGAGCAAGGAGATGGTTCCGGACATGGAGCGCATCGCGCGGCTGCTGCGCCAGCTTTCGAAAGGACCCATGGCTACCGTCGTGCGCCCCGAGGGCCAGCACCGCGAGGCCGATTGGCGCCGTGAGTTCCCGCTCTTTTACCAATGGCTGATGAAGCGCCCGCCCGTGCGCCCGATGCCGAAGTTTTAAGCACGCACGCTCCGGCCCCCTGTCCCCGGCCCCCTGTCCCCCGAAGGGGGAACTTAGGTGGATCAAACTTTACCTGGATCGATCTTTTCTCAAAGCACTTTTGTACGAAAGCCCCGACGATGTCGGGGCTTTCTACCTTATGCCTTTGCCTCGTCCTAAAATAGGTTGACACAAAAGTTGACTTATATGTTAGATACAGGAGTTAGTGATTATCGTAGGCGGACTTGTAAGGATTACAGTCTTGC